>WTIP01000056.1 GCA_011525195.1 Flavobacteriales bacterium | reverse complement strand
AAGTCGCTCAGTGTTTCGTGGGCTCGGAGATGTTTAAAAGAAAAAAAAACAGTAAAGAAGTGATAAAAATTTTAAATTTTCAAAAAAGAAAAAAACTAGTTATCAAAAAGACAAGTTGTTATTTTAACCGTCATACTTTTCCTAAATTTCGTACTTTCCAAAAAAAAAAGACGTATGAAAAATTGGATACTTTTAATCGCACTTTATTTTATACAATTCACATTCGCTCAGCAAATCAATCCTGAGTGGATGAAAGGCATTGCTCCACGTAATATTGGACCAGGAGGAATGAGTGGAAGAGTTACGGCAATTGATGTCGTCAATAATAAGCGAGATATCATCTATGTAGGAACTGCCTCTGGGGGCTTATGGAAATCTTCTAGCGGAGGGGTAGCATGGACTCCTTTATTTGAAGATCAAGTCACAGCTTCTATTGGAGCCATAGCCATACAGCAGTCCAATCCGGATGTGATCTGGGTGGGAACAGGGGAAGGAAACCCGAGAAATAGTTTAAATGGAGGTTATGGTATTTTCCGTTCTTTAGATGCGGGCAAAACATGGACTGCCATGGGTTTAGAACAAACCCGACATATTCATAGAATTATCATTGACCCTAGCAATCCGAATACCGTCTATGCGGCAGCTATAGGGGCCCCCTGGGGAGCTCATCCTGAGCGAGGTGTTTTTAAAACGACAGACGGTGGAAAAACTTGGAATAAAATATTGTATGCGAACCCCCTTACGGGAGCGGCAGATTTAATAATGGACCCAAGTAATCCCAATAAATTAATTGCTGCTTTGTGGGAACATAAAAGAAACCCTTGGTTTTTTAAGTCAGGTGGTGAAGGCAGTGGATTGTATATCACAATTGATGGAGGAGCAACTTGGTCAAAGAAAACGGCTAATGAGGGGCTTCCAAAAGGAGAGCTTGGGCGTATCGGACTCGCCATTGCCCGCAATAAACCGAATATTATTTATGCATTAGTAGAATCAGAGAAAAATGCACTTTACAAATCTACAGATGGAGGTGACAAGTGGATCAAAGTAAATGATAAAGCGGGAATAGGAAACCGCCCTTTTTATTACTCAGACCTATTTGTTGACCCTCAGAATGAAAATCGAGTGTATACAGTATTCACTTATGTCAATATTTCTGAAGATGGGGGTAAAAACTTTAAAGAATTAATGCCTGCCTATAATGCAAATAATGGTGTGCATCCTGACCACCACGCTTGGTGGATACATCCTGAAGATGGTTCTTATATGATTGACGGAAATGACGGCGGACTCAATATAACGCGTGATGGGGGAGCCTCTTGGCGTTTTGTTGATAATATCCCCGTAGGGCAGTTTTACCACGTGAGTACTGATAATGAATTTCCTTATAATGTCTATGGGGGGATGCAAGACAATGGCTCCTGGAGAGGGCCTGCTTATATTTGGAAAGCCCAAGGTATTCGTAACTCCTACTGGCAAGAGATTGCTTTTGGAGATGGATTCGATGTAGTCCCAGACCGAGATGATTCGCGTTATGGATACGCCATGAGTCAGCAAGGAAATGTATCGCGTTATGATTGGCAAACAGGAAATAATTATACCGTACGCCCCACACATCCTGATCCTAATATCAACTTAAGATTTAATTGGAATGCAGCCATAGGGCAAGATCCTTTTGATAATAGTACGGTATATTTTGGAAGTCAATTTGTTCACAAAAGCTCCGATAAAGGACTTACTTGGGAAGTTATTTCCCCTGACTTGACGACTAATGATCCAGAGAAACAAAAACAGAGTGAAAGTGGAGGTCTCACTTTAGATGCTACAGGGGCAGAAAACCACTGTACATTATTGGTTATTGAGCCTTCACCACTACAAAAAGACTTACTTTGGACAGGGTCAGATGACGGAAGGGTTCACCTTACCCTTGACGGAGGAAAAAGCTGGACTGAAGTAACAAAAAACCTAAAAGATCTTCAGCAGGGCAGTTGGATTGCACAAATTAAAGCTTCAAATAAAGAAGCAGGAACCGCTTTATTGGTAGCCAATGATTACCGACGCTTCAATTATGCACCTTATGTTTTTAAGACGACAAATTATGGAAAAACATGGAAGCGTATTGTGGACGAAAAAGATGTATTTGGCTATGCCTTGAGTATAGTTGAAGACCTAGAAACCGATCAGCTTCTGTTTTTAGGGACAGATGATGGGCTGTATTACTCTACAGATGGTGCTACTCAGTGGACTAAATTTGATGCAAAAGTTTTTCCAACAGTATCGACGAAAGATTTGGTCATTCATCCCAGAGAACACGACCTAGTCATCGGTACATTTGGAAGAGCCCTTTGGGTACTAGATGATATCAGGCCTTTGCGTGCCATTGCACAAAATCCTGAGCTCATCACAAAAGAGTCCCACCTATTTGATCCTCCTACCGCTTATTTGGCTGCCTACCAACAACCCACGGGTTCACGTTTTGGAGGAGATGCTCTTTTCAATGCTGAAAATAGAAAATCGGGGAGTATGTTGACCTATTTTTATACGGCAACAGAAGCGCGAAAAAAGGATTCACTTACACTTAAAATTTTAGACGGTGAAAGACAGATCAGAACACTTAAGAGAAAAGCACCCGAGAAAACAGGCTTTCACAGGTGGTATTGGTCGCTTAATGAAAAAGGGGTAAACAGCCCGAGTAGAAGTGACCGAAAAAGTAAAGTAGAACCCAGAGGTGTAAATGTAAAACCAGGAACTTACCGCCTTGTATTAGAAAGTGGAAATACAAGTTCAGAAAGTGAGGTGGTTGTTGAGAAAGATCCGCGCCTAGCGATTACAGATCAGGCCCTTTCAGCGCGTTATGATTATGCGAAAAAAATAGAAGCACTTACGGCCCATACAACAGCCGCTGTTGAGCAATTAAAATCAAGTAAAAAGACAATAAGCAGCTATCAAAAAAGAATAGAAAAAAAGGATAAAGAAGCGAATAAAGAATTGCTTGATTTGATTTCAAAGCGAAGTAAACAGATAGACAGCCTCCTCGATACTTTTTTAGGAAAAGAAGACAAACGCCAAGGTATAGTCAGAAACCCTGAAAGTAGTGTAGTCAGACGTTTGTATAGTGCCAGTCGCTATATACGTTCCAGACCCTCAGGGATTACTGCTACAGAAGAAGAGCTACTGTCCCACGCACAAACGGATTTAAAAGCCGCCCTAGAACAGACAAATGCTTTTTATAAAAAGCATTGGGAGGAATTAAAGACACAGATAGAAGCTGTTCAATTATCAGACTTTAAAGAGATTCATTATTTTGAACTCGACTGATGCGTTTAATAAAATATCCCGCTTTTAAGCGGGTTTTTTATTACAGCTTACTGATATAACTGCCAAGGGAGTCTTTAAACTGAAATCCCTCAAGTGTTCTGTATTTATTCAGCTTCTTATAAGCTTCTAATCCCCATAATAAAAATTCAATATAGAAATATCGGTCTTCCGCTTTACACTTAGGTTGATATTGTGTCATGAGCGCATTAATTCCTGGAAGTCCATCTAAAAGGAGTTTATACTCTTTGTCTTTTAATGTATCACCCAAAAAGAGTTCATTGTCTTTAAAAAACCAGCCTAATAATTCGTCATAAGGACCAACTTCATCAGGTTTTTCTAGTTTTTTTATTTCAGGGAAAAAGTCTGAGAATAAGGTTTTGACAGCCTGGGTTATCAAGTGATAGGAAATTTGCGCTGCCCCTTCTTGCTCTCCTTCATAGACGAGTTCGATTTTACCATTTAATGCAGAAATGATCCCCAAGAAGTCAGCCATTCTCAGGCTTGTTTTTGATTCACCGCTGATGAGTATTCTTCTTTTTGCCGTAGAGATTAAGTTTTCGAAAGCAGTGATACTCATACGGGTACTTACTCCACTTTTTCCATCTACATAATCGCTTTTTCTAGCCTCAAAGCTAATTTGTTCCAAGATATCTCGCGCCAATTCAGGGATATAAATATCAGAAGCTTGTGCTTCAGCAGCGTGGGCTTCTTGTTTTGTAATTTGTTTTGCAATCTCTCGGGTATGCGGATAATGCGTAAGAATTTGTGAGCCAATTCTATCTTTTAGTGGGGTCACAATACTCCCTCTGTTGGTATAGTCCTCAGGATTGGCAGTAAAAATTAATAAAGGTTGTACAGGAAAGCGCAGTTTAAATCCTCTTATCTGTATTTCTTTTTCCTGGAGGATAGAGAAGAGTGCAACTTGGATTCTCGCTTGCAAGTCGGGGAGTTCATTAAGAACAAAAATACAGCGATGTGCTCGGGGAATCATCCCGAAGTGAATTACCCGTTCATCTGCATAAGACAATTTGAGGTTCGCCGCTTTGATTGGATCTACATCTCCGATTAGGTCAGCTACGGTAACATCTGGCGTGGCGAGTTTTTCATAAAAACGCTCACTTCGGTGTAACCAACTAACGGGAGTAGCATTTCCTTTTTTCGCTATTAGGGCTTTGGCTTCTCTACTGATTGGTTCTAAGGGATCGTCATTTATTTCAGAGCCTTCCACAACGGGAACCCATTCATTTAATAAATGGGTTAATTGTCTTGCAAGTCGCGTTTTTGCTTGACCCCTCAGCCCTAATAAATTAATATTATGCCCGGAAAGTATGGCACGTTCAACATCTGGAATCACTGTATTTTCATAACCAATAAGCCCTTCAAAACTTGGAATCCCTTTTTTTAATTGTTCTTTTAGGTTATCAGCGAGTTCTTGCTGTATGGTTTTGGATTGGTATCCGGCTTGGACTAACGCGCCTAAAGTTTTGATTTTTTCTCTTTTCATTGCATTTTATTCTAAGCGTTTTTTTCTGTTTTTTTCATAGTCTTCAAAAATCATTTCTCCTAAACCTTTAAGTCCAGTAAAAAATGCCTTTCCTTGGTTGGCTTCTGTAAATGTTCTTATAAATTGCTGTAAGTAGGGATCTTGTGCGATCATAAAGGTTGTGATAGGGATGTGTAGCTTTCTGGCTCTACGTGCCATGGTATAGCATTTTTCTACGATACCTTCGTCTAGCCCTACGCTGTTTTTATAATAACTACCGTCTGGAAGTTTTAAGCAACTTGGCTTTCCGTCAGTAATCATAAAAATTTGCTTATTCGTATTTTTCTTTCGCCTCAGAAGGTCCATCGCCAGTTCGAGGCCAGCTACGGTATTGGTATGATAGGGCCCTACTTCTAAATAAGGGAGGTCTTTAAGCGGAATTTGTCTGGCATCATTTCCAAATACAAGAATGTCAAGCGTATCTTTAGGGTAGCGGGTAGTGATAAGTTCTGCTAAGGCCATGGCCACTTTTTTTGCTGGAGTAATTCGGTCTTCACCGTATAAAATCATACTGTGACTGATGTCTATCATGAGTACTGTGCTCATTTGTGTTTTAAAAAAGGCATCTTCCACTACCAAGTCTTGGTCCTGTAAAGTAAAGTCACTGTCTAGACTTCTGATCTGTGCATTTTTTAGACTTTCAGTCATTGCAATTTTTTCAAGCGGATCACCAAACTGATACGACTTAAATTCTCCAGTAAATTCTTGTCCAATACCTGAATTTTTAGTTTTGTGATTCCCCGCCGAAGTTTTTTTTAGGTTGCCAAAGATTTGCTTAAGTGCATATTCACGTAATAACTTTTCTGTTTTGGGAGTTAATGCATAGCCTTCTCCCTGTCCATTTCCTCCCTGTTGAGGTTTGGGTCGGATGTAATTTTTTTGTTTGAGGTCTTCAATAAAATCATCTATTGTATATTCCTCATCAGTAAGTTGATACTCTTTATCGAGTGCTCTGAGCCATTCAATGGCTTCGTCAAAATCCCCTGATGTATGGGTGATGAGTTCTTTGAAAATTTCAAATAAGCGTTCAAAAGGAGTCAACTCCTTTTTAATAAATTTTGAAAAAGATAAACCTGATTGAGGTGAATTTGAATTCATAGCCCTTAAAAGTAAAAATTTTTAAAGAATGATTCTGTCAGTAAGAACGAAAATACGGGACGAATTAATTTCGCTTAGGCGCCATTGTTTATTATGCTAATTTGTGGCCCTTTAAACTTCTGGTTATTTCTAAAACAAACGCTTTCGCATATTCGTTGAAATATTATATATTTGCACACATTCTGCTAACAAAAACAGAGGAGACGATTAAGTCCCCTTTTTTTTTAGATGACATTTGAAGATAAAATTAACGATCTGATTGAAGCCGCTTTGCGGGACAGAACGGATTTGTTTTTAATTGAATGCATGATTTCTTCGGACCACCACATCCGCATCCTCCTCGACGGTGATCAGGGTGTAAATCTGAAGACCTGCATCGAAATAAGTCGGTCTATCGAGCATAATTTAGATCGAGAAACAGAAGATTTTTCTTTAGAAGTTGCTTCTGCAGGAGTGGGAAATCCACTCCAAAACAGAAGGCAGTATACAAAAAATATAGGGCGAAAACTTCGTGTGGAACGCGACTCAGAACCCACCCTAGAAGGGGTTTTGACGGCAGCAACCGAAACGGATTTTACCCTTGAATGGAAACAAAGAGAACCCAAGCCTGTAGGCAAAGGAAAACAAACGGTAATCAAAAAAGAAATACTTTCGTATCAAGAAATAAAAAGTGCGAAGGTTTTAGTTAACTAATTAGTATTGGAATATGGAAAATTTAGCTTTAATTGATTCTTTTTCAGAGTTTAAAGATGATAAACTCATTGATCGGGTAACACTGATGGTTATTCTTGAAGATGTATTTAAAAACACGCTTCAACGCAAATTTGGATCAGATGAAAATTTTGATATCATCATCAATCCAGATAAAGGAGATTTAGAGATTTGGAGAAACCGAATCGTTGTTGAAGATGGAAATGTCCAAGATGAAAATCAAGAAATTGCGCTGTCTGAGGCGCGCAAAATTGAACCTGATTTTGAGGTAGGAGAAGACGTTTCAGAGGAAGTTAAACTCGTTGACTTAGGACGACGATCTATACAGTACTTACGACAAAATTTGGTAGCCAAAATTTTCGAACATGACAGTACCAATATCTTTAAGCAATTCAAAGACCGTGAGGGAGATCTCTTTACTGCTGAAGTACATCATATTCGAAACCGTGAAATTATCCTTTTGGATGACGACGGAAATGAAATCATTTTACCCAAAGACAGACAAATTCCCAGTGATTTCTTTAGAAAAGGAGATAATGTAAGAGGGATTATTGAGTCTGTTGAATTAAGAGGCAATAAACCTCGAATTATATTATCACGTACCTCGCCGATCTTTCTAGAGAAATTATTTGAGCAAGAAATACCGGAAGTATTTGATGGTCTAATAACCATTAAAAAGGCGGTTAGAATTCCAGGTGAAAAAGCGAAAGTAGCGGTAGACTCTTATGATGATCGAATTGATCCTGTAGGCGCTTGTGTAGGGATGAAAGGATCGCGTATACATGGTATTGTGCGCGAATTAGGAAATGAAAATATTGATGTGATAAACTACACCAATAACCTTCAGTTATTTATTTCTAGAGCCTTAAGCCCCGCTAAAGTAAATTCACTCAAAATCGATGAAGAAAATAAGCGAGTTGAAGTCATCCTTAACCCCGAAGAGGTATCAAAAGCGATAGGAAAAGGAGGAACTAATATCCGTTTAGCAGGAAAATTAACAGGCTATGAAATTGATGTCTTTAGAGAAGGCGTGGAAGAAGACATCGAATTAAAAGAATTTAGCGATGAAATCGAACAGTGGATTATAGATGAATTCAAAAAAGTTGGATTGGATACAGCAAAAAGTATTTTAGAGTTAGATAAATCAGACTTAATCAAGCGTACCGATCTTGAAGAAGAAACTGTTCAAGAAGTGCTGGAAATCCTGAAAGCAGAATTTGAAGAATAGAAGGGAGAAAATAATTCCTATTTTTACAAACAGAAACAATTATATGGCAGACCAACCCAGTATTCGACTCAATAAAGTATTAAGGGAACTCAATATTTCCCTTGATCGTGCTGTTGAATTTCTGAATCAAAAGGGAATCGAAATCGATGCGCGTCCCACAACAAAAATTTCTACAGAGGTTTACACTACTCTTTTAGATGAATTTGAGACAGATAAATCTAAAAAAGTAGCTTCTCATGAAGTAAGTGAAGAGAAACGAAAGGAAAAAGAAACACTTCGAATTATTCAGGAGAAAAAGGAACAGGAACGCCAAGAACAATTTGCACAGAGAGAGGCACTAAAAACAAATAAAGTAGCCTTAGAAAAACCCAAAACATTGGGCAAAATAGACTTAGAGTCGCTCAATAGACCGGCCGCAAAAAAAGAAGAGGTTCAGCCAGCTGTTGAGCCACCTACAGAAGAACCATCAAGTTCAACGGAGCAACAAGAAGAGCAATCTCCTTCTCCCGATTCAGAAGTAACTGTAGTTTCACCCCCTGACACTGCTTCGGAGGAAGGTAAGGAAGAAAATGAGACGCTTCAAACCCAATATACTAAACTTACTGGACCCAAGAAAACAGGTCAGACTATCAATCTAGAAGAAGTAAACAAAAAGGAAAAAACAGTAGAAGAAGCGCGTAAACGCAAACGTAAACGCATTAGTAAAGATGTAAAACCCTCTTCACAGAAAAACAATACGACGCAAAGCACTCATAAGCCAAAGCGAAATGCACCCCCTACTATAAAAAAAGAGGAGCCTTCAGAGGAGGAAGTGCAAAAGCAAATACGCGAGACACTAGAAAAGCTACAAGGGAAATCTTCTAAATCAAAAGGGGCAAAATACAGAAGGGACAAAAGAGTCCAGCACCGTCAAAAGTCAGAAGAAGAATTGGCGCAAATTGAAGCGGAAAGTAAAGTATTACGTGTAACGGAATTTATTACCGTTGGGGAAATCGCCACCATGATGAATATCACTTCTACCGATATCATCTCCACTTGTATGAGTTTAGGCATTATGGTTACAATGAATCAACGTTTAGATGCCGAAACTTTAAGTATAGTTGCAGATGAATTTGGCTATGAGGTAACTTTTGAGAAAGCAGAACTAGAAGAAAATATAAAGGAAGAAGCAGATTCAGAAGCAGACTTAAAGCCTAGAGCTCCGATTGTTACTGTAATGGGACATGTCGATCACGGAAAAACCTCTCTCTTAGACTATATAAGAGAAGAAAATGTAATTGCTGGAGAGTCTGGAGGAATCACCCAACACATTGGTGCTTATGGAGTGACCTTAGAGAATGGCCAAAAAATTACTTTTTTAGATACCCCTGGTCATGAGGCATTTACAGCCATGAGAGCCAGAGGGGCCCAAGTCACAGATATTGCAATTATCGTTATCGCCGCAGATGATAACATTATGCCGCAGACCAAAGAAGCGATAAGCCATGCCCAAGCTGCAGGAGTCCCAATTGTTTTTGCGATTAATAAAATAGATAAAGAGAATGCAAATCCCGATAAAATAAAAGAAGCTTTAGCGGGTATGAATCTGATGGTTGAAGATTGGGGAGGAAAAGTCCAATCCCACGATATTTCAGCTTTAAAAGGAACAGGAGTCAATGAACTTTTAGAAAAAGTATTACTTGAAGCAGAGCTTCTTGAACTTAAAGCAAATCCCAGTAGAGCTGCTAAAGGGACAGTAGTTGAAGCCTTTTTAGATAAAGGGCGGGGGTATGTTTCTACGATACTGATACAGAATGGGACTCTTAAGATGGGAGATTATCTCTTGGCAGGAAAACAAAGCGGAAAAGTGAAAGCCATTTTTAATGAACGGGGAGTAAATCTCAAAGAGGCCCCTCCTTCAACGCCTGTATCTATTCTAGGACTAGATGGAGCACCTCAAGCGGGGGACACTTTTTATGTACTCGAAGATGAAAGAGAAGCCAAACAGATTGCTGCTAAAAGGACGCAACTTTTAAGAGAGCAAAGTGTAAGGACACAACGCCATATTACACTCGATGAAATTGGAAGGCGCATTGCCTTAGGAGAATTTAAAGAATTAAACATTATTCTTAAAGGAGATGTAGATGGTTCTGTAGAAGCACTTACAGACTCATTACAAAAGTTATCTACAGGAGAAATTGAAGTCAATATTGTCCATAAAGGAGTTGGAGCGATTACAGAATCTGATGTGCTATTGGCCTCAGCTTCTGACGCAATCGTTATTGGCTTTAATGTACGTCCTATGGGCAATGCACGCGCTATTGCAGACAAAGAAGAAATTGATATCCGATCTTATTCAATTATCTATGACGCTATAAATGATGTTAAAGATGCAATGGAAGGAATGCTTTCACCTGAAATGAAAGAGGAAATTACAGGAAATGCTGAAATAAGAGAAACCTTCAAAATATCAAAAATCGGAACGATTGCAGGCTGTATGGTTACCAATGGCAAAATCTTTAGAAACTCAGGGATTCGAATTATCCGTGAGGGTGTTGTGATTTTTACAGGGGAGCTGGTATCGCTCAAGCGTTTTAAAGACGATGTGAAAGAGGTTTCAAAAGGATACGATTGCGGACTCCAGGTAAAAAACTACAACGACATTAAAGTAGGAGATGTACTGGAATGTTTCCAAGAAGTTGCTGTAAAGAAATCACTCTAAATTACTCTTCCCTTCTTGTAAGTAAAAAAGCAGAAGGAAAATTACGTTTTACGGTATCTAAGGTCTTTAGGCCCCTGATTTTATCTTTAAATCGACCTGCTTGTACTTTGTAATTTGGTGTTTCAAAACTCAATTCAACAGGAAGGTGAGGGTAGATATTTTTAGCGCTATCAAGAAGAACTTCAGCGGTTTTAAGATCACCATAGTACAATTGTAATGTGAAATAGCTATTGGCAAAACGCGCACGATCTAGTTCAATCTTTATGGCTAGCAAGCTATCAATTCGAGGGTCTTGTTTAACAATCAAATTTGTGGCTTGACCAAAACTTAATGCACCATTAAGCGTAAAAAGCACCAAAAATAGCGGGTTCCAAGTTGATTTTTTCATAGTGCAAAAAAACAAATTTTTATTTTTAAAAGTACTATTATTTAACAAATCAATTTATTTATTTAGAATCATTATAAATTATTAAAATCTTGATTTAAACACTCTGTAATAAGCGGTCTATGAATTAAATTTGTTACGGATTTTAGAACTTATCATTTGGATTTCATAAAACACCTTTTTCAGCTTTATAAGAGTAAGGATCAGTTCAAATTTGTACTACCTGCTTTAATCCTTTCTATTGGTTTTTTATTTCCTTCAGGAGCCTTTGCTCAAGAGGATGCGGCCGTTCAAGCCGGTAAGAAATTATTTAATGCCAATTGTGCAGCTTGTCATAAGCTGAATAAGAGAGCCGTTGGTCCAGCACTTCAGGGAGTTTCCGCAAAATACGACAGGGAATGGCTTTACAGCTGGATAAAAAACAGTACGGCCATGGTTAAGTCTGGTGATGCTCAGGCTGTAGCCATCTATGAAGAGTATAATGGTTCTGTGATGACCTCTTTCCCCCAACTCTCCAATGAGGATATTGACAATATTATTGCCTATACCGATTATACACCTCCAGCTCCTGTTGCTGCCGCTGCTACTGCTGGTGCAGTTGCAACACAGTCGGCGGGCTCAAGCCTCAGTAATACCATTATTATCGGGGCACTCGCTTTGGTTTTCCTTATTCTCATTATTATGCTCTTCTTGGTGCAAAAGACACTTTTAAGAATTGCAGCAGCAAGTGGGGTTGATATCCAACCAGAACCTAAAATCAAAAGAACACCCATTTGGGTTTCTTTTGCACAAAATCAATTTTTGATAATTGTAACGGTCGTACTCCTGCTTTTGAGTAGTGCCTATTTTGTCTATGGTTACTTTATGCAGGTTGGTGTAGACCAAGGTTATATGCCTGTTCAACCCATCCACTACTCCCATAAAATTCACGCAGGGGCTAATCAAATTGAGTGTAAATATTGCCACTCTTCAGCTCGTGTTTCTAAGCACTCTGGCATTCCATCCCTCAATGTATGTATGAACTGTCATAGAAATATCGCAGAATACAATGGAGAAGAAGATCTTGAAAATGGGTATACCAAAGACTTCTATACCAAAGAAATCAAAAAATTATATGCAGCAGTAGGCTGGGATGAAACCAACCAAAGCTATACAGGTGAAACGCAGCCTGTTAAATGGGTAAGGATTCATAATCTACCAGACTTTGTTTATTTCAATCATGCACAGCATGTTGAGGTCGGCGAGATTGCTTGTCAAAAATGTCATGGTCCCGTAGAAGAAATGGAAATTATGTATCAATACTCCCCTCTAACTATGGGATGGTGTATAAACTGTCACAGAGAAACTAATGTGAAAGTAGAGAGCAATGAATACTATGCAAAAATTCATGAAGCACTCTCTAAAAAGTACGGGGTAGAAAAACTTACAGTCGCTCAAATGGGCGGGCTAGAATGTGGTAAATGTCACTATTAATGAGCGATCAAAAAAAGTATATGGCATCAAACAAAACTTATTGGAAAAATATTGCTCAATTAGATCCTTCTAATGAAACAGTTCAAAAATTAGAACACAACGAATTTGTATCTAAGCTTCCAGAAGATTTTCTAAGCGATGAAAAAACCTTGGAAGAGAGCAGTACTTCAAGAAGAGATTTTTTAAAATATGTTGGATTTAGTACAGCTGCTGCTACACTTGCAGCTTGTGAGGGTCCTGTAATCAAATCAGTACCCTATGTGGTTCAGCCAGAACGAATACGCCCTGGTATTGCCAATTACTACGCAACGAGTATAGCGGACGGATTTGACTTTGGCAGTATATTAATCAAAACCAGAGAAGGCAGACCGATAAAGGTTGAAAGTAATCCAGAAGCCCCAACAATGGGAATTGCAAATGCCCGAGTACACGCTTCTGTTTTGTCGCTCTATGATACACTTCGTTTACAGGGTCCTTTAGCAAATGGTGAAGATATATCGTGGGATGATTTTTATTTACAGGTAGGGGCTATGCTTAAAGCACTAGCTGCTACTAATAAAGAAATTCTCCTTATAACACCCACATTGCCAAGTCCTACCACGCAAAAGATTATCGGTGATTTTATTGCTGCTTATCCAAATATACGTCCTCTAACTTATGACGCTATTTCATGTGATGCTGCCCTCAATGCTTACGAAGCTTATTATGGCAAAAGAGCCCTAGCAGATTATGATTTTTCAAAAGCCAAAGCGATAGTTTCTGTAGATGCAGACTTTCTAGGAGATTGGCAAGGTGGCGGCTATGCAAAAGGATATGCGCATGCCAAAACACCCAGAGGAGTAGCTGGCAAAGCAGCTATGTCAAAGCATTTTCACTTTGAATCTAATTTATCACTGACGGGTGCCAATGCAGATTACCGTATGCCATGTACACCTGCAGACCAAAAAAATATTTTAGCCTATTTCTATGACCGTCTTGTTTTGGGTTCAGCTGGTCAACTTGCGGAAGGCTTAAAGCCGATGGCCGACCAAGCACTTGCAGCACTCACAAATGCGGGAGCCGATGGGGTAATTGTTTCTGGGATCGAAGACGATACGGCACAAGCGGTTATACTTGCTTTAAATACGCAACTGAAAAGCAAAGCCTTTCAACCTGAATCTCCTAAACTCATTAGACAAGGAGAGGCTAAAGCAGTCCAACAGGCTCTTGAATCTATTACATCTGGCACAGTAAGTGGATTAATTACAGTAGGTGTAAATCCAGTATTTACAACACCAAACGGGAAAGCCTTAGCTGAGGCGATACAAAACCTCGAATTTTCATTAAGCTTTACTTCAAAACTTGATGAAACAGCTGCGGCTTCAAGATTTGTAGCGGCCACACCTCATTATCTAGAATCTTGGGGAGACTATCAATTTAAATCAGGTCATTTTGCGTTGGCACAGCCCACAATTCGCCCTTTATTTGATACACAACAATTTCAGGATGTATTGCTGCGTTTAGCGGGTCAAAATACCAAGTATTACGATGAAATCAAGAACCACTGGAATGAATCTATTCTAGATGGTTCTTCTTGGAGTAAGGCTTTGCACGACGGCTATTTTTCAATAGAGGCTGAGCAGCTAGAGCCTATCAATCCTGATCTTACTACTCTTGATACAACGGATTTAAAAACAGCCTCAACATCCGGTATGAGTCTGGTATTATATTCCAAGACGGGTATGGGTGATGGTCAGCAAGCCAATAATCCTTGGCTTCAAGAATTTCCAGATCCAATTACAAGAGTCAGTTGGGATAATTATTTAACCATTTCCATGACCGATGCTAAAGCCTTGGGATTAACAAATACGAATACCTCTAATGGGGCTTTAAATGGAAGTTATGCGGCTGTTAGTGTGCAAGGAAAAACACTAAAAGTCCCAGTTGTTGTTCAGCCTGGACAAGCCCAAGGCACTGTAGGACTGGCTTTCGGTTATGGTCCGCGTATGGGACTCAAAAAAGAAATGCAAACGGGGGTAAATGCCTATGAACTCTATCACAATTTTGAACGTATTCAAGAGGTGACCCTCAAGTCAGACTCAGGTGAGCACGAATTTGCCTGTGTTCAGTTGCACAATACACTAATGGGTCGTGGCGACATTGTCAAAGAGACTACTTTAGAAATTTTTAATACCCAGGATAAAAAATACTGGAATCCTACCCCTCAAGTTTCAAAAAATCATATTGAGTTTGATGTTACTTCTCCTGAAGTAGATATGTGGGAAGAATTTGATCGAAGTATTGGACACCATTTTAACCTTTCTATTGATCTCAATGCCTGTACAGGTTGTGGCGCTTGCGTAGTGGCTTGTCATGCAGAGAACAATGTACCTGTAGTAGGTAAGCGTGAAGTAAGAAGATCACGAGATATGCATTGGTTGCGAATTGACCGTTATTATTCTTCCGCTACTTCCTTTGAAGGAGATAACCAAACGAAAGAAGAAATCTCAGGCATAGGCGATTCATTAAATACATTTGGCGAGATGGAGCAGGCTGCTGCTAATCCCCAAGTGGCTTTTCAGCCCGTGATGTGTCAGCATTGTAATCACGCACCTTGTGAAACAGTTTGTCCAGTTGCAGCGAGTTCCCATGGGAGACAAGGTCAAAACCATATGGCTTATAACCGCTGTGTAGGAACGCGTTATTGTGCCAATAACTGTCCTTATAAAGTACGTCGTTTCAATTGGTTCTTATATAATAAAAATGACGAGTTTGATTACCACATGAATAATGATTTAGGCCGTATGGTACTAAACCCAGATGTGGTGGTTCGTTCTCGAGGCGTGATGGAAAAATGTTCGCTCTGTATTCAAATGACACAGAAAACAATTCTTGATGCCAAATTAAAAGGAGAAGAAATTAAAGACGGTACATTCCAAACAGCTTGTTCTAATGCCTGTACAACTGGAGCAATGGTCTTTGGTGACCTCAATGATAAAAAGAGTAAAGTTGCTGCATTACATGAAGGGGACCGCATGTATCATTTATTAGAACACGTCGGTACAAAACCAAATGTAATGTATCAAGTAAAAGTTAGAAATACGGACGATAAGGTATAACGAAGAATAAAAACCTATGGCATCGCACTACGAAGCACCCATTAGAAAACCGCTTGTAACAGGAGATAAGTCCTATCACGATGTTACTATTGATGTTGCTGCACCTGTTGAGGGAGCTGCAAATAAACAGTGGTGGATTGTATTTGGTATTGCACTGACCGCTTTATTATGGGGTGTAGGTTGTATTATATACACAATTTCGACTGGAATAGGAACCTGGGGTCTCAATAAGACTGTAGGTTGGGCCTGGGACATTACCAATTTTGTTTGGTGGGTAGGTATTGGTCATGCCGGAACACTGATTTCCGCTGTTCTCCTATTATTTAGACAGAAATGGCGTATGGCGATCAACCGCTCTGCGGAGGCCATGACTATTTTTTCTGTGATTCAAGCAGGCTTATTCCCTATTATTCATATGGGAAGACCTTGGTTAGCCTATTGGGTATTGCCGATACCCAATGGATTTGGTTCGCTCTGGGTAAATTTCAATTCTCCTTTGCTATGGGATGTTTTTGCAATATCAACCTACCTTACTGTTTCCTTAGTATTTTGGTGGACGGGGCTACTACCGGATTTTGCAATGATCCGAGATCGTGCGGCATTGCCTTTTCAGAAAAAAATATACAGTTTATTGAGTTTTGGGTGGTCAGGACGTGCCAAAGACTGGCAGCGTTTTGAAGAAGTTTCCCTTGTTTTAGCAGGACTGGCAACACCGCTTGTACTGTCTGTTCATACCATTGTATCTTTTGACTTCGCCACTTCTGTAATTCCCGGCTGGCACACTACTATTTTCCCACCTTACTTTGTGGCAGGAGCCATATTCTCTGGATTCGCAATGGTAAATACACTACTCATCATCATGCGTAAAGTTTCTCATTTAGAAGACTATATTACAGTACAGCACATAGAGCTCATGAATATTGTCATTATGATCACTGGATCAATAGTGGGAGTCGCTTATATTACAGAGCTTTTTATTGCTTGGTATTCTGGAGTTGAGTACGAACAGTACGCATTCTTGAATAGAGCAACAGGACCTTACTGGTGGGCCTACTGGTCAATGATGACCTGTAATGTATTTTCCCCACAGTTTATGTGGTTTAAAAAACTAAGAACGAATATTATGTTTTCGTTTATCATCTCTATTGTTGTTAATATTGGTATGTGGTTTGAGCGTTTTGTAATTATTGTGACCTCATTACATCGTGATTATTTGCCTTCCTCATGGACCATGTTTTCTCCCACTTTTGTGGACATAGGGATTTTTATAGGTACAATAGGTTTCTTTTTTGTATTATTCCTATTGTATGCACGTACTTTCCCTGTTATTGCACAGGCAGAGGTAAAAACAATACTCAAATCTTCTGGAGAGAAGTATAAAAAATTAAGAGACGGTAACTCATGAGTAATAAAGTAGTACACGCCCTTTATGATGACGATGACGTGCTTTTAAGTGCGGTCAAAACAATCCGTTCTGAGCATTATCACATCGAAGAGGTCTATACCCCTTTTCCAGTCCATGGATTAGACAAAGCGCTAGGCTTAGAAGAAACACGAATTGCCATTATGGCCTTCATATACGGCTGTATCGGTCTATGTGTTGCCGTAGCCATGATGAATTTTATCATGATTGAAGACTGGCCACAGAATATTGGAGGAAAGCCCAGCTTTTCCTATTTAGAAAATATGCCCGCTTTTGTTCCTATTATGTTTGAAATGACCGTATTTTTTGCTGCACACCTCATGGTGATTACTTTTTATTTGAGAAGCAAATTATGGCCTTTCAAAGAAGCTGAAAATCCAAATCCACTCACAACGGATGATAAATTTCTCGTTGAGATTGAAATTCATGATAATCAGAAAGAACTTGAAAAATTATTAAAAAAATCAGGGGCAATAGAATTATCCATAATCGAAAAGTCAGAATAAATGAATTATAGGGGCTTAATACTCGTAGTAATTGTTTTAATGGTAATGCAGTCATGCTTTGACCCTTCAAAGCCCAATTACCAATACTTTCCCAATATGTACGAACCTGTTGGTTATGAGACCTATGCTGATTCAGATGCATTTGCCAATGGTATAGAAGCACAGCTCCCAGTAGCGGGCTCGGTAGCGAGAGGTTGGGAACCTTATGACTATCCGGATACAAATGAAGGATATGAAGCGGCAAAAGCGGATTTAAAATCCCCTTTAGAAGCAACAGCTGAAAATAGTGCAACAGGAAAAGAACTTTATGGAATTTATTGTGCCGTATGTCATGGCAATAAAGGAGACGGTCAAGGGATACTCATGACCAGAGAGAAATTTCTTGGGGTGCCCAGCTATGCAGATCGTGACATCACCTCTGGAAGTATTTACCACGTCCTGATGTATGGTAAAAATGCAATGGGCTCTCACGCAGGCCAAGTCAATGCAGAAGAGCGCTGGCAAATTGCCCAGCACGTGATGGAATTGAGAAGTAAATTAGTTAAATAATATTGAAGAGAACAATGACGTATACCTTTCCAAATAAACTTAGAAATTTAGCTTTTACTTTTATGGCAATAGGCTTTATGGGATTAGTTTATGGCTTTTTAATTGCACCTAAAACCGTAGAAGAAGCCAAAGCCATCGTTACTGCAAGTCATGGAGAAGGTCATGGTTCCTCTCATGATTCCGATGACAGCACGGCGGGTTCTCACGCCTCAGCAGAGACCCATGAAGTGGAGACTCATACTACCCCTTCTCATGAAAATACCCATGATGCAGCGCATGACGAACATGTATTCCATCAGCTGAGCAATAAACCTTGGGCTGCCTTATATGTAGCGGCATTCTTCTTTTTTATGATTTCATTGGGGACATTGGCTTTTTATGCGATACAGCGTGCTGCTCAAGCGGGATGGTCACCTGTTCTTTTCAGAGTCATGGAAGGAATTACAGCTTATCTGCTTCCTGGCGGTATTATTGTAATTGTATTATTAGCACTCTCAGGGATGCACCTGAATCATCTTTTTATTTGGATGGATCCTGAGGTGGTAGCTCACGATAAATTAATTGCAGGTAAAACAGGTTTTTTAAATACACCTTTCTTTCTCTTAAGAGCGTTTTTTTACCTTTCGGGGTGGACACTCTACCGGTATTTCTCGAGAAAGTTTTCTCTTGCTCAGGATACGGCTGATGACATTTCAAACCACAAAAAGAATTTTAGAATCTCTGCAGCCTTTCTCGTCTTTTACATTGTAACAGAATCTATCATGTCTTGGGACTGGATTATGTCGATAGACCCTCACTGGTTTAGTACGTTATTTGGATGGTATGTTTTTGCCAGTATGTTTGTTTCAGGGATTACAACGATTGCATTAATCACCATTTATTTAAAATCAAAAGGGTATTTGGAATTTGTCAATGACAGCCATATTCATGATCTTGGAAAATTCATGTTTGGAATCAGTGTTTTCTGGACCTATTTATGGTTTTCACAATTTATGTTGATATGGTATTCCAATATTCCAGAAGAGGTAACCTATTTTATTACGCGTATTGAAGATTATAATCTGCCTTTCTTTGGAATGCTTGTGATGAACTTTATTTTTCCTCTACTCATTTTGATGAATAGTGATTATAAGCGAGTCAATTATTTTATCGTAATGGCTGGAATTGTCATTATACTTGGACACTATATGGATGTTTTTAATATGATTATGCCATCAGCTGTTGGAGATCAATGGTTTATTGGGGCTGCAGAAATTGGAGGATTTTTCTTCTTTTTTGGATTATTCATCTTTATTGTTTTCAAAGAATTAACAAAAGCCCCGCTACTCGCTAAAGGAGATCCCTACATGGGAGAGAGTGAACGTTTTCATTATTAAAAATAAATCGAAAAGGTAAATGAATATATTTTTGATACTTACTGTACTTGTTTTGATTGCCATTGCAATCTGGCAAATCACCAAGATTTTTGAACTCTCTCAGCCAAAAAAAGTAAATACTCAAGTTGCGGATGATTCAGACAACAACCTCAATGGAAAGTTGATGTTCGCTTTTTTGATTTTTATCTACGGAATCACGATCTTTTCTTTTTGGGCCTACGGAGATGTGCTGCTCCCTCAAGCGGCTTCGGAACACGGTTCTGAATACGATACTTTAATGTGGATTTCTTTTGGAATTATCTTCTTTGTTCAGACGATTACCCAGGCATTACTCCACTATTTCTCTTATAAATACAGAGGAGAAAAAGGAAAAAAAGCCTTGTTTTATGCAGACAATGATAAACTTGAAATGATTTGGACCATTATTCCAGTCATCACACTAGCAGGTCTAATCTTATATGGGCTCTATACCTGGACTGATATTATGACGGTAGAAGAAAATGAAGAGGCACTTGTCGTAGAACTCTATGCGCAGCAATTTAACTGGAAAGCACGTTATGCAGGAGAAGATGGTGTGCTTGGAGACGCGAATGTTCGTTTTCTTCAAGATTTTGATGGGCGTAATCTGGTAGGAATAGACGCGACAGATCCTAATGGCTTTGATGATGTGGTGGTTCAAGAATTACATTTACCAGTAGGCAGAGAGGTGATTTTTAAAATGCGTTCACAGGATGTTTTACATTCCGCCTATATGCCACACTTTAGAGCACAAATGAATTGTGTGCCTGGTATGATAACCGAATTTGCATTTACCCCTAACAAGACAACTGAGGAGATGCGCCAAGACGAAGACATTGTGGCTAAAGTCAAAAAAATAAATAAATTGCGAGTTGAAAAAAGTAAAGAATTAATTGCTCAAGGGGATACAGCACTAGATCCTTATGAATTTGATTTTCTTTTACTTTGCAATAAAATTTGTGGCGCTTCTCACTACAATATGCAGATGAAGATCATTGTAGAAACAGAAAAAGAATTTGAAGAGTGGATGAGTTCACAGCAGACTTTTGCTGAAGTTATCCAATAATTAATATAAAAACTAAGATTATGTCAACAGCAGCAGCACACATCGAAGAGGATCACGGACATCATCACAAAGAAACTTTTGTTACGAAATACGTCTTTAGCCAAGACCATAAGATGATTTCTAAGCAATATTTGATTACGGGTCTCTTTATGGGAATTATAGGGATTGCCATGTCGCTTTTATTTCGTTTACAACTTGCCTGGCCTGAGCAGTCTTTTGGGGTTTTTGAAGTCCTTCTAGGGAAATGGGCTCCAGAAGGGGTGATGGATCCTAATGTTTATCTCGCACTTGTTACAATTCACGGGACAATTATGGTCTTTTTTGTACTCACTGCTGGTTTGAGTGGTACCTTTAGTAACCTTTTGATTCCCCTTCAGATAGGCGCAAGGGATATGGCTTCTGGCTTATTGAATATGATCTCTTTCTGGTTGTTTTTCTTGTCCAGTGTGATTATGGTTCTTTCTTTATTTGTTGAAGCGGGACCTGCAGCTGCCGGGTGGACAATTTATCCTCCCTTAAGTGCGCTACCACAAGCACAACCTGGATCGGGAATGGGAATGACTTTATGGTTGGTTTCTATGGCCATCTTTATTGCCTCTTCTTTATTGGGATCATTAAATTATATTGTTACAGTGATCAATCTCAGAACAAAAGGAATGAGTATGACACGCCTACCGCTTACTATTTGGGCCTTTTTTGTAACCGCTATTATTGGAGTAGTATCCTTCCCTGTATTGCTTTCTGCCGCATTACTCCTGATTATGGACCGAAGCTTTGGCACTTCATTTTTCCTTTCAGATATTTTTATACAAGGAGAAGTTTTGCACTATCAAGGAGGATCACCCGTCCTTTATGAACACCTCTTTTGGTTTTTAGGACATCCTGAAGTTTATATTGTTCTGCTGCCTGCTCTAGGTATAACTTCTGAAATTATTGCTACCCATGCACGTAAACCTATTTTTGGATATCGAGCCATGGTTGCTTCTATACTTGCGATTGCATTCCTTTCTACGATAGTATGGGGGCATCACATGTTTATTTCTGGTATGAATCCTTTTTTAGGGTCTGTATTTACATTTACTACTCTCCTTATTGCAATTCCCTCTGCGGTTAAGGCATTTAATTATATCACGACACTTTGGAAAGGGAACTTACAGTTGAATCCAGCGATGCTATTTTCTATCGGTCTGGTTTCTACTTTTATCACAGGAGGACTTACAGGAATCATACTTGGAGACAGTACTTTAGATATCAATGTTCACGATACCTATTTTGTAGTTGCCCATTTCCATTTAGTAATGGGTATTTCAGCATTATATGGATTATTTGCAGGGGTCTATCATTGGTTCCCTAAAATGTTTGGACGTATGATGAATAAAAATCTAGGATATATCCACTTCTGGGTGACTGCTGTTTGTGCTTATGGTGTCTTTTTCCCTATGCATTTTATTGGTATGGCAGGTTTACCGAGAAGATATTATACCAATACAGCCTTCCCTTATTTTGATGATCTAGCAGATATTAATGTATTGATTACCGTTTTCGCTCTTATCGCTGGAGCAGCACAGCTCGTATTTTTATATAACTTTATTCATAGTATGTTCTATGGTAAAGAAACAGAGCAAAACCCATGGAGATCTAATACACTTGAATGGACGGCTCCTATAGAGCATTTCCACGGCAACTGGGAGGGCGAAATTCCCCATGTACACCGCTGGGCTTATGATTACTCAAAACCTGGACATGAGGAAGATTTTGTACCTCAGCACATCCCACTTAAAAAAGGGGAAGAAGAACTACAACACTAGGTAAAAGATTATTGAATTTAGATCAAAACCCAGCTTTTTAGAGTTGGGTTTTTTATTTAATACTGTTTTGGGTTCTACTATGCTAAGGATTACTTAAATGCTAAAGAAAGAGTATCTTTGAGTTAATGAATGAATATCTAGATCCGACTGACGACCAATTCTCCCCTGAAGAACAAGACATAGACCGCGCATTACGTCCGTTAAGTTTTGATGATTTTGCAGGTCAGGAGGCCATTTTAGAAAATCTTAAAGTTTTTGTGCAGGCGGCTAGACAGCGTGGTGAAGCATTAGATCATACTCTTTTTCACGGTCCACCCGGACTGGGTAAAACCACATTAGCCCATATTTTGGCAAATGAATTAGAAGTCGGTATCAAAATGACTTCTGGACCTGTATTAGACAAGCCAGGGGATTTAGCAGGATTATTGACGAATCTTCAGGCTCGGGATATTTTATTTATTGATGAGATTCATCGCTTGAGTCCTGTAGTTGAAGAATATCTATATTCAGCTATGGAGGATTATAAGATTGATATTATGATTGAATCGGGCCCAAACGCCAGAACCGTTCAAATCAATTTAGAGCCTTTTACTTTAGTAGGTGCTACTACGCGATCCGGCCTTTTAACTGCGCCTATGCGGGCTCGTTTTGGGATTAGCAACCGATTGTCTTATTATACTACAGAACTCCTTTCTACTATAATTACAAGAAGTGCCGAAATTTTAAATGTACCCATTCAGCAAGACGCTGCAATTGAAATTGCAGGAAGAAGTAGAGGCACACCGAGAATTTCAAATGGATTGCTTCGCCGTGTGCGTGATTTTGCCCAAATTAAGGGAAATGGTACAATTGACCTTCCAATTACCCAGTTCGGTTTAAAGGCACTACAAGTCGATGCCCATGGATTAGATGAAATGGACAATAAGATTTTATCCACCCTTATTGATAAGTTTAAAGGAGGCCCTGTAGGAATTACCACACTAGCCACTGCCGTTTCAGAAAATGCAGAAACAATAGAAGAAGTCTATGAGCCCTTTTTGATCCAGCAGGGATTTATAGTGAGAACACCCCGGGGAAGAGAAGTAACCGCTTTGGCATATAGTCATTTGGGAAGAATTAAAAATAATCAAGAAGGATTATTTTAATGCAGCACCCATGGGCACACCCTCTGAATACAGTACAATTATTAAAAATTCAGCACGCCAATTGGGTTTTTTATCCTGTGGGATCTCCAAAGCAGATTTTTTAGAAGCAGAGGCACCCAAACTAGAAGCTTGGCTGCGGGGAGGGCATCACGGTACGATGTCTTATATGGAGCGTAATTTTGATAAAAGATTAGACCCTAGACGCTTAGTTCCGGGGGCAAAAAGTATTGTCTCTTTACTCTATAACTATCACAGTGATCAAAAACAAAAAGATCCTGAAGCACCCAAAATTTCAACTTATGCTTATGGCGTTGACTATCACTTAGTGATTAAAAATAAACTTAAAGCCTTCATGGAGATTCTCCGTCGCGAGATTGGTGAGGTCAATGGTAGGGTGTTTGTTGATTCTGCCCCCGTTATGGATAAAGCATGGGCAGCCAAAAGTGGTCTGGGCTGGATAGGGAAAAATACCAATTTGATTTCTAAAAAAGTGGGCTCCTTTTTTTTTATTGCGGAATTGATTCTCGATCTGGACCTTGAATACGATACCCCTGTTACAGACCATTGTGGAAGTTGTACAGCCTGTATTGATGCTTGTCCAACAGAGGCACTCATTCAGCCCTATCAGATTGATGGCAGTAAATGCATCTCTTATTTGACGATAGAATTAAAGGAAGCCATTCCCAATGAATTTCAAGGGAAGATGGATAACTGGGCTTTTGGTTGTGACGTTTGTCAAACTGTTTGTCCATGGAACCGCTTTGCCACAACCCATCAAGAGCCTGATTTTGAGCCCCATCCTGAACTACTTTCCTTAACAAAAAAAGAATGGGAAGAAATGAATGAAGTGGTTTTTAATACTGTATTTAGAAAAAGCGCAGTAAATAGAACGAAATATGAGGGCTTACAGCGTAATATAAAGTTCCTGAAATAAAAAATACCACCCTGATGGTTTATCTACTAGATTAATTAATCCTAATTTATTTGTTAAACAATCCGCCATTTTGTTAAACAACACAGTGAGTTTAACAAGACTTTTTTGAATTAGAAAAGCGTTTTTTATACATCTTAAATCTCTGTTATTTCAATAAAAACAAGGTTTTACGATCTATTTGAATAAACTAGAAGGATTATTAGGCCTCATTTTTACTGATCAACAGAAAAAAATATTTTTAACAAAAATTTAGTAAAACCTCAAATTTTTATTATAATTGCTTCTACATTAAGTTAAACTACTTATTAATTAAATTAAATAAACCAAATTATGAAAAAAGAGTTTTTAAAGAAATTCTCGTTTCTCTTCACTATGTTGTTGAGTTTGGGAATTTATGCTCAAAATGTTACGGGTGTCGTAACGAGTGATGATGGGCCTCTGCCTGGCGCTACGGTACTGGTTCAGGGTTCTAGCAATTTTGCCACTACAGACTTTGATGGTAATTTCTCAATTGAAGCAGCTCAGGGCGATATCCTTATTGTTTCTTTTGTAGGATATCAAACCCAAGAGGTTGCTGTTTCTGGGGACAATCTAACAATTCTGATGGCACTAGGAAATCTTTTAGAGGAAGTAATTGTAACTACAGGTTATGGTACACAATCTAAAAGAGATATTACCGGTGCTGTATCAACCATTGAAGCAGATGAATTAACATCTGTTCCTGCAACTACCTTTTCGCAGCAAATGCAAGGTCGTGCCTCTGGTATTTCGATTGTAAGTGATGCAACGCCAGGTGGAGAAGCAACTGTTCGTATTCGTGGATTCGGTACGATAGGAAATAACAACCCACTTTATGTTATCGACGGTGTACCTTCACAGTCTCAAGGTAACTTAAACCCACAAGATATCGAGTCTTTACAGATTTTGAAAGATGCTTCTGCAGCTTCTATCTACGGTTCTCGTGCGGCAAACGGGGTAATCATTATTACTACTAAAAAAGGTAAAGTAGGGGAGCCTAGAATTAACTACAGTACTTTTTATGGATGGCAAACTCCTGAAAAAGACGTAGAAGCACTTGACGCAAGAGGTTTAGGTGAATATCTTTACTTAGCTGACTACTATGCAGGGAAAACACCTTCACACGGTCAGTATGGTTTTAGTGGTACACCTGAGAACCCTCAGATCTCTATTCCTAACTATGTTTTCCCTAGTGGAGCAAATTCTGTAGACGAGTCATTATATTCTCTTACTCCAGATAATATCTATGCGATCACAAGATCTGCGGATACTAACTGGTGGGAGCTTATGACAAATTCTAATGCGCCAATGCTGCAACATTCAATTGATGCAAGTGCCGCAAACGAAAAATCACAATACGCTTTCAATGCCACTTATTTCAGCCAAGACGCTGTTATTAAATATCAAGGTTATGAGAGAGCGTCTATTCGTATGAACTCTTCAACTAAGACACTAGGTGATCGCTTAGAAATTGGAGAAAACTTTACGTTGTCATTAGATAACAGAAAAGGAGGATACAATAATGATGGTGAGCAAAACGCGGTTTCAGGTGCTTATAAACACCACCCGCTTCTTCCAAATTATGATATTGCTGGAAACTTTGCAGGTTCTCGTGGTTTGAACTTAGGTAACAACTTCAATCCTTATGCTTCTCAGTTCAGAAACCAAGACGATAGAGCGCGAAGAGCGCGTATGTTTGGTAATGTTTACGCTCAGCTAACTATTGCTGAAGATTTCAAATTTAAATCAAGCTTTGGTGCTGATGTAACTACAAGAAGAGCCCTTAATATCGGAAGACCACAGCCAGAATATGTGGAAGGTAACTTTATCAATAGTTCTTCTAGCTCACAAGACTGGGGTTATGAATGGACTTGGACTAATACCCTATCTTGGGCGAAAATGATCAATGATGTTCATGACATAAGTGCTTATGTCGGAGTAGAAGCAATCGAAGGATTTGGAGAATATTTTGGTGCTGGTAGACAGCGTTTCCCATTTGAATCGACTCCTATTATTAGTTACTTAGACCTAGGTAACCAATCTACAGCGTCCAATTTTGGTAATATCTATAAAGACTTCTCTTTATGGTCTCAGTTTGTTCAAGCAAACTATCAGTATAATGAAAAGTACTTAGCACAAGTTACGGTTCGTAATGATGCTTCTTCTCGTTTTAAGCAGGCAACCAACAGTGCTATATTCCCTGCCTTTAGTTTAGGATGGAGACTATCAGAAGAGGACTTTTTATCTGGTATCTCATGGATTGATGATTTAAAACTCCGTTATGGATGGGGTCAGACAGGTAACCAAGAAATTGGAGACTACAATGCCTATACTCAGTTTAGATCATCTTCATACAATTCAGGTTATCCAATCGATGGTAGTGCTTCTAGTGCAACTTTAGGTTACGACCCAGCACAATTCGGTAACCCAGCAGCAAAATGGGAAGCAACGGTTTCAAATAACTTTGGACTTGATGCATCTTTGTTAAGTCAAAAATTATTCATTGAATTAGATCTTTGGAATAGAACAACTTCTGACTTACTTCTTACCGTTCCTGTAATTTACTCTGCAGGAGATGCTGGAGCACCAGCAGTAAACATTGGAGAGATGTATAACGAAGGTATTGATTTTGCTCTCAACTATACTGAAGAATTTGGTGACTTCAGAGTTTCTCTTGGAGGTAATATTTCTTCATACAGAAATGAAATTAAAAAGTTAGATGAGTTTGACACCCCTATCTTTGGTTCAAACAGAAGGGTACCTGCACTTAACATCACAGAAGTGGGAAGTCCTATAGCTTCTCTTTATGGATTTGAAGTACTAGGGATATTCCAATCTCAAGCTGAAGCAGATGCTTGGGCACCTTATGGATCTACAGGATATAATGCTCCTGGTAAATTCAAATATGCTGATATCAACGGTGACGGAGAGATCAGTGATGCGGATAGAACAATTATTGGTAATCCACACCCTGATTTTGTATACGGTATCAATTTAAATATTGCGTATAAAAACTTTAATCTAAATGTCTTTGGAAACGGAGTTCAAGGAAATGACGTATACAACTATGTACGTTATTTTGCTGACTTTAACACTTTCCAAGGAAACAGATCAAGAAGAGCGTTAGAAGAAGCATGGCAACCAGCAAATCCATCTGCGCCTAGAGCACAATGGACTGCTGCAAATCCTGATGCAACTTCTCCAATCATGGATGCAAATGATCAGATCAGTAGTAGAACTTCTACTTATTTAATTGAAGACGGTTCTTACTTTAGATTAAGAAATGTACAGCTAACATATGCTTTCGATGATGCATTAAACGAAACGTTAGGTATCAGTGGAGGACAAATTTATTTCCAAGGTCAAAACCTATTAACTGTTACGAATTATTCTGGGCTTAACCCTGAAATTCAAACAGGTAATGATATTCAGTTAGGATATGACGGAGGATTTATGCCAGTGTCGAGAACACTTACAGTAGGATTGAATCTATCATTATTTTAATTTTTAATTGTTTATAGAATGAAAAATTTAAAAAATCTATTATTCGCTTCTTTAGCAATTGTTGCCTTAACAGCAGCTTGTTCTGAAGAGTTTTTAACAAAGGAGCCTCAGGCTTCTCTTTCTGGACCTGCATTAGCAAATGCAGATGGTGTGGAAGGTAAATTGATTTCCGCCTACCGAACCTTATCTGGTTATGGTATGGATGGAGGAGGAACCTGGTATTATTCAACTTGGGCTTGGATCTTTGGTGCTATATCTTCTGATAATGCGCTTAAAGGAACAGACGCAGGTGACCAGCCAGAACATTCCTTTATTGAGTCTTATGACTTTAACACCTTTAATGTTCACAATCGTGACAAATGGCGTTCAGGTTATTGGGGTGCAGCTCGTGCCAATGACGTAATCAATAGTGTAGCTGAAGCAGAAGATATTGCTGCTAGTCGTGCTGCTGAGATTGTTGGTGAAGCTAAATTTATTAGAGGGTGGCAACACTTCGAGATGCAAAAAATGTATCGCACACCAAAGTATGTTAGTGAAGCAAACTTTAGTCTAGATGATCTAGAGGCGTCTAAAGTACCAAATACTGGTAAAATTTGGGCACAAATAGAGCAAGATTTTAGTGATGCAGCAAGTGCACTTCCAGCAACTCAATCTGAAGTAGGTAGAGCGACTAGTTGGGCTGCTAAAGCTTATTTAGCAAAGGCTAAAATCTATCAGGGAGATTGGGCAGGTGCTGAACCAATATTAATGGATATCATTAATAATGGTCCTTTTTCACTAGTAGATAAGTTTGAAGACAACTATCTAGTTGCAACTAGAAACAACTCAGAATCTATTTTTGAAATTCAATATGCGGTAAATAGTGCTGATACTAATGCAACTAATGCCGAAATTGGATTAGCACACCCTTATATATCTCCATGGGGATGCTGTGGATTCTTACAAGCTCCACAGGATTTAATTGATTTTTTCCAAACAGATGCAAACGGTCTTCCTTTGCTTGATGAGTCATGGAAAACTAATCACATTACACACCCAACTGGAGATAATATAGGACAGCCAATTGGAGATCCTCGTGTTGATCCTCGTTTAGATCATACTGTAGGACGTCCTGGAATCTTATATAAAGATTTCCACATCATGCAAGTAGATTATATTCGCGATCTTACTTATGCTGGTCCTTATTTTTCTAAAAAACATGTTGCAGAGCCAGAAGGATTCGGTATAGGTGGATGGGGTAACCTTACAGCCAATAACTTTAGAATTATGCGTCTTGGACATGTTATACTTTGGGCTGCAGAAGCTAAAGTAGAGCTTGGAAAATTAGAAGAAGCTCGTGCACTTGTAAATCTTATAAGAGCTCGTGCAGCTAATCCAGCTGGTTTTGAAGTTGAAGCTATTCAAGGAGCAACTCGTCCAGAATACACAACTACTGGTAATCCAGCAGCTAACTATGTGATTGGCGAATATACACAGCCATGGACAGATCAGGCCATTGCCAGAAGAGCGGTTCGATATGAAACACGTCTTGAAACAGCGATGGAAGGTAATCGCTTTTTTGATCTTCAAAGATGGGGAGTTCAGTCACAAGTTTTAAATGATTATCTTTCAAGAGAGTCTCGTTACAGAATTTATCTTCAAGGGAAATCATTTACATCACCTAAAAATGAATTCTATCCAATCCCTACATATGCTATTGATAGATCATTCAAAGATGGTGAGCCAACTCTAACTCAAGATCCTAACTACTAGTAGTTAATCTTTGATAATTCAAAACCGCGGAGTATCTTTACTTCGCGGTTTTTTTTTATGAAATTTTTTCATCTCCTTGTTATTGCGTTTTGTCTTTCCTCTTGTCAAAAGAGAGAGACTCTTTTTCAGCTTACTGAAGCTACTGAAACGGGTGTAGATTTTAATAATAAGATTACCGAATCTGATGATTTTAATATACTTACCGAAGAATATATATTTAATGGAGGAGGAGTAGCTGTTGCAGACTTTGATCAAAATGGCTTACCTGATCTGTTCTTTACAGGAAATATGGTGAGTAATGAGCTCTACCTCAATCAAGGGGCTTTAAAATTTAAAAAGGTAACAAATCAAGCGCAGCTCAACTCAGAAGGATATTGGTCCACAGGCGTAACAGTCATAGACCTTAATGCTGATGGATGGTTAGATCTCTACATCTCAGGTGCAATGCATGAAAATAATAGAAAAAATAGACTTTATATTAATCAAGGGCTAAATGAGCAGGGAATACCTGTATTTAATGAAAAAGCATCTCAATATGGAATAGATGATCCAGGTAATAGTATGGGTGCAGCCTTTATAGATTTTGATCGTGACGGCGACTTAGATCTTTATGTCCTCAACAACGAGCAGAACGAAACAATACCTACCAATTACAGGAAAAAAATCATTGATGGAACAGCACCTAGTAACGATAAATTGTATCAAAATAATGGGGAAGGTACTTTTACTGATATTACACTAAAAGCTGGGATTGTTTTTGAGGGTTTTGGATTGAGTGTAACCCCACTAGATATTAATAAAGACCAATGGATCGACTTATATATCACAAATGATTATTTGACCAATGACCTTTTATATATCAATCAAAAGGATGGTACTTTTAAAAATGAAGTTCAAAACTACTTACTGCACCAGAGTAAATTTTCGATGGGTTCAGATGCTTCAGATTTTAATCACGACGGATATACTGACCTGATTTCATTAGATATGTTAGGAGAGAGTCATGAAAGAAGAAAAACTACAATATCAAAGAGTTTTTTCTTTCAGAATGTACTCAATAAAAAATGGGGCTATCAAGATCAACATATGCGTAATATGTTATTTAAAAACAATGGTTCGGGACTGCCTTTTTCTGAAATTGGTCAATTTTCTGGAGTTTATCAGACAGATTGGAGTTGGTCTCCACTTTTTGCAGATTTTGATAATGATGGACACAGAGACTTAGTCATTACTAATGGTTTTCCTAGAGATATTACAGATATGGATTTTGCGAATTACCGCTTACAATACGGGGCACATACCCCAATAAAACAATTGCTAGATTCTATTCCCATAGTTAAAATCCCTAATTATGCTTTTAAAAATAATTCAGACCTAACCTTCAATGACGTAAGTGATTTCTGGGGTTTGGGAAAGCCTTCTTTTTCTAATGGCGCCGTATTTTGTGATTTAGATTTAGATGGAGATTTAGATTATGTTGTCAATAATATCAATGACCCAGCTTTCATCTTTGAAAATAAATTGACTTCCAAAGAACAGAAATCAAATTATATACAGTTAGAATTAATTGGAAGTCAGCAAAATCCCCTCGCACTAGGGGCTAAAGTAGCGGTCCGGTTTTCGGACGGTCAATTACAATATCAGGAACAGCAACTCACCAGAGGGTATATGTCTTCAGTAGACCCTGTAATGTATTTTGGTTTAGGAGATGCTTCAGAAGTAAAAGACATAGAAGTACTCTGGCCAGAGGGTAAACTTTCAATTTTAAACCAACCGAGTATAAATAAAAGACACCGTATTACTTATCAAACAGCAAAAAAAGCAGAAGTTCTAAGTTTTCCATTTGTAGAAAAAGAACAACCCAAACTTTATCAAGAGGTTTCTAAAAAGTATCAGATCGATTTTACCCACAATGAAAAAAATGTACAAGATTTTTTTAAACAACGTCTTTTGCCCCATAAAATTTCTCAAAATGGACCCTGTATAGAAGTAGGTGATCTTAATGGAGATCAATTAGAGGATTTTATTATTGGTAGCTCCACCTCATTCTCTCCTCAATTATTTTTTCAAACTGAATCGAGCGATTTCAAAACAATACCACTTTTTACAAATGAAAAAGATAAAGCCTTTGAAGTTGAAGATTTCGCTCTTTTTGATGCAGATCAAGATGGTGACTTAGACCTATATTTAGTTTCTGGAGGAAATGAATTTGATCCGGGGTCTGAAAAGTATAAAGACCGTCTATTGCTGAATGACGGTTCAGGAATATTTACACAAATGGAGGCGAATCTTCCTGATATCAGAACAAATGGATGTATAGTGCTTCCCTTTGATTTTGATTTAGATGGTGATGAAGATTTATTTATTGGGGGCTTTAACCAACCTAATGCCTATCCTTTATCTGACAAAAGTTATTTATTGAAAAATACAAATGGAGTTTTCGAAGACGTTACAACTACTTTATTGCCCTCTTTTGATTCTTTTGGATTACTAACAGATGCACAAAGCGCAGATCTCAATTCTGATGGAAGAGCTGATTTAATATTAGTAGGGGAGTATAGTCCCGTTACGGTTTTACTCAATAAGGAGGATGGATTTCAAAAAATGGAATCTAACACCCTAGAGGAAGCCTTAGGATTGTGGCGAGCGCTTGAGGTGGTAGACCTTGATCAGGACGGCGATTTGGATTTTTTACTAGGCAATTTAGGAAAGAATAATATGCTTGCTATTACTCCTGAAACACCTCTCATCATTTCTACTAGAGATGTGGATAATAATGGAACCATAGACCCATTGATTTTTAATGCACAGACCAATAGCAAGGGAGATCTAAATATGTATCCCGCACAGTTTTGGGATAATTTATCACAGCAAAGTCCTCGCTTCCGACAAGAATTTAATTCTTATCATGCTTTCTCTAGAGCGTCATTTGATTATTATCAAAAAAGAGATTTTTTACACCAAGACAGTTTGATGTATGCTGCTTATGATGAATCAAAATGGATAGAAAATTTAGGGAATTTAGAATTTAAACTTCACAATTTACCTGCGCCTCTACAGCTGGGGCCTATTAATGATTTCCTCGTTTTAAAATCTGAGGGGCAATCCACTATTTTTGCTGTTGGTAATGATTTTGGTGGCGCTCCTTTTGAAGGAAATTCAGATGCTTTGCAAGGCACTATTTTAAAGTGGAATACGGAAGGGAAACACACCATAATTAGCGCCCAAGAATCTGGATTTCATGTTTTTGGAGATGCCAGAGAGATAAAGAAAATAAACTTAAAAAACGGGAAACAGCTGTTGTTAGTAACCCAAAATCAAAGCCGATTACTCACTTTTGAAAAAAAGTAGACTAGAATACCGATTCGCTTAGGTATTGCTGAGCTGTTTGATTGAAAAATAGTAATTTTAATACTTAATTTCACATTAATAAATTTCTATTAGCATCGGCTAGAACTAGTAATAGAGAAAATCACCTAAAACAATTATAATATGAGAATTATAAAATGGACAGTTCTCTTATTCGCATTCATTTTAACTTCCTGCCAGCTTGAGCAAGACACGACTTACCTTCAAAAAGTCGATAATCCTGAACTTTTTCAGCGTGCCATGCAAAATTTAACAGATATTATTGTTTATGATATTTTTTCACCTCCTGTCGCCTCAAGGGTTTATTTATATCCTACAATAGCCGCCTATGAAATCATTGCCTCAAAATACCCCGAAAAATACAATTCTTTAGTGGGTCAAGTTAAAGGACTTGAGACAATTCCTGCCCCAGGAGAAGAAGCCGTAAACCTACATCTCGCTTCCTTATTTGCCTTTAATACAGTGGGTAAGGCGCTGATTTTTTCTGAAAATATGATGGAGCGTTTTGAAGAACAGTTTGATGCGCAATTAAAAGAAATGAAAGTACCAAGCCAAATATCAGAGGCCTCAAAAAATTACGGCAAAGAAGTGGCTGCCTTTATTCTAGAATGGGCTTCTGGTGATCTGTATCTTCAAACGAGAACCTATCCCAAATATACAATTCGAGAGGAAGACCGTTTTTGGAAGCCAACTCCTCCAGATTATATGGATGGTATCGAACCCCACTGGAAAGAGATTCGAACGATGGTACTAGACTCTTCAAATCAATTTGAACCCAAACCACCTTTAGCCTTTGATCTTTCAGAGGGAAGTCCCTTTCAAAAGCAATTAATGCAGGTATTTAATGTGACGAATGAACTCAATGATGAACAGCTTGAGATCGCTCAATTTTGGGACTGTAATCCTTACGTAACACACCACAGAGGCCACGCTATGTTTGCAACAAAAAAAATTACTCCAGGCGGCCACTGGATTGGTATTACAGCGGTGACAACTCGGCAAGCGCAGAACACTTTTGATGAAACCATAAATGCCTATGCCAATGTTTCCATTGCCCTTTTTGATGCCTTTATCAGTTGTTGGGATGAAAAATGGAATACCCTTGTGGTACGTCCTGAAACGCTGATTAATCAATATTACGATGAAGAGTGGCTACCCTTACTTCAAACACCTCCCTTCCCCGAGTATACGAGTGGTCATTCCGTTATTTCTAGGGCGGCGGCAGTTATACTAACGGATCTCTATGGAGATAACTTTGCTTTTACAGACACTACAGAAGTACTTTATGGTCTGCCTGAGCGCAAGTATAATTCTTTTATTCATGCGTCGGAAGAAGCTGCAATATCCAGACTTTATGGAGGTATTCATTATATGATGGCAATTGAGGAAGGTGTAAAGCAGGGGCAAGCAGTAGGGGAATATATTGTCGATCAAATACAGACGATGAACTCAGTTAATTAAATTTCTAATGATAAATAAAAAAAAGCTCAATTTTTGGCAAATACTAACGATGAATTTTGGCTTTTTCGGGGTTCAATTCAGTTTTGGCCTTCAACAAAGCAATATGAGTGCCATTTATAAATATTTAGGTGCAGAAGAAGCCGAATTGCCCTTGCTGTGGCTTGCGGGGCCTGTTACTGGATTAGTTGTACAGCCTATAATTGGTGCTATTAGTGATGGCACTTGGTCTCCTAAGCTAGGGAGAAGAAAGCCTTTTTTTCTAATAGGTGCTCTAATAGCGAGTATCAGTTTGGTCTTTATGCCCTATTCCAGCTCGATTTGGATGGCAGCGGGACTATTATGGATTTTAGATGCAGCCAATAATATCGCCCTAGAACCTTACCGGGCTTTTATTTCTGATAAATTACCAGAAAAGCAATATTCATTTGGATTTTTGGTACAAAGTTTTTTTACAGGCCTGGGAACAACCTTAGCAAATTTCACACCGGCGATCTTGGTTTCTTTTGGGGTATTAGCACTATCTGATAAAATGGATAATGGCATCCCTGTGTCTACTTATTGGGCTTTTGGAATAGGAGCAGCAGCCTCAATTATAACCATACTGATTACAGTATTGACGACCTCTGAATATCCACCCAGTGAAAAAGAGCTTGAGGAAATACAAAAAGCAAAAGCCCAAGGAAATGTGATTTCTAGGACAGTTAAAGATATAGTGGAAGCCTTTAAAGTAATGCCATTCACCATGAAACAACTGATCCCCGTGATGTTTTTTCCCTGGTATGCCATGTTTTGTTATTGGCAATATTTAACATCTGCCCTCTCACTTTCACTTTACGATACTTTAGATCAGAATACAATATATTTTAATCAAGCACAACTGCTCACAGGAAATTTAAATGGAACCTATAATATTATCTGTTTTCTTATTGCTTTTGCACTCATCCCAATCGCGAGAAAATTAGGGGCAAAAAGACTGCACTTTATTAGTTTGGTAATAGGAGGATCTGCCTTGCTCTGTATGCCACTATTAAATGACACTACTGTATTATTTACGATCCCTATAGGGAGTGGGATAGAAGTGGCTCAAATTTATTTATTTTCTTTTGGACTAGGGATTACCTGGGCTTCGATGATGGCGATGCCTTACGAAATGCTCGCATCCTCTATACCCGCAGGAAAAACAGGGGTCTATATGGGAATTTTCAATATGTTTATTGTAATTCCTATGATTATTCAAATCTTTTCTGTTCAATATTTTGTTTATGATTTAGTAGGGCAAAACCCGATTAATATTATCAGATTAGCGGGTATATTTCTCATTATAGGAGGTGTTTTCTCTCTTTTTGTCAGCCAACCTCAAAACAAGGGCTTAGCTGATTCATAAAAAAATCATTTCTTTATACTAGATAACAAGACATGCGCAAAGAACAACAGAGAAGGGCCGCTTTAGTATACCATGCCAAACCCAGGCCAGGCAAAACAGAAGTCATCCCGACTAAAAATTACGAAACACAGCGTGATTTGGCTTTGGCCTATTCACCTGGTGTAGCGATCCCCTGTAAAGAAATTGAGAAAAACCCTTCAAATGTTTATAAGTATACCAATAAAGGAAATCTAGTTGCTGTAATTTCTAATGGTACAGCTGTATTAGGACTTGGTGATATTGGACCGAAAGCCTCCAAGCCAGTAATGGAAGGAAAGGCTCTTTTATTTAAGATTTTTGCAGATATCGATGTTTTTGATATTGAGGTTGATGCCAAAGATCCAGAAGCATTTATAGCAGCCGTTAAAGCAATAGCTCCCACTTTTGGAGGGATTAATTTAGAAGACATTAAATCACCAGAGGCCTTTGAAATTGAACGCCGATTAAGAGAAGAATTGGAGATTCCAGTGATGCATGATGACCAGCACGGAACAGCAATCATCTCTGCTGCGGCCTTACTCAATGCCCTAGAGCTGGCCAATAAAAAAATTGAAGAAGTAAAAATTGTGGTTTCAGGAGCTGGTGCCGCCGCGATCTCTTGTACCAAACTTTATTTGTCATTTGGAGCCAAACCCCAACAGATTATCATGTTGGACAGTAAAGGGGTAATCCGAAAAGACCGCCCTCATCTCAGCGCAGAAAAGAGCGAATTTGCTACTGAGGAAGCGATAGATACACTTGAAGAAGCCATAAATGGAGCCGATGTATTTATTGGATTGTCTATGGCAGATATTCTCAGCCCAGAAATGCTCCGTACTATGGCGAAAGATCCGATTGTTTTTGCCATGGCAAACCCCAATCCAGAAATAGAATATAACCTTGCCTGTGCCACCCGTGGAGACGTAATTATGGCCACAGGGCGCTCGGATCATCCCAATCAGGTAAATAATGTATTGGGTTTCCCTTTTATTTTTAGAGGAGCACTAGATGTACGTGCCACTACAATTAATGAGCCGATGAAAATGGCAGCCGTTAAAGCACTTGCAGCACTTGCCAAGGAGCCTGTTCCAGAGCAAGTCAATGTCGCATACGATGAAACAAGACTGACTTTTGGTAGAGAGTATATTATTCCTAAACCTTTTGATCCTCGTTTAATTTCAACAATTCCAGTTGCGGTAGCACAAGCAGCAATAGCCTCAGGCGTAGCTACAGAACCAATAACAGATTGGATTGCTTATGCAGAAGAACTCTCTAGCAGACTTGGCAATAGTCAAAAAATGGTCCGCATCCTTCATGACCGTGCCAAAGCTGCACCCAAGCGATTAATTTTTGCTGAAGCAGATCATCTTGATGTTTTAAAGGCGGCTCAAATTGTCTACGAAGAAAAGATTGCGGTACCTATCCTCCTCGGAAATCGGGCACAAATTGAAAAACTAAGAGCTACTTTGAATTTTGATGATGAAGTTGAAGTTATCGATCCAAAAGAAGAAGTCTATAAAGAACAGCGTGACCTTTATGCTGATCTTTTTTGGAAAGATCAACGCCGCAAGGGCTATACCTTGTATGATACCCAGCGATTGATGAGAGAACGCAACTATTTCGCTTCAATGATGATCAAAAATAAGGATGCAGATGCTTTAATTTCAGGTTATTCGAGAAACTATCCCTCAGTAGTAAAACCCATTTTAGAAACAACTCCTAGGATAAAAGGGGTATCTAAAGTAGCGGCTGCTAACTTAATGCTGACCAAATCGGGCCCCTTATTTCTTTCAGATACTACTATTAATGTAGAGCCTACAGCAAAAGAATTGGCTAAAATAACACAGATGACAGCCAAAACAGCTGAACTATTTGGTTTAGAGCCTGTTGTTGCGCTCTTGTCATTTTCAAATTTTGGATCCTCTAGATTTCCTCAAGCTAAAAAAGTCAGCGAGGCTGTGGCAATGCTCCACAAAAGTAATCCTAATTTACTTGTAGACGGACCCATACAATCAGATTTTGCATTAAATAAAGAAATGCTTCAAAATGGCTTCCCTTTTTCAAATTTGAGTAGTAAGAAGGTGAATATTTTGATTTTTCCCAATCTAGATGCAGCCAATATTACGTATAAATTGATGAAGGAATTAAATGAAGCACTTTCTATAGGACCCATTCTAATGGGTTTAAGTGAGCCCATTCACGTTTTACAGTTGGGTGCTTCGGTAGAAGAAATAGTGAATATGTCCGCTATAGCGGTCATTGATGCGCAATCAAAAAAAGCTTAAAATGATTACACAACTCATCGGTCGTTTAGTTGAAAAATCGCCTACTGCCGTCGTTATTGATTGCCAGGGTGTAGGCTATCTTGTACACATTTCACTTCATACTTATGCTCAAATAGGGGCTGATGAGTCTATAAAATTATATACACACCTACAGGTAAAAGAAGATTCACATACTTTATATGGATTTTTTACTACCATGGAGCGTGCTGTTTTTCAACAATTAATTTCTGTTTCAGGGATCGGAGCAAGTACTGCCAGAACAATGCTTTCTTCTCTAGAGCCCCAACAAATTCAAAGAGCCATTATTGGAGAAGATTTAGCATTGATTAAATCCGTTAAAGGGATCGGCTTAAAAACAGCTCAAAGGGTCTTAATCGAGCTAAAAGACAAGATGATTAACCTCTTTGAAGGGGAAGAAATAGAAGCATTTTCAAACAATACAATTAAAGAAGAAGCGTTATCAGCACTAGAGGTTCTTGGTTATTCAAGAAAGCAGTCTGAGAAAGTAATTGATAACGTCATTCAGAGCAATCCGGAGTATTCGGTAGAAGCCTTGATTAAAGCGGCTCTGAATAAATTGTAAACCATTTGTTTGGAAGAACGCATAAAGTAGTTTTTACCCCGTTTCCTTACCTCATCCCTTTAATTTTAGGGTTGTTTTTTATTGGTGGAATTGTTTCTGCTCAAGAAGAAACGGCAGACTTAGGCACTATCTCGCTTCCCCTTCCAGCGAGTATCAGCAGCCAATATACCTATGATCCTGTTACAGAGCGTTATATTTTCACACAAGAAATAGGCGGCTATCCTATAAATATCCCTTTAGTACTTACTGTTAAAGAATATGAGGCTCTAGTACTCAAAGAAAAAATGCAAACCTATTTTCAGGGCAAACTGAAAGCATTGAGTGGAAGAGGACCTGATGCCGAAGAAGCCCAAAAAAATCTACTCCCAGAGCTCTATGTCAATAATAAATTTTTTGAATCCATTTTTGGAAGTAATGCCATTGACATCACCCCTCAGGGAACCATAGGAATAGATCTTGGCTATCGTTATCAGAGAAATGACAATCCGATCGCTTCTGTTATCAACCGGCGGTCTCCGGGCTTTGAATTTGATCAGCGGATTAGTTTGAGTTTACTCGGTAAAATAGGAGAACGCCTACAAATCACAGCAAATTATGATACCGAATCTACATTTGATTTTCAAAATCTAGTCAAAATTCAATTTAACCCACCTAAAATTTCAGAGCTTCAATCGCTTGATTTGGGTGGAATTCCTGGAAATCTTGGCAATCAAATTGAACGCGTACAGGAGGGTATCAATCAAATTCAAAATAGTGTAGATGAGGTAAAAGGGCTTATGGGTGAGGGAAAAAATGGTATAGAGCAAGCCCGCCAAAAAATTCAAAACCTAAGACAGACGGCTAGTGAATATGCAGCAAATCCTCTTGCAGCGGGAGATCGTGTCGCTCAATTTCTTAATGGAACTGTAACAGAAGATGCGATTTTACAGAATATAGATATTGGGAATATTAGTATGCCTATCAATAGTAATTTGATTCAAGGTGCACAGAGTCTCTTTGGTGTACGCGCCGATTTAAAATTTGGTAATACTACGATTTCTACTGTTTTCTCAGAACAACGCTCCCAATCTCAGAATATTACAACCCAGGGAGGGGGTAAATTGCAAGAATTTGATTTGTATGCCTTAGATTATGAAGAAGACAGGCATTATTTTATCAGTCACTACTTCCGCGATACCTATGATCGGTCTTTAGAGACCTACCCTTATATTAACTCTCCCGTACAGATAACCCGTATCGAAGTATGGGTAACAAATAGAGGGTATCAGACGCAAAATGTTAGAAATATTATTGCACTTCAAGACCTTGGGGAAGCAAATCCAGCACGTACTTCTTTAGGGCAACGGGTTTCTAATTTTTTTAGCGTCAGCGACCCCAATGCACCTCCACATAATGAGGTGAATCGGCTTGATCCAGATGAAATAGGCTTAGACGGCTTATTAACTGATGCAGTTCGTGATATTGCTACCGTAAAGCAGGGATTTCAAGGAGCTAAAGTCAGTGAAGGATACGATTACGCAATTTTGGAAAGTGCAAGAAAATTAACCGAACAGGAATACAGTTACCACCCGCAATTGGGTTATATTTCATTAAATCAGCGCTTGAGTAATGACGAGGTTTTGGCTATTGCCTATCAATATAGCTATCAAGGAAGAATCTATCAGGTGGGTGAATTTGCCAATGGTGAAATTCCGGGTACTTCACTAACTCAGACACGTAATTTGGGCGCGCAGCAGTCACAGCAGGGAGTTGTTCAGTCTAATAATTTGATTGTAAAAATGCTCAAAAGCAGTGTTACAGATGTACGCCAACCCGTTTGGGATTTAATGATGAAGAATATCTATAATACGGGCGCTTTTCAGTTGTCCGATGAAGATTTTCGCTTAAGTATTTTATATACGGATCCTTCACCGATTAATTATATGACTCCCGTAGATCCCGCCATATGGCCCAATCGGCTAGATGATGAAGTACTCCTCAATACGATGGATCTAGACCGCCTTAATGCCTATCAGGATTTAGTTCCAAAAGGAGACGGTTTTTTTGATTTTATCCCAGGCATTACCGTAGATCCCCGTTATGGAAGAATCATTTTTCCAAAAGTAGAGCCATTTGGTGCATTTCTTTTTGAATTACTGGACAATCCGGAATCATCAAAAGAAGAATATACCCAGGAAAGCACCTATAATAAAAATCAAAAGCGTTATGTTTTTAGAGAAATGTACAGCCTGACAAAGGCAGCAGCTTTAGAGTTTACTGAAAAAAATAAATTTCAATTAAAAGGACGTTATAAGTCAGCTGGAGGTGATGGGATTAGTATAGGGGCTTTTAATATCCCTCGCGGTTCGGTTCGGGTTACAGCAGGAGGGCGTGTGCTTAGAGAAGGATTAGATTATATTGTCAATTACGAAATTGGAAGAGTAAAAATTTTAGATGAGGGCCTAAGAGCCTCAAATATTCCCATAGATATTTCGGTTGAAAACAATTCTTTTTTCAATCAGCAAAACAAACGTTTTTCGGGGTTTAATATGAACCATAGGATTTCAGATAAAATAGCAATAGGGGGGACACTCATTAATTTGAGCGAAAACCCATTAACGCAGAAAGCAAATTATGGTACTGAGCCCGTAAATAATACAATGATGGGATTCAATACAAATTTCTCTACTGAAATTCCTTTTTTAACCCGTCTGGTTAATAAATGGCCAACGATTAAAACAACCATCCCTTCACAAATCTCATTTAGGGGTGAATTAGCAAGATTAGCTGCTAATGACCCAAGAAATACTCTTTTAAATGGTGAAACCAATGTATATATAGATGATTTTGAGGGTGCCCAAACCAATATTGACGTCAAGGGTTTTAATGCATGGACCCTTTCCAGTGTACCTCTAAAAGGGGTGCCAGGAGCGCAGTCAGAGGGCCTAGAAAGCGGCTTTGGACGCTCAAAATTGGCCTGGTATTCGATTGATCAGGTTTTTTATTCCCGTCAACCCCCAGGAATTACCAATAATGAGATTTCCTCAAATGAAACACGCCGTATTTTTATAGACGAACTATTTCCAGAACAAGATTTGGTTCAAGGGACCCCCAGAACCCTCCCCACACTAGATCTTGCTTTTTACCCATCAGAAAAAGGGCCTTATAATAATGCGCCCAATACAAACTATGCTGAAAATAGTAAAGAGAAATGGGCAGGAATTACAAGGGCTTTAAATGCGACAAATTTTGAGCAGTCTAATGTGGAATTTATAGAGTTTTGGCTCTTGGACACCTTTTCTACCAAAGAAGCTCCGTCAGATGACTTGGGCGAATTGGTTTTTCATTTGGGAAATATATCTGAGGATATTCTCCGTGATGGAAGAAAGCAATTTGAAAATGGTTTACCGAGTACTTCAGAACAAACACCCACCTATGAGACGCCCTGGGGTAGAGTGCCAGCAAATCAATCCTTAGTCTATGCCTTTAATGCGCTTGAGGAAGACCGAATCCTTCAAGATGTAGGTCTAGATGGCTTACCCGACAGTGAAGAGGGACGTATTTTTACTAATGGTCCGGCAGCAGATCCTGCGGGCGATAACTATCAATATTTTCTTCAGGCAGAAGGAGGAATTTTAGAGCGTTATAAAAATTACAATGGCTTTGAAAATAATACCCCTGTTGCTTTTAGCGATACAGACCGAGGAAATACGACAGAACCGGATACGGAAGACATCAATAGGGATCAAAGTATGAATACCATAGACAGCTATTTTGAATATCGTATTCCGATTCGAAAAAATATGCAGGTGGGCAATCATCCCTTTGTGACTGATGTAAGAGAAAATATTAAAGTCAATGCACCCAATGGAGACGAGTTTACCACACGTTGGATTCAGTTTAAAGTACCCATTCAAAAGACCTATTATGAAAATACTTCTTTTGAGACTTATTTTGAGGCGATAAATGCCATTAATGATTTGCGTTCAATACGTTTTATGCGTATGCTACTCACAGGCTTTGATCAAGAAGTTGTTTTTAGATTTGGAACCTTGGATTTGGTGCGTGGAGATTGGAGACGCTATAATAAACCTTTAAATAACGAGGCTGTTTTAAATACAAATACCACTGTAGATATTAGTACCGTCAATATTTTAGAAAATGAAAATAGAATTCCTATAAATTATGTTTTACCCCCTGAAGTACAACGAGAACAAATAAATAATAACAATACGATAATCCGCCAAAACGAACAGTCTCTTTCTTTTAGGGTTTGTGATCTTCAGCCCAGAGATGCCCGAGGTATTTTTAAGGGGATTGATTTAGATATGAGGCAATACAGTAAGCTCAGAATGTTTTTACATGCTGAATCACTCCCGGGTCAAGAACAACTTCCGGGAGAAGGGACAGAAGACGAATTTGACAAACGCTTGGTGGCTTTTATTCGTTTGGGTACGGATTATCAAGATAATTTTTACCAAATAGAAATTCCATTAAAGCCTACCGCCTACAGCGAAAATACTTCAAACCGATATAGTGCTGAAGAAGTTTGGATTCCGGAGTCCAATTCTATAGAAGTTTCAATAGACTTTCTGGCTAAACTTAAAGCCATTGCACTAAAAGAATTAGGATTGGGGCAAACCCTGTATTTTGATGAAGAATTAAATCCAATTCGTGAATTTTCACCTATAAGTTCACTTCCAGGGAGTAAAAAATACAAATTTGCCATCCGAGGAAATCCCTCTCTTGGTAATTTAAAAACACTGATGATCGGGGTGAAAAACCCTTCTTCAGAATTGGGAGATGTTTTATGTGGAGAGGTGTGGTTTAATGAATTGCGGATCTCAGGAATAGACAGCCAAGATGGTTGGGCCGCTGTTGGTTCACTAGATGCCAATATTGCTGATTTTGCTACGCTTTCTGCAAGTGGACGCTATTCTAGTATTGGATTTGGAAGTATCGATATGACGCCTAATGAAAGAACAAGAGAAGAATTACTGCAATATGATCTTATTTCCAATATAAATATAGGGCAACTGGCTCCTGAAAAGTGGGGCCTTCAGCTTCCATTAAGTTTTGCTACAGGTGAAACTTTAATTACTCCTGAATACGATCCTTTTTATCAAGATATCAAGCTCCAAGACCGTTTAGATACAGCAGAGCGCCCTTCTCAAAGAGATTCGATTAAAAACCAATCTATAGACTATACAAAAAGAAAAAGTGTGAGTTTAATAGGGGTTCGTAAAACAGGAAGTGGTACTGGAAAACGCCGCTTTTACAGCCCTGAAAATTTTGATTTTTCTTACGCCTATAATGAGGCGATACACAGAGATTATGAAATCGAACAACAAGAAGAATTTAATTTACTCTTGGGGACAAATTATGGATACTCATTTAATTCAAAGCCCATTGAACCCTTTAAAAAAGTAAATTACTTTAATAGAAAAAAATATTTGCAATGGCTTCAGCAATTGAATTTTAATTTATTACCTAGTGCCGTTCAAGGGGCAGCAAATATTAACCGTATTTTGAATAATCAAAAATTCAGGCAAGTTTATCTTGAGGGTGTAGATGCATCCTTACAGCGCAGTCTGCCCAATTTACAGCAACGCAATTTTTTATTTGACTATAACTACAGTCTGAACCATAATTTGACCCGCTCACTCAGGTTTAATTTTAATGCCTCCACAAGCAGTATTATTCGAAATGCTCCATTTCAAGAAATGGGCGTTTTGAGTCCCTTCCAGCAAGAAAAAAACGCCCTTTGGCAAGGGCTTTTGAGTACGGGTGAACCCAATAATCACCTTCAGACGTTAACACTTAATTATAAATTACCATTACAGTATATCCCTTTTTTAAGTTTTATTGATGCAGCCTATAATTATACGGGAAATTTTAACTGGCAGCGGGGCTCAGAGGCATTGTCACAAGTAATTAGTGAGGAAGGAATTCCCCTTGGAATTGTCAATACCATTCAAAATAATAATACCAAGACTTTCACTACAGCCCTTTCTTTTTCTAAGCTTTATTCAGCGCTTGGATTAAAGGAGGCGTCAAGGTCAGCTTTTAATTCAAGAATTCAGACTGCTAGAAAGGAAAATGACACTATTTCTAAATCCAAAAATTCGATATTTAAAAAAGGACTGACTAAACTGGTAGACGTCATGACATTGATTAAACGGGTACAAGCCAGCTATAGTGAAAACAATGGCTCAGTCCTTCCTGGTTATTTGCCTTCAGTAGGATTTGCTGGAGGTTTTCAACCTACTTTAGGCTATACTTTGGGGAGTCAGGCTGATATACGCTATGAGGCGGCAAGACAAGGGTGGCTTACAGGTTTTCCAAATTTTAATCAATCTTTTACACAAATGCACGCTAGCAAATTCAAAGCAAGTGCTCAGTTGATTCCCATAAAAGGCTTGATTATTGATTTTACAGCTGATCGTGATTATATGGAGAATCAAATGGAAAACTTTAAAGTCACCGATCAAACCTATATACCTCGCAATTCTAATATTTATGGAAATTTTAGTAGCTCAACCGTCCTTTTGCGCACGACCTTTGCCAAAACGAATGGAGCGCAAAGTACGGTATTTGAAAATTTCAGAAATTACCGTTTAGCAATTGCCCAGCGCTTAGTGAGTACTACCGTTTTTGAATCTCTCCCTTTAGATGAGGAAGGTTTTCCACAAGGATTTGGAAAAAATCAGCAAGAAGTTTTACTCTTCTCTTTCCTCGCTGCATATCGAGGTGAAAGTCCCACTCAGATAAATTTAAATCCGATTCAAGGCGTTCCATTGCCAAATTGGAATTTAAAATTTACGGGACTTACTGCACTGAAATCTGTTTCTAAAATCTTTTCCCGACTTTCATTAAATCACGGTTATAGAGCCAGTTATACTTTAACCAATTTTCAGTCTAATTTTGAATACAAGGCTGATGAACCAAATGCGATCGACAAACTGGGTAATATCATCCCAGCCCGATTGTATTCTAATATTAATTTAGTAGAGCAATTTAATCCACTTTTACGACTGGATATGGAGATGAATAATTCTATTAAACTTCTCGCTGAAATTCGGAAAGAACGTGCCATTTCATTGAGTTTGGATAATAATTTACTAACAGAATCTACTGGAGATGAGTATGTAGCTGGTTTGGGATATAGAGTTAAAGACGTGCGTTTTAGAACCACCTTAGGGGGGCGAAAAGTGACTCTTAAAGGGGATTTAAATATAAGAGCGGACCTCTCTTATAGGGACAATATAACAGTGCTGAGAAACCTGGAATACGATAATAACCAGGTAACAGCAGGTCAACGCATTCTTGCCCTAAAATTGAATGCAGATTATGCGCTTTCAAGAAATTTAACGGCTTTATTTTTCTATGACCATAACTTTTCTGAATTTGCGATTTCAACTGCCTTTCCTCAGACAAGTATTCGATCTGGAATTACCATTCGCTATAACTTCGGGAATTAAAATCCACTTGAAATTAGAGAATTCTTTTACATTTGTGATTTAAGATTTTGTTCTATGAAAATACCTGAAGAATTACACTATACCAAAGATCATGAATGGATAAAAATTGAGGGAGATGAAGCTATCGTAGGAATTACTGACTTTGCACAAGGCGAATTGGGAGACATCGTCTATGTAGAAGTAGAGTCTCTCGACGAGACCCTATCAGCTGAGGCCGTTTTTGGGACAGTAGAGGCTGTAAAAACTGTATCTGATCTATTTATGCCTTTATCTGGAGAAGTGATTGCCTTTAATGAAGATTTAGAGGATACCCCTGAGCTGGTCAATGAAGACCCCTATGGCAAAGGATGGATGATAAAAATTAAATTGAGTGACCCTGCTGAGCTAGAAAATCTTCTTGATGCACAAGCGTATTCATCATTGGTTACAGGCTGATCGTTATTTTAAATTCGTTGCTTGCTTAGCAACTCTTGCTGCTTTTTATCTCAGTTTAAAGCCCCCCTCTCCTGATCAAATCCCTTGGCATTTCTATATGATTAGAGGGGATCTGATTTTGCATTTTTGTTTTTATTTGGGCCTCACGCTTTCTTATTTTGCCGCTTTTTATACTTTTAAAAAACCGCTTTTGAAATCAGGGATTAGTGCTTGGCTTATCGGCACACTTTTAGAATTACTACAAGCGATCCCTTTTTTTCAAAGAGAATTTGACCCTTTTGACTTGCTGGCCAATAGCTTAGGAGTATTCCTTGCTGCACTCATTATTAAAAAGCTATTTAATTATTCACTAAAATATTAAGTTGTTTATGTTAGATTTTTTTTTAGCTTAGCTAACTAAATATTGGTGACCTATGCAACCTAAAAAAAATGAAAAAGCTGATTTAAGTAAAAACAGCAGTCTATATTTTGTCATTGGTCTGTCTCTTATACTTCTGATTTCATGGCAGGCAATTGAATGGAAAACCTATGATAAAAGTTTTTATGGCTATGAAGCGCTTGATGTAGAGGAAGATG
>WTIP01000044.1:3268-13709 GCA_011525195.1 Flavobacteriales bacterium | reverse complement strand
CTTTATCATAAATGCTCATATCGTACTTTTTTTTAAGGATAAAATAAGGCTTAGAGTTGCAAAATAGGAGTGAAAACACGGTAGAATTGAGAAAATTATTAACATATTTTGAGCTAATTTTTGTTATAAAAATCGGCGTAACAACTTTTGAAATATTGAATATTTTTCGTCTATTAGCAAGAAGTAAAAAAATGTGGTCTGTTTTTTGCTAACAATAATGATCAAAATAGAAAAGCTATGGATGATAATTTTTCACCACGCGTAAAAGATGTGATCGCCTTTAGTAAAGAAGAAGCCCTTCGTTTGGGGCATAACTTTATAGGCACTGAACATCTAATGCTAGGAATTTTAAGAGATGGAGGAGGAAAAGCAATTGCTATTTTGAATGCTATAGAGGTAAATCTAGAGGAATTAAGACGTAAAGTAGAGATTCTCAACCCTGCAACACTAGAAAATACCCAGACCCTCAATGACAAAAAAAACCTCCACCTCACCCGACAAGCGGAGCGAGCACTCAAAACTACTTTTCTTGAAGCCAAGCTTTTCCAAAGTGAATTGATCAATACGGTTCATCTGCTCTTGTGCATTTTGCGTAATGAAAATGATCCTACTACCAAATTGCTCGCTATGCAAAATATAGACTATGACACCGTCAAAGAGCAATTTAAGCTCATGATTGCGAATGATGCAGATTCTTATGAGGAATTGCCATCTTCCTCTTCCTCTTTCTCAGATGAAAAAGAAAACGAAGGTGAAGGAAAAGAAAATCCTTTTATTCCTACTTCAGAGGCTAAAAGCGCTAAAAAGACCAAGACGCCAGTATTGGATAATTTTGGAAGAGATTTAACAGCGCTCGCCGAACTAGAAAAGCTAGATCCAGTTGTAGGTCGGGAAAAAGAAATTGAGCGGGTTTCTCAAATATTGAGTCGTCGAAAGAAAAATAACCCCCTATTGATAGGTGAACCAGGAGTAGGAAAATCTGCAATTGCAGAAGGCCTTGCGCTTAGAATTATCCAAAAACGCGTCTCACGCGTACTCTATAACAAAAGAGTGATTACACTTGACCTCGCAAGCTTAGTTGCGGGCACAAAATATAGAGGTCAGTTTGAAGAGCGCATGAAAGCGGTCATGAATGAATTAGAAAAAAATGATAATATCATTCTTTTTATTGATGAGATTCACACAATAGTAGGCGCTGGGGGTGCTACCGGAAGTTTGGATGCTTCGAATATGTTTAAGCCAGCACTCGCCAGAGGAGAAATTCAATGTATTGGGGCAACCACCTTAGACGAATACCGCCAGCATATTGAAAAAGACGGTGCTTTAGAACGTAGATTTCAAAAAGTACTGGTCGAACAAACAACACCAGAGGAAACACTAGAAATCCTTGTCAATATCAAAGAGCATTATGAAAACCACCACAATGTAAACTATACCCAAGAAGCACTAAATGCTTGTGTAGAGCTTACAGACCGGTATATGTCTAATCGATTTTTACCTGATAAGGCAATAGATGCATTAGATGAAGCGGGCTCTAGAGTTCATATCAATAATATGAGTGTTCCTCAGGAAATTGTTGATTTAGAAGCACAGCTGGATCAGGTGAGAGAATTAAAAAACTCGGTAGTCAAAAAGCAAAAATATGAAGAGGCCGCCAAACTCCGAGATGATGAAAAAAGAGTAGAACGTTCCCTCATTGAAGCTCAAGAAAGATGGCAAGAAGATTCTAAACAAAATAGAGTTACAGTAAATGAAAACGACATCGCAGATGTGGTTTCCATGATGACAAATATTCCTGTCAATAAAATTGTAAAGTCTGAAAAAAATAAGCTTTCCAAACTTTCAGATCAAATTGGTGAACAGCTTATCGGCCAGAAGGAAGCAATTCAAAAAGTAGTAAAAGCAATACAACGGAATCGTGCAGGACTCAAAGCGCCTGATAAGCCAATTGGTTCATTTATTTTCCTGGGACAAACTGGGGTAGGTAAAACTCAATTGGCCAAAATTCTCGCTTCAGAAATTTTTGATTCTGAGGAAAATTTGATTCGTATTGATATGAGCGAATACATGGAAAAATTTGCTATTTCCAGGCTTATTGGTGCCCCTCCAGGTTATGTGGGATATGAAGAAGGAGGACAACTGAGCGAAAAAGTACGCCAAAGACCTTATTCTGTCATTTTGCTCGATGAAGTTGAAAAAGCACACCCTGACATTTTTAATATGCTCCTTCAGGTGCTCGATGATGGCTTCCTTACAGACAGCCTCGGAAGAAAAGTGAATTTCCAAAATACAATCATTATCATGACTTCCAATATTGGGGCACGTCAACTTAAAGACTTTGGAAAAGGATTAGGCTTCGCTACAGCAGCACAAAAAGCCCAGTCTGCAGAGATTGAAAAAGGAGTTATAGAAAAAGAACTCAAAAAAACATTTTCACCAGAGTTCCTTAACAGGATTGACGATATAGTAATCTTCAATACGTTAGAACAGGCTGATATTCGAAAGATTGTGGATATAGAACTCAAAGGATTGATTTTGAGAATTGAGAAACTAGGCTATCATATTACCATTACTGAAGAGGCAAAAGAATTTCTTTCTGAAAAAGGTTTTGACAGTAAATACGGTGCCAGACCACTCAATAGAGCCATTCAAAAACATGTAGAGGATTTAATAGCCGAACACGTAGTGAGTAATGCGATTAAAGAAGGTGATGAGATTTGCGTAGTTAAGAATGCGAAAGAGGATATTTTAGAACTAGAAGTAAATAAAAAATCTAAAATCCCTTCTTAACATATTTTTACCCTCAATTTAGAAATGACATTGTGCGCAATACTCACAATGTCATTTTTGTTTTATAATTATTTTCTCCCCAAGGCAAATAGTACTATTTTTGGGCTGTTTTTCAAAATAGATACATTATAGGTGTCTCACTTTTATGGGTTTAAATTAATATATGAAAGTTTTAAAATTTGGGGGCACTTCGGTTGCAGACACAAAAAGTCTCTCCCATGTAATCGCTATTCTCAAAAATACTTCAGATCGTCAATTTGTAGTCGTTTCTGCCCTTGGCGGAATTACCAATTTACTGATACAAATGGCTGAAAAAGCGAGCGAAGGGAATACTGAGTTTCAAAATGAGCTTTCTACTATTGAGCAACGTCATCTGAGTATCATTCAAGAATTTATACCCCTTACACACCAAAGTGAAATTATCAGTTTTTTAAAAACAGAACTCAATAAGCTGGAAGCACTTTTAGATTCTATAAAAATTCTGAGAGAACTTACTCCCAAAAGCCTTGCAAAAGTTTCGAGTTTTGGCGAGCTGCTTTCAAGTAAAATTATTTTCAGTGTCCTACAACACCAGCATTTAGATATTGAGTTAAAGGATGCCCGCACACTCATTTTTACCCATCAGGTAAATGACAGAGAAATTGTAAATAATCAAAAAAGTAGAGCGGCGACCCAAAAATACAACCACACAAATTCAGCTCAGATAACGCTTGTTCCTGGTTTTATCGCAACAGATGAAAATAATGAAATTACGACTTTAGGTCGTGGAGGGTCTGATTATTCGGCATCACTACTGGCTAATTATCTAGAAGCTAGTCAGCTAGAAATTTGGACTGATGTGAGTGGTATGTTTACGGCACACCCCAGTATAGTGGCTCAAGCATTACCGATTTCAAAGCTCTCCTATCAGGAGGCCATGGAATTGTCTCATTTTGGTGCCAAAGTAATATATCCGCCTACACTCCAGCCGTTAATCGAGAAAAAAATTCCAATTCTTATCAAAAATACCTTTGACGCGCAAGCGGAAGGAACATTAATTGATGAAAACGGGACTCCTAAAGGAGGCAATGGCACTGTAGTCAAGGGAGTAAGCCATATTGAAAAAGTAGCTCTTATAACACTTGAAGGGAGTGGTATGATTGGAATACCTGGATTTTCAAAACGTTTATTTGAGTGTCTCTCACTAAAGCAGATTAATATCATTATGATAACCCAAGCCTCTTCAGAACATTCGATTTGTATTGGGGTGCGAATGGAAGATGCTGAAGAAGCAAAAAAAGCTATTGACAGTGAATTTGAGTTTGAAATTAGTCTACATAAAGTAGCTCCCGCCAAGGTAGAGTTGAATATGACCAATATTGCGGTAGTAGGGGATTATATGAAAGAGCACCAGGGAATAAGTGGGAAGTTATTTAGCAGCCTTGGCGCCAATAATATCAATATAAAAGCGATCGCTCAGGGCGCCTCAGAACGAAATATTTCGATCATAATCGAAGAACGAAATACACAGAAGGCCCTGAATACAATTCATGAAAGCTTTTTTGAAACTCAAATTAAAGAACTCAATTTATTTATTACAGGCGTGGGTAATGTCGGTAGTAAACTACTTGAGCAAATTAATCAACAACAAGAATACCTCCTGGAACACCTCCGGTTAAAAGTTCGGGTTATCGCCCTTTCCAACTCAAGAAAAATGTGCTTAAGTGAGGAGCCCATTAATTTGGACCAATGGAAAGACCTACTTGAAAATAGTTCTGAAAAAGCAGATCGAAATCGGTTTTTTGAACACATCAAAGAACTTAATTTAAGAAACAGCATATTCATTGACAATACTGCAAATGAGACCATAGCAGATGAATATAAGCGTTATTTAGCGCACAATATAGGAGTGGTAACCTGTAATAAAATTGCCTGTGCCAGTACACTTTCAAATTATAAGGAGCTAAAAGCAACTGCACGTAAATTTGGTACGCCCTTTTTATTTGAAACCAATGTAGGTGCAGGACTTCCTGTAATTGACACCTTAAATAATTTAATCGCTTCTGGAGATAAAATTCATAAAATTCAAGCGATACTCTCAGGGAGCTTAAATTTTGTATTCAATAATTTTACTACTGAAACTTCTTTTGAACAGATTGTCAAAAAAGCCCAGGAAGAAGGGTATACCGAACCCGATCCAAGGATTGATTTAAGTGGCGTCGATGTAGCCCGCAAAATATTAATTTTAGCGCGTGAAAGTGGTTATGATTTAAATTTAGAGGATATTGAAAATCAATCCTTTTTACCTACAGAAGTACTCACTACTTCTAATAATGAAGCCTTTTTTACAGCACTTAATAAGCACGAGTCACATTTTCAAAACCTACTCAATGAGGCTAATAAAAAAGGGGAGCGACTTAAATATGTCGCACAATTAGAAAATGGTAAAGCAAGTGTAGGTCTTCAAACTATCGACTCCTCGCATGATTTTTATAATCTAGAAGGCAGTGATAATATTATTCTCTTTTACACCAATCGCTATAAAAACCAACCCCTTATCATTAAGGGTGCAGGGGCTGGAGCAGAAGTTACCGCTGGCGGAATTTTTGGTGATATCATTAGAATTGGAAAAAGCTAATGGAGGCTAAGGATCAAATAAAACTTTTTACTCCAGGCAGCGTGGCAAATATCTCTTGTGGTTTTGATGTACTGGGTTTTTGTTTAGACCCCATTGGGGATATAATGAAAATTTCAAAAACGAGTAAACCTGGGGTGCATATTGGTCAAATTTCGGGAGAACCCCTTCCTACTGATCCTAAAAAAAATATTGCTACTATTGCTGCAGAAGCCTTACTTGAAGAAGTCAATAGCCCTTTTGGGTTTAGCATCGATATTGATAAGAGAATTAAGCCAGGTAGCGGTATCGGGAGCAGCGCTGCAAGTGCTGCTGGGGCTGTTTTTGGAATCAATAAATTACTGGGTTCCCCCTACTCCAATAAAGAATTGATTCGTTTTGCTATGGCGGGTGAAGCGGTGGCGAGTGGCGCTGCCCATGCTGATAATTTAGCACCTGTACTTTTAGGTGGTTTTACCCTAGTACGATGCAATGAAACACTAGATGTAATCAAACTTCCCAACCCTAAGGAGTTAGTTGCTACCATTATTCATCCTCAAATTGAACTAAAAACACTGCACTCAAGGGCAATTCTTAAAACGACTGTTCCCTTAAAAAATGCAATTCAACAATGGGGTAATTTAGGTGCTTTTGTAAGTGCGCTCTACACCGAAGACTATGATTTACTCTCTCGCAGTATGCAAGATCATGTAATCGAGCCCTATCGTTCTATGCTAATTCCCAAATTTAAAGACCTTCGCAATGCGGCCCTACAAGCAGGAGCATTAGGGAGTGGGATTTCTGGTTCAGGGCCTTCTATCTTTGCATTATCTAAGGGATTAGAGACCGCAAAAGCTGTCGGAATGGCGATGGAAAAAGTATATACTGATTTAGACTTAGCCCACCAAATCCATTACTCCGTAATCAATACAGAGGGGATTAAAATTTTACATTAGATGAACTATTCTAGCCTCAATTACAATTCTTCTACAGTAAGCTTTTTAGAAGCCGTTAAAAAAGGTTTAGCGCCAGACAGGGGTCTGTATTTTCCAGAGAAACTACCCACTTTATCAGCGGAATTCATTTCTCAAATCTCCTCAATGTCCAATCATGAATTGGCTTTTCATGCCATTCATCCCTTTATTGGTGAGGACCTTACCGAAAAGGAACTCAAAACAATTATTGAAGACACCTTACGTTTTGAATTTCCTGTCGTTCCTTTAACAAATTCTATTGCAAGTTTAGAACTCTTCCACGGGCCTACATTAGCCTTTAAAGATGTAGGAGCACGATTTATGGCTCGTTGTTTAGCCTATGCCAACCAAAAAGAAAAAGGAGAAAAGCTTACAATACTAGTAGCCACTTCAGGGGATACGGGTGGGGCTGTAGCTGATGGTTTTTATGAAGTTGAGGGGATAGATGTAGTAATCCTTTACCCCAAAGGGAAAGTAAGTGAAGTTCAGGAAAAGCAACTGACTACTTTAGGAAAAAATATAACTGCCCTCGAAGTAGCAGGTAGTTTTGACAATTGTCAGGATATGGTCAAAACAGCTTTTATAGACGTAGAACTTACCCAACATATAAATTTAACTTCTGCGAATTCAATAAATATCGCGCGTTGGCTTGCACAAATGTTCTATTATTTTATTGCTTATAAAAATAGACCGCATCCAGAAAAAGAACTTGTCATTTCTGTGCCCAGTGGAAATTTTGGAAATCTTTGTGCCGGGATCATGGCTCAGCAAATGGGCTTACCCATAAAGCACTTTATTGCCAGTACAAATAGCAATGCTACCATTCCCAATTATTTAGAAACAGAAAATTATGAGCCTCAACAATCTATTCCCACTATTTCGAATGCAATGGATGTGAGTGATCCTAGTAATTTTATAAGAATTCAAAAAATCTTTAATAATGATTTTTATAAACTCAAGAAATTTGTAAGCAGCTATTCTTTCAGTGATACAAAAACCAAAAAAGCCTTAAGAGAACTTTATAAGAATACCCACTATATTGCTGATCCCCACGGCGCCGTCGGTTATCTGGGGCTTCAAGAGTACTTCAAAGAAGTTGATGAAACCAACCATCAAGGGATTTTCTTAGAAACAGCACACCCCATCAAATTTGCCCCTACAGTAGAGGGAACTTTAAAGCTTAAATTAGACATCCCTAGTCGAATAGAAGATTTGATGAAGAAGCCTAAACTTAGTATTCCCTTAAAAGACTATAAAGCACTCAAAAAGTTTCTGCTCGAACGCTAGTCTACCTCAAGTGGTGGAAGTTTAAAACCATCCAGTGGACTTTTTTCAGTCATCAATTTTTCGATTTCTTGCCAGGCCCTGGGAGCTCCCGCAGATAAATTTACAGGTCCATCCTCTGTAATTAGGATATCGTCTTCTATACGAATTCCAATATCCCACCATTTCGGATCACAAGGACTCCCACTAGGGACATAGATACCCGGTTCTACAGTAATCACCATATCGGTATCGAGGGTCGTATAATTCCCAGGGTCGTGGACATCCAAACCGATGTGGTGTGATACCCCATGGGGTAAATAACGTCTAAACTCCTCTGGAGAGGTGATAAGTCCCAGCTCCAGCAAGCCTTTTTTGACGGCTTCAGAAGCAGCGGTTTCTATTGCCCTAAAAGGAGCGCCTTTTTGGGCAGCTGCAATGCCCGCATTTTGGGCGTCATAAACAATCTGATAGAGTGCCCGTTGTTCGGGACTAAATACCCCTGATACTGGAACTGTTCTGGTAACATCTGCCGTATAGCCATTATATTCTGCGCCGAGATCCATCAAAATTAATTGGTTTTCTAGTTCTGTCTTGTCATTTGTGATATAGTGAAGCACGCAAGCGTTATCCCCAGCCCCCACTATAGAGGGATATCCCTCATGTGCAGCTCCATACTTTTTAAAGACCAACTGATGAATGCCTTGGACTTCTCTTTCAGTCATATCAGGATGTAATGCTTTCATCACTTCAATTTGCCCTTGAACAGAAATTTGAATCGCTTTTTTTAATAAAACTATTTCTTCAGGAGCCTTCTTTTCGCGTAAACTTGCCATTAGGGAGGGAAGTAAATCTATATCAAAAGTATAATCGCGTGTTAAAAAAGCAGTACGGGTTTTTAAGTCTATTAAGGGAACCTCCTCAGCGCTTAGAAAGTCTTTGATAATAGGATCTACTAGAAGAGTTGTATCCTGTCTGGCATAATAGGCAATAAGTCTTTTAAGAGAAGGTACTTGGTCCTGCTCAGCTGTTCTAATTCTTTGATAAAGTCGATAGCGTGTGGCATCAAAATTAGCGGGATAATTGATCGCCTCTTTAAAATGGGACTGTAAGTCAAATAAATCGCTGGGATCATTCTTAAAATCCCTAACATCATTGTTGAAATCAAAAATTAGTACTGAGTCAAATTGATCATAATTTAATTCGGATTGAATAAATTCATTTTTACTCGCTACCCGTTCAAATCCCATTTTTGCGGCCCCTTCAACACCCAATTGTTTGCCATTCCACATTTCATTACGCGCGTCACGCTCACGGACATAGAGTTTTTCGTAATAATTTCCTTCTGCGTCTTGTTGGGGTAGATTAGAAATAAAAAGAACAGCATGAGGCTCGTTCCAGCCAGTGAGGTAATAAAAGTTAGGATCTTGATGGTACACATAGTCTACGTCATTTGCTCGATTTCTGACAGGCGATGAAAAAAAGACTGCAACGCTATTGGGGGGTAATTTTTGTCTTAATTCAAGCCTTCGATTTTTATGAAAATCCCCTGAAAGTTCCGACTTTTGCGCTGAGAGGTCAACGCTCACCCCAAGAAAAAGTAAACCCATTCCATAAAACAGAAAGGGTTTCATTAAAAAATTACGTACTGTAAACATCTTTTTTTATTTAAAATTATGAAGAAAACAACACTTTACCAGCATCATCTTGAATTGAATGCAAAAATGTCTCCTTTTGGAGGGTATGAAATGCCTATTCAATATACTGGTGTAAAAAAAGAACACCTCGCAGTAAGAAATAACTTAGGGGTTTTTGACGTTTCTCATATGGGCGAATTTTATATAACTGGACCCAATGCATTACCATTGCTTCAATTTCTCTGCAGCAATGATATTTCAAAAATAGCTATAGGTAAGGCACAGTATAATTATTTCCCGAATGAAAAAGGAGGAATTATCGACGATCTTATTGTTTACCGCATAGAAGAGTTGAAATACCTCTTGGTCGTCAATGCCTCAAATAAAAAAAAAGATTGGGCCTGGATTCAGCAACAGAATCAAAACTTTGGAGCAAAGCTCGAAGATGCAAGTGAAGCAACAGCCTTACTTGCTATACAAGGCCCTAGCGCGCTTGAAGCTATGCAAAAGCTGACCCCAGTAGAGTTAAAAAAACTCCCTTTCTATGCGCATACTACGGGCGAATTTGCAGGATGTAAGCAGACTTTAATTGCCACAACGGGATATACGGGAGCGGGTGGTATAGAAATTTATTTTCCCGCTGCACAAGCGCCTCAAATCTGGGAAGCTATTTTGGATGCGGGAGCGGCCTATGATATCTTACCTGCTGGTCTCGCAGCAAGAGATACACTGAGAATAGAAATGGGATATTGCCTCTATGGGAATGAGATCGATGAAACAACTTCTCCAATTGCCGCAGGGCTTAAATGGATTACAAAACCAGAAACAGCAAGTGTCAATGCCAAACAGCTGGCAAAAGAAATAGAAGTTGGCACTTCGACCAAATTAATAGGCTTTCTTACGGAAGGCAGGGCCATACCTAGAGCGGGACATGAAATAATTAACCAAGACAACCAAATTATCGGTAGAGTAACTTCAGGGACACAATCTCCTTCTTTAGCTCAAGGAATCGGGCTCGGATATATTCAAACAGCCTATTCAGAACCCGGCACTCAAGTGGGTGTTGAAATCCGAGAGAAATACTGCAGTGCAACAATTGTTCGGCTTCCCTTTATTAAAGGCTAAATATTGAAATCGATATTAATTTTAGGAGGAAGTGGTTTTATAGGGAATAGTCTCTATAA
>WTIP01000044.1:0-3168 GCA_011525195.1 Flavobacteriales bacterium | reverse complement strand
AAATATATCATAGCAAGACTTCCGATGGTCTTTGGTATGAATGCACCTAGAACACTTGAAATAGACGAGGCTGTACGTCAAGATAAACGCATCGAAGTATTTCCCAATTCGATTATTAATGTCAATAGCGACCGCAGACTATGTCAGCAAATTCATTACTTAATTAATCAGAAAAAAACAGGGCTTTTTCATTTAGGAAGTACAGATCTGATTTCACATTTTGATTTTATCAAAAAAGTTGTAGAAAAAAGGCATCATAAACCCGGCTATTATAAACAAGTTTACTCCTCAAACTCGATAAGATATATTGCCACCTTACCCAAGGAAAACAGACTTCCAAACCACCTGCTCCCCTCCTATCTGGATATACTTGAGGACTTAAGTCTAAAGACCCATTGAGAGCTGAAGTGATTTTTTATATTTTTACTATCAAAAAGTAGTATGGGAAGAGCATTTGAATTCAGAAAAGCACGAAAAATGAAGCGTTGGTCCGCAATGGCTAAAACCTTTACACGTTTGGGTAAAGACATCGTAATGGCTGTTAAAGAAGGGGGACCAGACCCAGATAATAATTCCAGATTACGTGCAGTTATTCAAAATGCCAAGGCAGCCAATATGCCCAAGGATAATGTAGAGCGTGCTATAAAAAAAGCATCAGATAAAGATACTAAAGATTTTAAAGAAGTTCTTTTCGAAGGCTACGCTCCCCATGGTATCGCAGTACTTGTTGAAACTGCTACCGATAATAATAACAGAACAGTTGCCAATATCAGATCTTATTTTAATAAAGCAAATGGGAATTTAGGGACTGCTGGGTCTGTAGAGTTTATGTTTGGCCACAGTTGTAATTTTAGAATAAATGCAGCTGATCTAGACCCTGAAGAAATTGAGCTTGAATTTATCGATTTTGGTGTTGAAGAAGTTTTTGTAGATGAAGACGGTATGTTGCTCTATGCGCCTTTTGAAAGTTTTGGAGAAATTCAAAGAGAATTAGAAAAAAGAGCCTTTGAAATTCTTTCTTCAGGTTTTGAACGCATTCCCACTACCACAAAATCACTGAGCCCAGAAGCTCAGGAAGAAGTTCTTCAGCTTCTCGAGCGCATCGAAGAGGACGATGATGTTCAAAATGTATATCACACCCTTGAAATTAAGGAGTGAAATTTCTAAAAACTCCTTTCTTTACTATAGCCCTCTACCCCTTTAAAAAGAAGCGTTAGCGCTTTTAGGTCTTTTTGTTCCTCTTGGGTGGGCTTAAAGATAGCGTGAATGATTACTTTTTTATTTTTATAGTCAAAAGCAACTGGAACAATGGGTATTTCTAGCTTTTTAGCAATGTGATAATAGCCTGTTTTCAATTGTTCTACTTTTTTTCTTGTCCCTTCGGGAGCAAGGGCTATTCTAAATTTTTGATGCGAATCAAAGGCTTGGACAATGGCATCTACAGCCCCTTTATTTCCTGAACGGTCTAAAGGTGCGCCCCCCAAACCCTTAAAAAACCAGGAAGTATAGGGGGTAAATAATTCTTTTTTGCCTAAAAAATTAATTTGTTCCTTTGAAATACTACGAACCATTAAGCCAATAAAAAAATCAAGCCAGCTGGTGTGGGGCACTACAGCAACCACATATTTGGGTAGATCAGGAAAACGACCTTCAAGTTTCCACCTTAAAAGACTAAAATAAATGAAGCGCGATAAAAGATTTCCCATAATTATTCGATCATTACAAAATCCTCATCGGGAAAGCCTAAGAGATATAGTTTTTTGGTTGCTCTGGTGATGGCGGTATACAGCCATCGTAAATAGGCTTTATTGGGCCCTTCGGGAAGATACGGTTTTTCTATAAAAACGTGTTCCCATTGCCCCCCTTGTGATTTGTGACAAGTTACTGCATAAGCATATTTGACCTGTAACGCATTAAAGAAAGGGTTGTTTTTAACTTTTAAAAACTGCTTATATTTCGATCGCTCTGAAGCATAGTCCTCTAAAACAGCTTGGTATAAAAGATTTCCTTCGTCATAAGTCAGAGAAGCAGATTCTGATTGTAGTGTCTCTAAAAGTAATACGGTATCAAAAGGCTTTTCTTCTGGATAATCAACTAATTGGACAGTAACTTCAGCAAAAGTAAATCCATAAAGCTCCTTTCTTGCGTGATAAGCGAGCACTTTGACTACATCGCCATTCGCAATAAAGCCTGGAGTGGATTCAGGAGCTAACCAAAAATAATTATTCTTCACAACCATCAATTGATCGCCTATTGCCAATTCGTCTTCTAAACCCAAAATCTTTTTACGGATCTGACTATTATAGGCATTAGCGCGTTTATTAGATCGAACAATAAAAACAGTTTGATCGACTCCTGTATCAGAAAAAGCGGTTTCAACCGCCTCAAAAACATCCATGCCATTATTGGTATACGCTATATCCTTTTCTCCTTCTATATCAAAGCGGAATTGGTCATACACCCCTTCGCTCAATTCAATTCTCAATTGGGTTGCATTTTTAAGTATCCCAGAATTTTGTGCCTGACGTACGACCCCTTCCAGTTCTATCGTATATACCCGATTAAAATGAAACTGTTGTAATTCCTGCTCATCCAAGGCTGGACTTAATTCTAAATGAACGGGGGGGAGTTGTGCTTGGTCTCCTACAAAAAGTAATTTACAGTTTGTTCCCTGGCTTATATATTGAATTACATCATGTATTAAAGAGCCATTTTCAAAGAGTCTTTGTTGTTGACTATCATCTCCAATCATAGAGGCCTCATCTATCACAAAAAGGGTGTTTTTATATTTATTGGGTTTCAGCTTGAAGGTCATTCTGCCCCCTTTCTCTGACTTGGGGTAGTAGATTTGCTTGTGAATCGTTCGGGCATTGATTTTTGAATAAGAAGCCATAACCTTAGCCGCACGGCCAGTAGGAGCCATCTGAATAATTTTAAATCCTGTGCGTGAGATTCCGCGTACCAATGAACTAATCAAAGTTGTTTTTCCTGTACCCGCGTAACCCTTAAGTAAAAAAACAGTATTGGGTTCTTTTGAAAATAGAAATTTACTGATTGCTGGAAACCAAAGTTTCTGAGATTCAGTGGGTTTGAAATTAAAATTTTGTTCCAGATAAGCACTAAAATTTTCAGGTGTCATGGGCGGCGTTAATCTGTTAAATATAATTC
>WTIP01000067.1 GCA_011525195.1 Flavobacteriales bacterium | reverse complement strand
AAAAAATACCAAGCACTGCCAGAACAAAGCTGGGAAGAGGATGTAAAATGGATAATCCACTGTTATAGAAACCACATTGCAACCTCGGATTTTTTATATGATTTTCTTGAAGACCAATCTATTAATTGGATTGATGATTTGCCTCTTGTTAATACGTACTTTTTAAAAACCCTCGGTAAACTGAAGACAGACGAAGATTATGTTCTTCCCTTTCCGCAGTTTAACAAGCAGAATGAAGACCTCCTTTTTGGGCGTGAACTTTTGGAGAAAGTAATTATAAACCAAGAAGCTTTAGAGCAAGAGTTAGAGGGGAAAACACCCAACTGGGAAGCCGATCGAATTGCCTATATAGACCTCATTATTCTTAAAATTGCAATAGCAGAATTGCTTTACTTTCCAAGTATCCCAGCTAAGGTTACACTTAATGAGTACCTAGAGTTGGCGAAAGACTATTCGACGCCCAAGAGCAATCATTTTGTAAATGGAGTATTGGATAAATTAGTTAAAGAATTTGAGCAAGAAAACAGGTTAAACAAAACGGGTAGAGGCTTGTTGTAATTAGTTTTTTTGTTACTTTTGAAATCAATCAAAATCTATCTTATATGTTTTTTAATAAAGCGTTAATTTTTAGTTTTGCTTTTGTTGTTTTGGGAGCTTGCCAAAACAGCGGAGCGAAAAAAGTAAATAGCTCTAGTACCACTACTGCAAAAACGACAGAAGCAGCGTCTGCGTCAAAATCTTCAGGAGGTCCTGCGATGTCTTTTGACAAAACCACTCATGATTTTGGGACCATCAATGAAGGCGATAAAGTAACTACAACTTTTAGCTTTACTAATACAGGTGATGAAGACCTTATCATAGTCGATGCGAGAGGTAGTTGTGGATGTACTGTTCCTGAATATCCAAAAAATACACCCATTGCCCCAGGAGAGACGGGTTCTATTGTAGTCAGCTTTGACTCTAGTAATAAACCTGGAATTCAGCAAAAATCAGTGACCCTTTCCGCTAATACAGCTTCAGGGAGAGAGATGTTACGCATTAAATCTAATGTAACTCCTGATCCTGTAAAACAACAACAAAGAGAAGCGCAAGCGAGAGCGCGTCAACAAAATTAAAACCCATACAAATGTCAGAAGGTCTTTCAGGTCAATTGCCTTTTCTACTACTTATGTTAGTAGTTTTTTTCTTTTTTATTATTCTTCCTCAACAGCGGAGACAAAAGAAAGAAAAGAATTTTATGCGAGACATGAAAAAAGGGGACCGTGTCATTACAAAAAGTGGGATCCATGGAAAAATCATGGAGCTCAATGACAAAGACAATACCTGTATTGTGGAGACGCTTGCTGGGAAACTCAAAATTGAACGCTCGGCAATCTCACTTGAATTGAGCGCTAAACTCAATACCGCAACACTGAAAAAGTAATTTAAATCCCGCCATTTGGCGGGATATTTTTTACCATGTATAAAAAAGTAATACAACCCTTGTTGTTTCTCTTCGATCCAGAACGGGTTCATTACTTTACCTTTTCACTCATAAAAATACTGAGTGCAGTGCCAGGAATGCCCTGGTTTTTTCGTGTCCTTTATTTAGTCAAACATCCAAAGTTAGAGCGTGAAGTTTTTGGATTAAAATTTCCAAATCCTGTCGGATTAGCGGCTGGTTTTGATAAGAATGCAGTACTCTATAAAGCGCTTTCCAATTTTGGTTTTGGCTTTATAGAAATCGGGACCATTACGCCAAAAGCCCAGCCTGGAAACCCCAAAAAAAGGCTATTTAGACTCAAAGAAGACGAAGCGATAATTAATAGAATGGGCTTTAATAATGAGGGGGTGGAAGCAGCCATAAAGAGACTCAAATCAAATTCTAAAGTGTTGATCGGTGGAAATATTGGCAAAAACAAAACAACCCCTAATGAGCAAGCAGCCGATGATTATATTTATTGTTTTAATGCGCTCTTTGATTATGTCGATTATTTCGTAGTGAATGTCAGCTCACCCAATACGCCTAATTTGAGAGCCCTACAAGACAAAGCTCCACTCACACATCTACTCACTACGCTGAGCGCAATCAATAAAGAAAAGCAGCACCCTAAACCCATTTTATTAAAAATTGCACCAGACTTAAGTAATGCACAACTTGATGACATTATTACGATTGTTAGCGAAACTAAAATTGACGGGCTTATAGCCACCAATACTACGCTTAATCGAGAAGGATTAAAGTCAGAAAATAAAGCTGAAACAGGGGGGTTAAGTGGTAAACCACTCAATAAGAGAAGTACAGAAGTAATTCGCTACATCGCCGAGAAGAGTAAAAATGCATTTCCAATTATCGGAGTAGGAGGAATCCATAGTGCTGAGGACGCGCTTGAAAAAATAAAAGCGGGTGCTTCACTGGTACAGCTTTATACAGGGTTTGTCTATGAGGGACCCGCTTTAATAAAAAGAATCAATCAATTAGTACTTAGTCAAAGTAACTAAATCCTTTGTTTGGATCTATCGTAAGCAAACTTTCATAAATCAGACGTATCACATTCTCAACATCTGTTTGGTGAACCATCTCTACAGTAGTATGCATATAGCGTAAAGGAAGTGAAATAAGGGCAGAAGCGACCCCTCCATTACTATAGGCAAAGGCATCAGTATCAGTTCCAGTATAACGAGAGGAAGCCAAGCGTTGAAAAGGAATTTTATTCTTCTCAGCAGTTTCTAGTATGTGCTCGCGAAGCAAATTATGAACAGCTGGAGCATAGGATATTACAGGGCCATCACCAATTTTTGTATGTCCTTCTTCCTTCTTATTAATCATAGGCGTTGTCGTGTCGTGACAAACATCAGTTACTATCGCTACATTCGGCTTAATTGTCTGTGTAATCATTTCAGCGCCACGAAGCCCTACTTCTTCTTGTACCGAATTTGTAATATATAATCCAAAAGGAAGTTTTTTCTTGTTTTCTTTTAGTAAGCGAGCTACTTGTGCAATCATAAAACCACCAGCTCTATTATCAATAGCTCGGCAAACAAATTTGTCTTTATTTAGAATTTGAAACTGATCAGGATAAGTAATAACACACCCTACATGTACGCCTAGTTTTTCTACCTCTTTTTTATCCTTAGCACCAATATCGATAAAGATATTCTCAAGCTTTGGCACTTCTTCTTTACCATTTTTTCTAGTATGTATTGCGGGCCATCCAAAAACGCCTATTACAATTCCTTTTTTAGTATGTATATTAACACATTTTGAAGGAGCAATCTGATGGTCACTTCCCCCATTTCGGATAACATAAATCAATCCGTCATCAGTAATATAATTTACATACCATGAAATCTCATCTGAATGTCCTTCGATAACTACTTTAAAATCAGCCTCTGGATTTATGACCCCAACAGCCGTGCCATAGGTATCCGTAATAAATGTATCCACATAAGGTTTGAGGTAATTCATCCATATTTTTTGACCGCCACTCTCATAACCAGTGGGGGAAGCATTATTTAAATATTCCTCTAAAAATCCTAAAGCTTTTTTATCTAATATACGCATAGTCGAAGGT
>WTIP01000005.1 GCA_011525195.1 Flavobacteriales bacterium | reverse complement strand
TCCCCTTCATTTAAAAGTTCTTTTCCAATGGGCCCGTCTAGTACTTTGAATAAGTGTTCTTTACTGTCAAATAAAAAAGGCAGTCCAAAAATTTTAAGTTTTGGAGCAAAATTTTCCATCACAGCTCCTGAAACTTTCGCCATATCTAAACTCCCAATTTGAAGTAATTCTAAACACTCTCTTTCGCTCCCCAATTGCTGATTAGGGTAAATCTGTATGCGCATTTTACCTTTAGAAATTTCATTCAAAACTTCATCTGCCTTCAGCATGGCTTTATGAACGGAATGGGTGATGTCTAAACCGTGTCCTAAACGAATAATACGCTTATTTTCCTCTGTATTGCATGCTACCAGACCAAAAACAAAAAAGGTGAATAACCCTGTAAACTGTTTTCTCACTTATCGCGCTTTAATCTTTGAATTAATTGTAATGTCTTTTCGACCCGCTTAGCTAACTCCTCATAAGCTTGATTATCTATTATTTCCTTTGTAATCAATTTGGATCCCAAGCCTACACAGCTTACTCCTGCATCAAACCAAGATTTTAGATTTGTTTCTTCAGTAGTCACTCCTCCTGTTGGCATGATATGCGTCCAGGGTTGTGGTCCTTTCACAGCTTTAACAAATTCGGGACCATAAATATTTCCAGGAAAGAGTTTGACTAAATCTGCACCCATTTCTTCGGCTTTTGCAATTTCTGTTAATGATCCGCAGCCCGGTGACCAGAGTACTTTTCTTCGGTTACAAAGAATCGCAATATCTTCACGATAAACAGGTGTAATAATAAAATTGGCACCATTCATCAAGTAGTAGCTCGCACTAGCAGCATCAGTGACAGATCCCACGCCGAGTATCATTCCTGGAAGTGAATGATTGGCAAAAGAAATTAGCTCCCTAAAAACTTCATGAGCAAAATCTCCTCTGTGGGTAAATTCTAATAGTCTTGCGCCCCCTTGATAGCAGGCTTGTACTATTTTTTTTGAAATTTCAATATCGTCGTTATAAAACAACGGTATCATACTGCTTTTGTAAATTTCTGTTAGGACCTCGTATCTTGTAAATTGTGCCATAATGGATTAGTTATCGAGCGACACGCCCTGAGGCATCGCCACTCATTAATTTTTCTACTTCTTCAATTGTAACCAAATTTGCATCTCCTTTAATGGTATGTTTTAGGCAGGAAGCGGCTACCGCAAAATTAAGGGCTTTTTGATCGTCACCAGGATAAGTAAGCAGCCCATAAATAAGTCCACCCATAAAAGAATCTCCTCCTCCCACACGATCTACTATTGGATGTATTTGATATTGTGGACTTTCGTATATTTTTTTTCCGTCATAAAGAACGCCCGCCCAAGTATTATTTGATGCTGAAATAGACCCTCTAAGAGTAGTAATGACTTTTTTGGCTCTTGGAAATTTTTTCATCATTTGCTTACAGACCGATTGAAAAGCCTCAGCATTTATCTCATGACCTTGCTTGGTTATATCTAGATTTTCAGGTTTTATACCAAAATGTTTTTCAGCATCTTCCTCATTTCCTAGAATAATATCACAATAGGAAGTGAGCTCGGTCATAATGGCTTCTCGATTTCCTCCATAATTCCAGAGTTTTGCTCGGTAGTTTAAATCGGTGGAAATTGTAACACCCATTTCGCTTGCCAGTTTAACTGCCTCTAAGCAGGCAGCTGCAGCTCCCTCCGAGATGGCGGGTGTAATACCCGTCCAATGAAACCAGGAAGTGTTTTTAAAAAGAGTCTTCCAATCAATCATGCCAGGTTTTATTTCCGCCATAGCGGAATGCGCTCGATCGTAGATTACCTTACTTCCTCTAGAAACAGCGCCGGATTCTAAAAAATAAATACCCAAACGATCCCCACCACGGATAATTTGTTCCGTATTTACCCCTCTTTTTCTTAGTTCTATCAAGGCACATTCACCCAGATCATTATCAGGAAGTCGACTTACAAAACAGCAAGGAATACCATAATTGGCAAGTGAAACGGCCACATTAGATTCACCACCACCATAGGTGACATCAAATGAATAGGCTTGAGAAAACCTTAAAAAATCAGGGGGTGATAGTCTCAACATGATTTCTCCAAAAGTGACAACTTGATTCATAATAGTACGAGATTAAAAATTAAAATAAGACTTTGCATTTCTATAACAGATATCTTGGATGATACCCCCAATAAAATCTAAATCATTGGGAATATGCCCTTTTTGCATGTCTTTACCAAATAGATTGCAAAGTAAGCGTCTAAAATACTCGTGTCTTGGAAAAGAAAGAAAGCTTCTCGAGTCCGTGAGCATCCCGATAAAGCAACTAATGACACCCATATTGGAGAGCGTATTAATCTGATTAGTCATTCCGTCTAATTGGTCTAAAAACCACCATCCAGAGCCCCACTGAATTTTTCCTTTGCTGCTTCCGTCATTAAAATTACCAATCATAGTCGCCATAATTTCATTATCAGCCGGGTTGAGGTTGTATACTATTGTTTTTGCAAGCTGGTCTGTATTGTCAAGGGCATCTAAATAGCGGGAAAGTCCGTAGGCTTGAGAATAACTACCTATGGAATCTCCTCCTGCATCAGCTCCTAATGAAGTAAATAAGCGTGAATTATTATTGCGCATTGCCCCTAGGTGATACTGCTGAACCCAGCCTAAATGGTGATAAGATTTACCTAAAAAAAGAAGGAGTGCCGTCTGAAATTGCCTTTCTTCTTCTAAGCTGACTGTTTTTCCTGCTCGTCTTTTACTAAATATGCGTTCTATTTCTCGATCTGAGGTTTCAGCAAAAGGAATAAATTCCAAGCCATGATCAGACAAACGACAGCCCTGTTTATGAAAAAACTGCATTCGCTCTTGGAGTGCTTCACATAAATCTGCATAATTCGTTATTTCAATACCTGCAGTCAGACTGAGCTGGTCTAGATAAGAGTTATAGTTTTCTTTTCTTATAAAAAGGGATTTATCGGGTCTAAAAGCGGTACTTACTTTGGTCTTAAAGTCTGACTTTAGTAGTTTACGATGATGTTCCAAAGTATCTATAGGATCTTCTGTAGTACAAAGTACCTCAATATTCATTTTAGAGAGCAAACTTTGAGTGGTGTATGCTTTTGTTTGTAGCAATTCAGCAGTTTTTTCATAAATAGGGAGGGCATTTGCTCCTGACAAGAGTTCCTCTATTTCAAAATAACGATTCAGCTCAAGGTGCGTCCAATGATAAAGTGGATTTCGGATCATATAGGGGGTAGCTTCAGCGAACTTGACGAATTTTTCTCTATCTGATGCATGTCCAGTAATGTATTTCTCTTCTACTCCTAAGGTGCGCAGGGCACGCCATTTGTAATGGTCCCCATCTAACCACAATTGCGTTATATTTGGGAAAGTGAAATTATCGCTTATTTGTTTTGGTGAGAGGTGATTGTGATAATCAATAATAGGGAGTTGGGCCGCATAATCGTGATAGAGCGCTTTTGCTTGGTCGTTTTCTAAAAGAAAATCTGTATGGATAAACGTGGTGCTGCCTTGAGACATAAGAGTAGAGACTGAAA
>WTIP01000024.1:6896-13891 GCA_011525195.1 Flavobacteriales bacterium | reverse complement strand
CTTTTAGGATTGGGTATAAATATAGATTTATAAACTTTTACTCTTCTCCACGTGCTTTTCTCAGAAACCAATCGTAGTTATAGAAGGTAATAAATATATTATACACACTGCCTTGGCCTCTAGGATACATTTCTACCACCAGGGTTTCTTTTGGATCTACAAAGCGAATACAAGGGAGGTTTTTTTTGACAAGTAGCGGATCAAACCAATTTTCTTGGGCATAAACCATTTTATAGGAATTGGCTTCAAAATAAGCGCGCGAATTTTTTAAATACTTTTTTGCTTCAGTAAGATTAAGATTTTTATTACTCCAAATATTAATACTAACTAGTTTTTTTTCATTATCAACTAAAGAGCTTTTTCTAAAAGCATAAGAGGTGCCTGCTCCGAAGCTCAATTTTTTTAAGGACTTTGAGTTGTCTTTTAAAAGTTGTTTGGCTTCCTCTATGGGCATATTAAAATAAAAGTCTTTGTAAAGCGACTGTGCAGAGCCAACTATGCTCAAAATTAGAAAGGATAGTAAGAAAAAACCTTTTCGATTCATCAAATTGAAACCATTTTCTCCATAAAAAAACAACATTGTCAGAAAACTTCAAAAAATCTTTCAGAACTTTTGTCGGGCATCCAGATAAATAAAGCCTTAATTTAGAAAAATCAAAATCGAATCTTGTGAACCCAACAGCACTGATTACTGGAGCCTCTTCAGGCATAGGATATGAAATTGCAAAACAATTAGCCCAGAAAGGATATAATTTAGTGCTTACAGCACGCCAGCCAGAGAAATTAGAAAAAGCCAAGGCCGAATTATCTCTCCCAACAGGTCAATTTGTAGCGACTCTAGCTGCAGATTTACACGATCCTGAAGCCCCTCAAAAAATTTATGCGTTTTGTAGTGAGAATGGGTATACAATAAATCTGTTAGTAAATAACGCTGGCTATGCATTAGCAGGGGCTTTTCATCAAACAGCCATGGAGGAAGAGGAGCGTTTTTTAAGGGTTTTAGCGATTTCAGTAATCGCCTTAACAAAATTAGTGGTTAAAGATATGCTCGTTCATGATGGAGGAAAAATCATGTTTATCTCTTCTGTTGCGGCTTTTGCGCCCCCTTCTTCCATACAAGTGCTTTATGGACCTGTAAAAACTTTTGTGAACCGCTTTAGTGAAGGACTAAATTTAAATTATAATTCCAGCAGCATTTTTGCAACTGCTGTATGCCCCGGTTATACAATTACAAATTTCCATACTGCAAGTGGAGTTCAAAAAGAAATGGATCAGGTTCCTCGGTTTATGAAAAAAAGTGCAGAGCGGGTTGCAAAAGAAGCGATAGAGGCTACCTTAAAAGGGAAAAAGGTCTGTGTCCCTACAAAAACATTTAAGCTTATTGTCTTTTTACTCAAAGTAGTCCCCAAAGGTTTATTTCCTTTATTTAGCAAACGTTTGGCTCCTGGACGTTATCAAGATTAGACCTTAGTCTATTTGATTCCAGTAACAATCAAGGTGCCTTCCCAGTTTTCTTTTGATCCAAAGCGCCAAGACTCCACTAATTGAAATCCGGCCTTTTTAAAAAAGACCTCCCACTGACTTTGACTAAAGAGTTTCATGATTGTAATTCCACATTGTTCTGGCCAATTATGAGACACTGTATTTTCTTCATAAAAATCCAAACCAATAATTAGCCTTCCCCCTTTTTTAAGCCAGCTATTATGAATTTGTGAGAGGAGTTGTTGGGGATCTTTCAGGTAATAAAATACTTCCATTGAATGAACAAGGTTTACTTTTTTCTCGGGAGTCCAATCCATCAGATTTGCAGAGTAAAACTTTAATTCAGGGTCTATAGACTTTGCTTTGGCAATCATTTTTTCTGAGCCGTCTACCCCAATCGCTTCTTGACAATTTGGATTTTTAGAGAGCTGACGTACTACCCAGCCATTTCCACATCCTGCATCTATAAAAGAAAAGGAATTTAATTCTTTTAGGGCATATGAAAGCATATGTGCTACAGAAGCTTTGTGGTTTTCCTCCATGCCAAAGTCCTTGTCTAGGTCCGCCCATTCACTAAAAACCTCAATAGGACTGCGTTTCATAGGATTTTTGTTTTTTACTAAAGTAGTGAAAATCCCCAAAGGAAAAAGGCGCCCCATACGGCATATCGAAAGCCTTTTCCTACCCCCATCCATAAGGCGACTTTAAAAAAAGAAATCCTAAAAAAACCAAGCCCCACAGCAAATAGATCACCAATAATAGGAAGCCAGCAAGAGAGTGCAAGAAGGCTGCCCCATTTTTCAATATGGGTTTTAATGGTTTGAATTTTATGGTGTTTATGGCCTAAAAACCGCTCTATGATTTTCCAATTTGCAAGATATCCAAGCCCATAACTGCTGAGTCCGCCCAGCCAGTTCCCTAAAGTTGCTATTGTCAGGCAGCTCAGAAAATCATATTCATTAGCCAGTAAAAAACTAAGCACAATTTCAGAGCTTAAAGGAAGCACGGAAGCAGCCAAAAAACTTGCTAAAAATAATCCTAAATAGCCCCATTCTAGATAGTATTCCATTTAATTTCTATCGCATTTTCTATTTGATATTCCCTTTTAACCTTTCAACTAAAGGTAGTTTTCTTTTTTTTTTGAAAAAGAACCCGCACCTATTTTTTTATGAATACTTATCTTTAGTTAAAATTAATTCAATGAAAAAAACAATCATAATTGCGGCTAGTATTGTATTGGGTTCTTTTCTTTTAGGATTAATGATTTCTAATGGAATCGCAAGAGATCGTTATGAGCATATCAGTGATACTGTTATTTTCGATAAAAAGACAGGAACTATTTATTTCACAGACAAAAAAGAATACCGTGACACGAAGGGTGACTTATACCGTTATGAGTAGTTGCTTGAAAACTAAAGCCAGTCTTTAAACCAGGTTCTTCCCTCAGTATTAGAGATAATTTTTTTATCTTGGTTTAATAACCATAAATTAAAATCCGTGAAAAATTATTATTTCTTAATTACACTCAGTGTATTCCTATTTATTTCTTGTGCTCCAGCTGTAGACCAAAATAAAACCAGCGTCGTAAGTGAAGGAAAGCAAATAGAGTCCCTTAAAGGATTAATTGCTTCTTTTACAGCGGGCGATTGGGAAGGCTACCGCTCACATTTTACCGAAGAAGCCAATGTTGTTCACAATCTTTGGTGGAATGCCGAAGGAGCGGCAATCAGTATAGACGAAATGCTTACACAGCACCAATGGAATAGAGAAAACCTTTTTGCGACACTTTCTGTGAATGAGGGTATCTATGAAATTATTACCCAAGAGGACGGTAGCCAATTTGGTCATGTCTGGATCGAGTTTACTACGCGCGGCTACGACAATGAAGAGGAAATTAAAATCCCTGTCAATCTTTCCTATGCCATGGAAGGAGAAAAGGTTTCTTTTGAGTGGGGCTTTTATGACACTTCAAAATTTCCTGCACCCAAAAAAGAAGAGTAGTACTACTACTAACTTTCGCTTAATTTTTTAACTTTCGCTCTCTTAATTATAACACAAACCATAAATCAAAAAAAATGAAAAATTTAATTCGTATCGTTTTTCTTTTTGCAGTGTGTATGACCTATGCACAGAAAAAAAAGAATGGAGTAATCTATATTGAGCATCCCCATATTCAACTTGTAGAAAAATTTAATAGTGCCTTTACCTCAGGAGATACTGAAACACTTAAGCTTCTCGTTTCTGAGGATTTTAAGTGGTTTAAGCCGAGCGACAGAACGCCACGCACGATTGACCAATTGGTAGGACGGTCAAACTATTTAAGTAAAAATATTTCAAATTTTGAAATCAAGCACTGGGGTGGGTCTTATCCTGATGTTTTGGAGTATAAACAGGACGGAATTATAGATGTCAAAACCTATGAGCGAATGACAGGCTATGATATTAATACAGGTGTCGATTTGACGATGCCCAGATACACTACTTTCAGGATAAATGAAGAAGGTAAAATAATCAGAATGTGGGTCAATGATGATCAAATATTATGGAGAAAAGCCTATGATGCCTATGATACACGAAAAAATGGGGTGATTTATAAAGACCACCCTTTAATTTCAAATATACGTTTGCTAATTGCGGGCATGAGAGCCATGGATATCGAAAAAATTCGATCTTTCTACAGTGAAAATGCACGTATTTACGATGTAATGAATAGAGGTGAATTTGAGTTTATCACGGTAGAGGAAGAAATGTCCAATCTAGAAAAGGCCTTTAGTGCCTATGAAATGATGGGAATCCAAGAAATCGGATATCCAGACGCACTGGACTATGAAGGAGGAAATGTAGTGATTATCTCCTGGTGGAAAATGAGAATAAAAAACAGAAAATCAGGAAAAATAGCGACCGTAATGCAGCATATTCAGCATACACTCAATGAAGAGGGTAAAATCATCCGCGAGGATTATTATTACAATCCTGCTCAACTTCCTGACTAAGCCCTTACCTATATAAAAAACCCTCCTAAGTGGAGGGTTTTTTATATATGCTTCCTAAGAAAGTATATACCTAAGATCATTTTATTCAAATTATAATTCTTTGGAGAATAGCAGGGGGAGGACTATTTTTGAAGCTTATTGATTACTCATGAAATCATTTTGGGAACAGCGCTATGGGCAAAAAGAATATGCTTATGGCACCGAACCGAATCAGTATTTTAAGGCAACATTAGATACGCTCACACCTGGAAAAATTCTTATGGCGGCAGAGGGAGAGGGGCGGAATGCTGTATATGCAGCTTCCCAAGGCTGGGAAGTAGTGGCCTATGATTGGAGTGAAAATGCGCATCAAAAAGCCCATAAGCTGGCAAGTAAATATGGAGTACAAATAGAATATCATTTGGCCTCTTTAAATGAGCTCCATTTTCAAGAGCATACTTTTGATGCGCTCGCATTAATCTATGTACATTTTCCAGAGCAAATTAGACTCCAAAATCACCAAAAACTGTATCAGTGGTTAAAACCTGGGGGACATCTCATTATCGAAGCTTTTAGTAAAAGTCATTTGTCTTATTCAAAAAAAAATCCCGCAGTGGGAGGGCCCAAAACACTGTCTCAGCTCTATAGTTTAGCTATAGCTGAAGATTTTGAAAAGAGTACTTTACTTCAATTGACCGAAGAAGAGGTACAACTCAATGAAGGACGCTATCATCACGGACGCGCCCAAGTGATTCGTTTATTTGCATCGAAACACTCTTAAATTAAATTCTTTCTCAAGTACAAAATAGCGGAGTTGAAATTCAACTATTCTAGTTATCTTAGAGCTATTATTAACCATAAATCAATCAATATGAGAAAAATTAGTATTCTATTCACGCTATTGCTATCCTTTGGGATATCAGCGCAGGAAGTCTTTGTACTTCAGCCTGTAAATATTGACCCCTCTGATACTCAAAAATTTGAAATGATAGAAAAGACCTATGCCACCCCTATGGCACAGGAAGCCAAAGAAAAAGGACTGATTAAAGACTGGTACCTGATGAAAAAGTCTTGGGGAGGAAGAGCCACAGAAAAAGCACTCTATATCTGGGTTCATGTTTATGAGAGTATAGATCAGATGAGCAATGCTGGAAATTGGTGGGAAACTAAAGATAAGTTTGGCGTTGCTGCTGCTGAAATTTACGATGGGGTAACGCGCTATCCTGTAGGCAATTTTATGTATAAAACTGAAAAATCATATGAAACAGACCGCGCAGGGAAATTTGTAATTTTTAATTGGGCTGCACCTTCTGATATGGGCAAAATGATCAGTTTAGCAGATAAAATATCAAGTAGTTTTAAAGGAAATATGAAAAAATCAGGAATGACTTCATGGGGAATGGCTACAAGAGTCTACCCCCAAGGTGAGGAGTTCGATCCACTGTTTTTCTGGGATGGTTATGAAACAAGAGCACAGGCCTTAGCACATCTTATGAACCAAGGCGTCCTTGATGTGGTTAAACCTGAAATGTTTGCAGAGCTCTTTAAGTTAATTCCCAATGGATTTTCAAATAGGGTAATTATGGAGGCTGTAACAGGGACCTATTAATTGTATTAAAAAGAAGAAAACCCTCCCAAGTGGAGGGTTTTTTATTTACAACTACGCCCTTTACTATTTCACAAGATTAAACTGCTTAATTATCTGAAAAAGCAGCTGAAATAACTATAATTATCAATACCTAGAAGAAATAAAAATTGAGTGTAAAATGGAATATGGCTACTCAGAGCGGGTTATTTAGAAACAAGCAAATAAAATAGAAGTGATGCGATACCTCCCTTTTTTAGGATCAGTCTTACATTGAAAAAAGTTAAAAATACCTCGTTTTGGATTTCACCGAGTCGGGGTCTGGTGCATGATCAATTTTTATTAATCTAGAGCTAGGCTATTGGATTTGTATTCTAATTATACCCAGAGATGATTTCAATAGCTCCCAAAGAGGAACCCTGTGCTTTGAGCTCAGCAGGGGTAATTTGAGTATCCCAAAGAAATACTTTTTTAAGAGACTTAATTTTTATCAGATAGTTAAAAATTTCATGGTCAATCTCTGTATTGTATATATTCAAAATTTCTAAATGTTGAAGGTTTTGTATAGGTGCAAGAGCTTCTGTTGTGAGGGCGTTATTTTGCAGGGATAAGCGGGTTAAATTTTCCATTTCAGCAAGGACCTCAAGATTCTTGTCCTTGAGCGCTGAATCACTCAAATTGAGCCAAGTGATATAGGAAGCATAACGCGCCAAAACTTGTAAATCACTATTTTTTATTTGCGTTCCTGTGAAGCGAATATCAAGTAGTGGATTCTCAACAGATAAGAAGCGGGCATTAAATTGATGATTTTCTAACTCCTGAAAAGCAAGAGAGTCTATCGGGTTTAATTTAATTTTCTCATACCAAGGTTTTGGTCTAATATCTAGCCCAAAATTAGTTAATAGTAGGGTTTCTATTTTAGAATTTGTGGACAAGTCAGTGATGTACGTATTAAG
>WTIP01000024.1:0-6796 GCA_011525195.1 Flavobacteriales bacterium | reverse complement strand
TCATAGATTTGAACGGAATCGGGAGCATTTATTTTTATTTTTTCACTTCCTTCTTCTGAACCCATGAGTTTGGCTAAAGGTTTGGGTGCAAACTCAAAAAGATAGTTTTCTCCATGGGTAAGACTACCCCCTAAATGTCCAACGACGACTAAAAAAATAAGAATAAGACCTTGGTTTACTCGTTTCAAATACTGGGGGATTTTGAAATGAGAAAGATGAAAAATCCAACCGACAAAACTAAAAACCACCAGGAGGATTCCAGTCCATTGATGTTGTTTTAATGCTTGCTCGATATAATACCCATTTTGTGCCAATAGCCAACCTGCTATAGCGGCAAATAAAGCACTGATACATGATAAGAGCCAGATAATTTGAACCCCTTTATAAAAATTAGAATTTGGTTTCATCTTCCCGTTGGACAGAAGTACTGCAAGAATTAAAAAACCTATAGGAAGGTGAACAATTAATGGGTGTAAACGACCAAAAAAGGTGCTTAGTTCAAGGCTATACATCATTTTAAACCCTGATTAACTTTAAAGGATACGTTTTTCCTGAATTCCATTGAGGAATATAAATATTTTCATCATCATCAATACAAACATCATGAGGATTAAGAAATGTTTTTTGATCATAAACAGGAGCGACCAATTGATTTCCTTGATAGGTTGGAGTACTTCCGCCTGGCATTGAGAGGGCCTTATTATTTTCATCTAATACAGCAAGCATGCCGTCATAAGTTCCCCAGTCACGCGTAACAATTACGGCAAAATAGAGTTTTCCATTTTTAATAACAGGTCTACAGATATAACAAGAAGGCAGTGCGATTGTTTCAATATGCTCTCCATCAAGAGTAAAACGCTTAAAGCAATTTGCGGTACGTGAAGTAATTAAAAGGGTAGGGGTGGCAGCCCGATAATCTACTGTTATTCCATGACAACATTCAAATTGAGCCGCCCCTTTTCCATGCCCCCCAAAATGACGAAGATAGTTTCCATTAGCATCATAGTGTATGATATAATCGAGACCATACCCATCTGCGACATAAAAAGTACCATCGGGAGCAATGGCTGTTTCGGTAGGCTTAAATTGTGAGGCCTCTTGGTAGGCATCAATCTCTTTAGGGTAAGTGAGCTCCAATATTTTTTTACCGTCCAAAGTAGTCTTCCCTACTTTATGTGATTCGGGATCTGTTATATATAAAAACTCTTCTCCTCCTTCTTCGCTTAAAGTAAGCCCATGTGCCCCTGGGTAGGTGGTGCCCCATGCGCCGAGTACGGTTCCTCCTCGGTCATAAATAAGGATATTATTTTGGGGGTGTGTAGTGGTCATAAAAATTCGGTTTCGCTTATCAATCACCATTTCATGACAATCATTGACAGGATATTGAGTAGGATTTTGTACGCCCCAATTTTTATCCACTCGATATTGATAGTCTCCATGTCCTACGATAGGGAGTTCTTTGTTTTTTGGATGTTTGAGTGGAAAAATATGCGAAAAAGGACTGAGTGTTATTCCTCCTGCAAGGGCTGTTTTTTTTATAAAACTTCGTCTGTTATGTTTCATCTTAACTTAGTATATCTTGAATAACTTTTCCATGCACATCTGTTAAACGGTAGCGTCTACCCTGGAATTTAAAAGTAAATTTTTCATGGTCAATACCTAAAAGATGCATAAGGGTGGCTTGAAAATCGTGAACATGAACGGGATTTTCGATTATATTGTATCCAAATTCATCTGTTTTTCCATAAGTCATCCCTTTTTTTATTCCCGCCCCTGCCATAAAGATGGTAAAGCAAGCAGGATGATGGTCGCGCGCATAATTTGTCTCTGTCAATTGCCCTTGAGAATAATTTGTCCTTCCAAATTCTCCCCCCCAGATCACGAGTGTATCTTCAAGTAACCCTCTTTGTTTAAGGTCTTTAATTAAAGCCGCACTTGGCTGATCTGTTTCTTTACACTGAATCTTTATATTTTTTGGCAAATCCCCATGGTGGTCCCATCCCTGATGATAGAGTTGGACAAAGCGCACGTCTTTTTCGATAAGTCGCCTTGCAAGAAGGCAATTTGAAGCAAAAGAACCTGGAATTCTTGCCTCTTCACCATACATATCAAAAATATAATCGGGTTCTTCTGAAAGATCCATAACTTCTGGTACTGAAGTCTGCATTTTAAATGCCATTTCATATTGGCTTATGCGAGATAATATTTCAGGGTCCCCAATATCTGCATATTTATCTTTCTGCATTTTAGATAATGTTTCGAGCTGCTCTTCTCTCAGCTCTTTTGTTACTCCGGGAGGATTGTCTAAATACAATACCGGATTTTTACCTGATCTAAACTGAACCCCTTGGTGCTGTGAGGGAAGAAATCCATTGCCCCAAGATCGAGAATATAAGGGCTGGCCGTATTTGTCTTTTGTAATTAAAACAACAAAGCCAGGGAGGTTTTTATTGTCACTCCCTAAACCATAACTCAACCATGATCCGATAGAGGGTCTACCGGGAAGCTGAGAGCCTGTTTGAATAAAAGTTACAGCTGGGTCGTGGTTTATGGCTTCTGTATGCATAGATTTTATAAAGCACAAATCATCTGCAAGGGCACCAATATGAGGCATAAGCTCACTTACCCAAGCACCACTTGCCCCTTTTTGTCCAAATTTAAAATGACTCCCTGCTAAAGGGAAGGCGCTTTGACCTGCAGTCATCCCTGTTAAGCGCTGTCCACCAAATACACTTTCAGGGAGTTCTTGCCCATTCATTTTATTGAGCAGGGGTTTGTGATCAAATAAGTCGAGTTGTGAGGGCGCCCCACTTTGAAAAAGATAAATTACGCGTTTGGCCTTGGGGACATAATGAGGTAAACCTTTCAAATTTACTGCCGCGTTTTGAATTCTATTGGAGGCAAATAAATTCTCTGAGTTTAACATACTTGCTAAACTTAAACCTCCAAGACCCAGACTGGTTTTTGTCAGAAAATCTCTTCTTGTATAGTTTGAATTATCGTGGTGGTGGTTGCAATTCATTAATTAATATTTAAAATAGGATTCGTTGAGGTTTAAGAGTGTGTTGGCTACTAGTGTCATCGCAGCGATCTTAGGAATTTCATTTGAAGACTTCATTTTTGAAGCACCAACTTGAATAATTTGGTTTGCTGCTGGCTTATTTTTTTCGTAATAATTTAGTTGCCGCTGATAGAGCTCAATAAGCGCGGTCAATTCTGACTCTTTTGGCCAGCGTGAGGTGGCCAATCGAAAACCGAATTTGATCTGCTCTTGTAGATTTTTCCCCTGTGAACCAAGTATTCTTTGTGCAAAAACACGAGAGGCCTCCACAAATTGTTTGTCATTGAGAAGAATCAAAGATTGAAGAGGGGATGAGGTATTTTCTCTTTTGATGGTACAAATTTCTCTTGACGTAGCATCAAAAGTAACTAAGGAAGGAGGAGGAGAGCCTCTTTTTATAAAGGTATACATTCCTCTTCTGTAGAGGTCTTCACCTTCAGATTCTTTATATTCAAGCAAGCGAAGTGAAAAGGTATTTTTTTCTTTCCACAAACCTTCAGGCTGATAGGGTTTTACACTTGGTCCCCCCACTTTTTCCGATAATAAACCACTTACCGCAAGCGCATTATTTCGAATCATTTCAGCAGGAAGACGGTAGCTGCTTCCCCGAGCCAGATAGGTATTATTGGGATCTATTTTATTTTTTTCATCGCCAAATAGTGATTTTTGTTTATAGGTATGAGAAGTGACAATTTTTTTAATGAGTGAACGAATATTCCAATCATTTTCTGAGAAATAAAGTGCCAACCAGTCTAGGAGTTCAGGGTGGGAGGGCAAGGCACCTTGCACACCAAAATCTGTAGGTGTCGTAATTAAGCCATTACCCATTAGAAGTTGCCAATAGCGATTTACAGCTACTCTTGCAGTCAAAGGATGGTCTTTTTGAAAAAGCCATTTAGCGAGTCCTAATCTATTCTTTGGAAGATCAGCACTCATTTGGGGTAAGACTTCAGGTGTTTTAGTTTCTACTGTTTCTGTGGGTTCATTGTAATTTCCTCTGTTATACAAATAAGTGGTTCGCGCCTGACTCATCTCTTCCATTACCATAACCTCTAAAACAGGCTCCATAACCTCTCGCCATTGATTTAATTTTTGACGTAAATCATTTTTAAGTGTAGTATATTTTGGATGGCTTTTAATCCAGTGATTTTGAATAAGAGTTTGATCTATTTGACTTTCTTGCTCAGAATACTGACTAAATAGCTGTTTTACTTCAAGTCCGGTTAGTGGTCTCCCATAGATTTTAATCTCGTCCATTTTCCCCATAAATAGACCATTATCGCCTGTAGATCCCTCATAAGTTTTTCCAATGAGAATAGGTCTTTTTTCAAGTTTTAAACCACTTGCAGAAACTGGTTTTATGGACTTTGAAAGCTTATCTATTAATATTTCAAAAATAAGGGGTGCCCCATTTTGGTACAATTTGACTCCCTCAGCCTCTCCAGTGCCTTCGTAAGTAAACGCCAGCTGTGTCCATTGATTTATTGGGAGGGAATCTTTTGAGCGGATATGGATCATATTGCCGGGTGCCATATTAATCAATCTTAGATTAATACGGTTTTTATCATCGAGGTAAAAGTCCCAACCGCGCCACCAATTATTTTTTCCTCCAGTTGTTCCTAAAAAGAATTGTCGCGCATTTTTTTTCTTTTGCTTGGTTTGGGCCCACAAGCTTATAGAAAAGGGGTCTGTCCACTCAAAATCGGGAATTTCTTTATCGATAGAAATCCGATCATAGTCACTTTGAAATTCAAAAGCGTTTCCTTGAACCCCTTCAACCAATTTTGGAGAATAGGTTGATTTAGTATTTTTATTATTGTCTGCAATAAAATAGTTGGGCTTTCGCGATGGGTTATTGGCAACTCGCACAGGGGTTATTTTATCAAAGGGATAATACCCGATGAGTCCCTTATCAATTTTTTTAACAGCGGGCAATTGCTCAATATAGTTATACATTTCGGCTAACTCTTTTTCAGTGAGTGAAAGCTGAATTTTTGTTTTTTCAACAATTGCATCTAGCTTTTTTAGTTGGGCTTGCTGATTATTTGTAGGCAGATAAAGAAGCGGACCATAATCTCCGTCATCGCCTGTCATGCCCAATTCTCTTATATTATTAAAAAAACCGCTAAGCTGATAATAATCTTTTTGGGAAATGGGATCAAATTTGTGATCATGGCATTTAGCACAAGCCACAGTCAAGCCTAAAAAAGCGGTGCTAAATGTTTCGGTACGATCAAAAACATAATGCAATCTCCATTCTTCATCGATGACACCTCCCTCAGCAGTCATGGGAGAATTTCTGTTAAATGCGGTGGCTAGTTTTTGATCTGTAGAAGCATTTGGAAGCAGGTCTCCCGCTAGTTGCCATGTTACAAATTGATCATAGGGCATGTTTTTTTTAAAAGCCTTGATCACCCAATCGCGCCAGGGCCACATGGTTCGGAGTCCATCGGCATGTAAACCATGAGAATCTGCATAACGCGCTAAATCTAACCAGTCTAAGGTTAAGCGTTCTGCAAAAGCAGTTGTGCCCATTAATTGATCTACAAAGCGCTCATAATTTCCGGGTAAGCTATCATTTAAGAATTGGTTAATCTGATCCAATGAAGGAGGCAATCCAGTGAGGTCAAAAGAGAGTCTTCGGATGAGGGTTTCTTTATCGGCCTCAGGTTCAAAATAAAGGCCAAGGTTTTGAAATTTGTCATAAACAAACTGATCTACCTCATTGGGATATTGCTTTTGGGCAGTGCGAGAAGGGGCTGTTTTTTCCGGTGCTAAAAAAGCCCAATGTGATTTCCACTCCGCTCCTTGTTCGATCCATTTTAAAATAATCGCTTTTTCTTTGGGACTCAGTGAAAGTTTTGAGTCTGGCGTAGGCATAATTTTTTCAGGGTCATCAGATAAAATTCTATGTGCAGCTTCACTGCGGTAGAGGCTGCCAGAAACAAAAGCTTTAGATCCACTTGAAAGCTTTGAAAACGCGATTTTCTCGTCGTCTAACCTGAGCCCAGCCTTACGGGTTTTTGCATCGGGTCCGTGACATGAGTAGCAACGGTCTGATAAAATAGGCTGTACGTCAAAATTAAAATCAACCTTCCTGTCTATCTGATCAAAAGCTACAGCCACCTCTTCAGGCAAGGACATACTACAGGCGCTTAAAAAAAGGGAAGCGATTAGAAAATTAAAGCAATATTTCATGGTTTTTTGACCTTTGTTAACTCATTTTTTTTGACTCTTAAAAAAACAGTTCTTATAAAAATATTAAAATTATTATTGACCTCGAAAAATCTTTTATTTCAAGCTAAAAAGAGGCTTCTAAATGGCAGTAGTAAAATATTACACTTGATTTGAAAATAAAAAAGAAGTTTGTAAATTAGTGATAAGCCCGTGTAAACTCGGCAAAAATAGAGTTGCGGGTGGAGAGAACGCACCCAGAAAAACCGTTACACTTTTAGAATTTCAAGTTTTTAGCATGAAAAGATTCGTTTTTTTATTGTTGATCTGTTTTTTTGTATTCAGCTCCTGTGGGACATTAAAGACTACTCAATCAAAAGAGGCTAATGAAAACTCTTATATACTGCCCCCTAATGTGAATTCAAATAAATATTCGAAAGAGAAATTAGTGTTTGACTTTTTTATCTATTTCTCCTAGCGGCTTAGGTCTTTTTACTTTTTTATTATTACTAAAAAAACAAAAAGGCATCCTATGACAATTCTTCTTTGTATATTGTAGAA
>WTIP01000113.1 GCA_011525195.1 Flavobacteriales bacterium | reverse complement strand
GGGTTTGCCACCAATATTTTGAGGCCAATCTTCTATCATAATAAAATTCATCATTACAATAGCTACACAAAGACCTATACAACCGTAAATAAAAGACATTATAGCAATACGAGTTTCCTCAAGTCCTAGAGCTTTATCTAGACCGTGAACTGGAAAAGGAGTATACACTTCTTCGATATGGTGATTTTCAGAACGAATCTTTTTAACAGCACTTAAAAGTGTGTCATCGTCATCATATAAGGCATGTATATATTTATTACTACTCATTACTTACTGTCTCTTAAAATTTTATATTTTTCACCGGATGATTTTAAAATTGTTTTTACTTCTGCTTGTGCAATTACTGGAAAGGTTCTCGCATATAATAGGAACAAAACAAAGAAAAAACCAATTGTTCCAATGAATATTCCTATATCCACAAAAGTTGGAGAAAACATTGTCCATGATGAAGGCAGATAGTCTCGATGAAGTGAGGTTACAATAATAACAAATCTTTCAAACCACATTCCAATGTTTACAACAATTGAAATTATAAATGAAAACATAATGCTAGTTCTTAATTTTTTAAACCACATGAATTGAGGTGAAAACACATTACATGTCATCATTGACCAGTACGCCCACCAATATGGGCCAGTTGCTCTGTTTAGAAAAGCATATTGTTCATATTCAACTCCAGAATACCAAGCAATAAATAATTCAGTTATATAAGCGACACCAACAATAGATCCAGTTATCATTATAACTATATTCATTAATTCTATATGCTGAACTGTAATATAGTTTTCAAGATTAGATACTTTTCTCATAATTATTAATAAGGTATTTACCATAGCAAAACCTGAAAAAATCGCACCGGCAACAAAATACGGCGGGAATATAGTGGTATGCCAGCCAGGAATTACAGAGGTGGCAAAATCGAATGAGACAATAGTATGTACTGAAAGTACCAAAGGTGTAGCTAAACCTGCTAAAACTAAAGAAACCTCTTCAAATCGCTGCCAATCTTTAGCTCTTCCAGTCCAACCAAAACTGAGTAAGCTATAAATCTTTTTTTGGAAAGGTAAAACAGCTCTATCGCGAATCATAGCAAAGTCAGGTAATAACCCTGTCCACCAGAACACTAATGACACTGATAAATAGGTCGATATAGCAAAAACATCCCAAAGAAGTGGTGAATTAAAGTTAACCCAAAGAGAACCAAAACCGTTTGGTATGGGGAGTACCCAATATGCAAGCCAAGGTCTTCCCATATGAATTATTGGGAATAAACCAGCTTGAATTACAGAAAAAATAGTCATAGCTTCAGCAGATCTATTTATAGCCATTCTCCATTTTTGTCTGAAAAGAAGTAGAACTGCAGATATTAAAGTACCAGCGTGACCTATACCAACCCACCAAACAAAGTTAGTTATATCCCAAGCCCATCCAACTGTTTTATTAAGGCCCCATGTACCGATTCCTGTCGAAATAGTATAAATAATACACCCAACTCCCCATAACAAAGCTGTTAGTGCTATTCCAAAAACAATCCACCATTGTTTATTAGCGACTCCTTCAACAGGGGCAGCAACATCCACGGTAACGTCATGGTAAGACTTATTCCCTGTGACAAGTGGTTTTCTAATTGGTGCTTCGTAGTGAGTTGCCATAAATCTTAATGTATTCTGAGTTTAAACCTCATCGGTATTTCTTACTTTTAATTGGTACATAACGTTTGGTTTAGTCCCAACATGTTCTAATAAGTGATACATACGATCATCTTCATGTAATGCTGCAACTTTACTTTCTTTGTCGTTTAAATCTCCAAAAACTAAAGCACCAGTTGAACATGCATTAGAACATGCCGTTTGGAAACTTCCATCTTTAATTTTCTCTCCTTTCAATTTTGCATCTAAAATTGTTTTTTGAGTCATCTGTATACACATAGAACATTTTTCCATTACCCCTCTTGAACGAACAACTACATCTGGATTCAATACCATTCGCCCTAAGTCATTATTCATATGGTAGTCAAATTCATCATTTTTATTATAAAGAAACCAATTAAATCTCCTGACTTTATATGGACAATTATTAGCACAATAACGAGTACCTACACAACGATTGTAGGCCATGTGGTTTTGTCCTTGTCTTCCATGAGATGACGCGGCAACGGGGCAAACTGTTTCACAGGGTGCATGGTTACAATGTTGACACATTACAGGTTGGAAAGCTATTTGAGGATTATCAGCTGCTTGTTCCATTTTTCCAAAAGTACTAAGTGAGTCCCCTACACCTGATATGTTCTCTTTTGTTTGGTTATCTTGTTCAAAAGAAGACCCTGAAGAATAGTATCGGTCGATCCTCAACCAATGCATGTCTCTTGATTTTCTAACTTCTCTTTTTCCAACTACTGGAACATTATTTTCAGCGTGGCATGCTATAACACAGGCTCCACATCCTGTACACGAATTTAAATCTATAGAAAGATTGAAATGGTGACCTATTGACCGATCAAATTCTTGCCACATATCAACTTCAGGAGAAGTCACATCAAATTCAATATGGTTTTTTGAAACTTGTGGTGTAGAATTCCAATATTTTTTGTCTTTTGTATTAAAAATTTCTAATGTTGTTTCTTTAATAATATCTCCCCTACCCATAAGCGTATTATGAAGTTGGACGCATGCAAATTCGTGTTCGCCCTCTGCTTTCGAGATTTTTATATTTTGGGTTTTATTAAAGTTATGATAGAGTGAAAACGCATTAACTCCTGTTTGCATTTCGTCTTTTAATCCCAAGCGTTTTCCATATCCAAATGACAAACCAACAGTACCTTTTGCTTGACCAGGTTGAATTAAAACAGGAACCTTTAGCTTATTCCCCTGAACATCAATTAAAGCATAGCTTCCATTAAGAGCACCATTTGATGTATTGGTATTCTCAAGCCCCAATGATTTGGCATCTGAGAAAGATATAGTTAAATAATTGTCCCAAGCTACTCTAGTAATTGGATCTGGAAATTCTTGAAGCCATGGATTATTTGCTTGTTGCCCATCACCCATTCCTGTTTTAGTATAGAGTACTAAAGTCATATCTCTAGGATTATCTTTTCGTAAAGAGTTTATATTTAAGTCAGAAAAATTTTTGACTAGAGATCTGTATTCTGGTTCTTTTGAGAAATAACCATCGTGAAGTGTTTTACTCCATGATTTTGAATTTAATATATTAGAATTCCAGTGACTTTTAATTTCGTCATAATACTTAGTCTTTTTTCCAGATAGACGAAGTAGAACGTCTTGAAATTGTTGGGTGTCAAACAATGGTCTTATAGTAGGCTGCGCTAATGAATAGTGCCCTAGCTTCATCTCATAATCACCCCATGATTCCAAATAGTGGGGTGTTGCGGCAACAAATTTTGAAGCTGAAGCTGTTTCGTCTAATTTTGAAGTAAATGATAATGAAAATTCTAAATTTTTAATTGTTTCAGTAAGTTCAGAACCATAAGAAGTAGTGTAAAGAGGGTTTATTCCAAAAGTTATAAAACCATTTGCATTTCCATTAATCAACTCTTTAAAAGCATTTTTAACATTTGATAAATTTGCTTGTCGTA
>WTIP01000026.1:7311-14017 GCA_011525195.1 Flavobacteriales bacterium | reverse complement strand
CCAGGGACCAACTGATTATGAGTCAGCTACTCTAACCAACTGAGCTATAGGACCTTATTGAAAACCTGTTAGTTTTACGGGTGTAAAAATATAACTTTTGTTACATATTTGGCACTCATTGGGCACTAATCATAAAATTGTTTTGATATAGAATCATTCTTGCAAATCGGAGTTACACAATTTGGAAGGGCAAGTACTCCAGCTCCATTTAAAAATTATATTCTTTATGGGCAGGTACTCCATATGGGTTTATTTGACTGAATCAGCGAACTAAAAGAGGAAAAATTCAGTGGCTCCGCTTGTATTTGTGAAACACACCAACCTGAAAGGTCTTGATTAAATGCTGACGATTCCAGATAAAAGGTAAAAGGGATTTAATACTCATTGAGGGAATGTAGGAAAAACTAGAAGAAATAATCTGAACCCCATCCATTTTCTCTTTTTTTGGTTCAATTAATCTAACTCCTTTTGATTTTACAACGGGATCTTCATGCGGCTTAGATACTTACTTTATTAAATTTAAATAGTTTTTGATTATCCACTTATTAGATTTAAATGTATTCATTCTTTGGTAGGTTAATAGATTCGACTGATATTTGATTTAAATGTGAATATTGTGGGAGTGAGATAATGAAGTTGAAGATGTTAGATAGCTATTCCGGTTAAGGTAACGGAAATCTCATATTCAATCCCACTTTTTATTTTATCCCTCCTTTTAAAAAGGCTCCTTATTTCTCCTTCCTCTCTAAATTACACACGTTCTCTTTAAGAAATCTCTGTACATTTGAATCAAAATTAGATTATGATTTATCGACTTTTTACCCTCCTCTTTTTAAGTGCTTTTATTAGCCTTGGCTGTAAGAGTGACCCTAAATCCGCTTCAAAAGAAGCGCATTCGCATACTGTTTCATCCTCAGAAGAAGAAGCCAAAAAAACACCATTGAGTCCTCATACTTTTGCTATGGCACTGGTTGACGGTGCTCATATTCATATTGATTACTCTGCTCCAAGTGTTCGAGGAAGAATCATTTTTGGAGGATTATTACCCTTTGGGGAAGTCTGGCAATCTGGGGCACATAATGCCACTTGGTTTGAAACCAATAAAGACCTCCTCATTCAGGACTCACTTCTTAAGGCGGGACGCTACGGATTTTTTACAATTCCTACTGAAAAAGAATGGACCCTAATTTTTAATTCAAATTGGGAGCAGCATGGAAAAGACGAGTACGACCCAAAAGAGGATGTTTTACGAGTTAAGGTAACCCCTGAAATACAGGAGCAGCCCACCGAAAAACTGACCTATCAAGTTAATCAAACGGGGCCTAAAGAGGCGACTGTTTCAATGAGTTGGGATTCTCTATTAATTCGTTTTAAAGCACTGATTCAGTAGCCTCTGTGCCTCCCGCTAAGGCGTCTCTCTCTAAAATACGAAGAGAAGCTTTATCTTTGCCAAAAAGAAAAATGAAGAAGAAAAAGCCCGATGCTGTAGTATGGGATGAAGCAGAAGAAAAATACCTCGCGAAACTCTTGCCTTATGCGAGTAATATAAGTGGGCCTATCATTGAAGTTCCAAATATTGACGCCTTTAAAAAAAGACGTGTCGATCAAGTTTCCAAACAATTCCAAGCAGAGCTCCAAGAACTTCAAACCCAAATAAAGTCTTTTATTTCCCGAGCCGCAGAAACCCAAAAAGTCTATCAGGCCGAATTTAAATTCGAGCCCCTTGTCGGAGAAATTTACCACCTCTATGAAGGGGAAAAGGGAAATTTTCTCTCTTTAGTAAGTCCTTCTGAATGGAGCGCAAAACACTTAGGGAGCTTTCGCTTGACGAGTGATTACGAATGGGAGCGCCAATAAACACATTTTTTGGTGTACTTTAGCGTTATGGAAAAAGAGCAAAGTGCACGACAACAAAAAATCAGCCGAGTGCTACAGCAAGAAATTGCTTCTTTACTGCAAGAAGCCCTCCGTATGGGGGCGGTAAAAAATCTTTTGGTTTCAGTAACCAAAGTACGTGTCACTTCTGACCTATCAATAGCAAAAGTCTATCTCAGTATTTTTCCTGCCCAAGAGGCCAAAAGTTGTATTACAGCACTCTCCTCAAATAGCCATCAGCTGCGTTATGACTTGGCGCAACGTATGCGTAACCAGCTGAGAAAAATTCCTGAACTGAATTTTTATTTAGATGATTCTTTAGAATATATCGATCAAATTGACCGCGAATTAAAACAGGGAACTAACCCTTTTTCGAATCCTGAAAGCTTAGAAAGTCGCCAAAAAAAATAAAGAAGTTTCTCCTGAATTATGGCTGCTTATCCTTATAAAATTGCCTTTCGATATTTCTTTGCTCGCAGTGGAAAAACAGTAATCAATCGGATCAACCGCTTTGCTTTCCTTATGGTTGTCATTGCTACAGCCTCCTTATTTATTGTATTAAGTGCTTTTGAAGGGCTCAAAGAATTCGGGGTTTCTTTTTCTGCCTCATTTGACCCTGATTATGAAATCACTCCTGAAGAGGGGAAATACTTTATTGTCACTGACAGCCTCTTGGCGGCCCTTAGGGAAATTCCTGAAATAATTGCTGTTGCGCCCCTCATTGAAGAAAAAGTCTTTCTCTCTTATGAAGAGAAAAATCAAGTTGCCTTTTTAAAAGGAGTCGCACCAAATTATACTGAGGTAGTGGCTGTAGAGGAACTCATCGCCTTAGGAGACTGGCTTACATTTAATGGCGCTGAGGTAGTCCTCGGCTTTGGTATTGCAGGAAATCTAGGTGCGGGCATCTATGATTATAGTTCCTTTTTAAAACTTACTGTTCCCAAAAAAACAGGCGGGCGCATACTGGGACAAAACCCCTTTAATCAAGAGAGTGCAGTAGTGGTAGGCTTGTATCAAATCAATGAAGAACTTGATAAAAAATATGTTTTTTCTCAGCTTGAATTTGCCCAAAAACTCTTAGCGCTCGAATCCCAGCAATACAGTATGTTAGCCCTTAAAACAGCGCCTAATACTTCTAAAGCCATTCTTTTTAAACAAATTGAGCCGCTTTTTAAAGAAGGCGTAAGGGTGCAGTCCCGAGCCGAACAAAATGCCGCCCTCTATAAAATGCTCAATATGGAACACCTGGCCATTTACCTGATCTTTTCTTTAGTAATGATGATTGCCCTTTTTAATGTCATTGGTGCCTTAATTATGATGATCTTAGATAAACAAGACCAGCTTAAAATTCTCTATGCCATGGGGGCTACCCCTCAGGGGATCCATCGTGTTTTTTTTCTTTTGGGAATATTGATCTGTACCCTTGGCGGTGGAGTAGGGCTTTTAATAGGTAGCGCCCTTGTAGGGCTTCAGTCTGTAGCGCCCTTTCTTTCTGTGCCAGGGACCTCACTTCCTTATCCTGTACTTTTTGAATTCAAAAATATGGGCCTTGTGCTACTCACGTTGCTGGTCTTAGGTACCCTTAGTACCGCTTGGGCCACGCGTGGTCTCAATAAAAAGAGTGGATTAAGCCGGCTCGTAGAAAGCAAACTGGTCTAAAATTTCATCAAATACGGCAAAGACTTCTTCGGAGTGGTCAGATGTTACCAAGCGCGTTCTAAGGGGTTTAAAATTGGGGATGCCTTTAAAATAATTGGTATAGTGTCTTCGCGTTTCAAGTACTCCTAATGTTTCTCCTTTCCAATGTATCGACATTTCCAGATGACGCCTTGCTGCTTCTACTTTTTGAGCCAGCGCGGGAGGCGCTTGGTGCGCTCCCGTCTTTAAAAAATATTTGACCTGATTAAAAAACCAAGGATTGCCAATGCTTGCTCTTCCAATCATGGCGCCGTCAAGGCCGAATTCGTCTCTCATTTTTTTGGCTTGTTCGGGCGTATTTACATCACCATTACCAAAAACGGGAATCTGCATCCGCGGATTGTTTTTTACTTCTGCTATCGGTTTCCAGTCAGCATCGCCCTTATACATTTGAGCTCTCGTTCTTCCGTGAATCGAGATCGCTGCACAACCCACATCTTGCAAGCGCTCAGCCACCTCAACAATATGAATAGAGTCATGGTCCCAACCCAGTCTCGTTTTTACAGTAATGGGTAGCTTGGTCTTTTTAACCATGGCTTCTGTAAGTTTGACCATTTTAGGAATGTCTTTTAATATTCCTGCTCCTGCTCCTTTACAGACTACTTTTTTTACTGGACAGCCAAAATTTATATCAATGAGATCTGGTTGTGAGGCTTCTACAATTTCTACAGAACGCAACATAGCTTCTAAATTAGCGCCGAAAATTTGAATCCCTACAGGCCGCTCTTTTTCATAAATATCCAGCTTCTGAACACTTTTTGCCGCCTCGCGTATCAGGCCTTCACTAGAAATAAATTCAGTATAAACAACATCTGCCCCATTTTCTTTGCACAAAGCGCGAAAAGGGGGGTCGCTTACGTCTTCCATAGGCGCTAATAAAAGCGGAAAGTCCGGTAATGCCAATGTTCCAATAGAAACCACGGGTTTACATTTTTTACAAAAGTAAGCAAATCATTAAGGTTTGAACGCCTTTTTGCTTAGAAGGCTAGCGTTCAGGCTTCCCATTAAATGGCGGATAGGTGTCTACCATAAAAGATAAATACAACCGAATGCAGTAATGCCACCTTAATGTTTCAACCCAAAAGCGGTGCCATCCCACAGGGTAGCGTTTTGTAAAGAGAACACTCCAAAAGGCTAAAAAAGACAGGATGAATCCCCAAAGTAATCTGAAGAACAGAATAAAATAATGGGGAATACCTACATACAGCCCCCCAAAAAAGAGGCGAACAAGTGTCAATAATCGACTTGTTTGGGGAGGAAGGGCTACTTCGAGTTGTACCGCCTTATCTTGAGCCTCAAGTCCAAAAAGGGGATAGCCGTCTGCCAAGTGTAACAGGCGCGTTTTTACGCGTAATTGCCAGCGCATTAGCTGAAGTTGAAAGTTAAAAAGGGCGCTTGGATAGTTCCCTTTAAATAGTATAGAAAAAAAAAGCAACAACCCCAAGAATAAAGCCCCAGAGTCCAAATATAGCCAGCAGAAAGCCGTGGGGAATCCCAATATAAAGCCCTCCAAATAAAAAGCGGATGATGAGTTCAAGACGTGAGTAGGAAGATTGAATAGGTACTGCAAATTTCATAGGTAATAATTTTGGGTTAGAAAGGAATAAATATAGGGTTTTTCCACTTTTAATATCCTTTAAATTTCAAGCTTGCGATAAAACAAAAGAGTATATTTGCAACGAATGTTTGGAGGCGTGGTATGAAACAGTTTCGAAATTTTTGCATTATCGCTCATATTGATCACGGGAAAAGTACCCTTGCAGATCGCCTTTTGGATTTTACGGGTACTGTAAGTGAACGAGACAAGCAGGAACAGCTCCTCGACAATATGGACTTAGAGAGAGAGCGAGGGATTACAATAAAATCCCACGCCATACAAATGGAATATCAGCACCAAGGCGAAACCTATCTCCTTAACCTTATTGACACCCCTGGCCACGTAGATTTTTCCTATGAAGTCTCCCGTTCTATTGCGGCCTGTGAGGGGGCGCTATTAGTTGTCGATGCCGCACAAAGTATTCAAGCGCAGACCATTTCCAATTTGTATTTGGCCCTAGAAAATGATTTGGAGATTATTCCTGTACTGAATAAAGTAGACCTCCCCTCTGCCAATCGTGAAGAAGTCACTGACGATATCGTGGATTTGCTTGGCTGCGCTCCTGAGGATGTCATCCCTGCCTCTGCAAAAACAGGGCTGGGAATACAAGAAATTTTAACCGCAATAATTGAGCGCATTCCCGCTCCTTCGGGAAGTCCTGAGGCGCCCCTACAAGCATTGATATTCGACTCTGTTTATAACCCCTTTAGAGGAGTAGAAACCTACTTTAGAATATTAAATGGAAAAATTACTAAAGGACAAAAAATACAGTTTATTGCGACTCAAAAAATATATGCTGCAGATGAAATCGGGACGTTAAAGCTCAAACAAGAGGCCAAAAAAGAAATCAGCGCAGGTGATGTAGGCTACTTAATTACGGGCATCAAAGAAGCCAAAGAAGTAAAAGTAGGCGATACGATCACGGCGCCCGACAATCCAACACAGAACGCCATTGATGGTTTTGAAGAAGTAAAACCGATGGTATTTGCCGGGATTTATCCCGTAGATACAGAGGATTATGAGGAGCTAAGAACCTCTATGGAAAAGCTTCAGCTCAATGATGCTTCCTTGGTCTTTTTTCCCGAAAGTTCTGCTGCCTTAGGTTTTGGGTTTCGTTGTGGCTTTTTAGGCATGCTTCATCTAGAAATCATTCAAGAGCGCTTAGAGCGTGAATTTAATATGACGGTTATTACGACTGTTCCCAATGTTTCTTACCGTGCCTATACTAAAAAAGACCCCTCTACAGCCTTGAATGTCAATAATCCCTCAGACCTACCTGACCCCTCTATGCTAGACCGTGTAGAAGAACCTTATATCAAAGCCTCTATTATTACCAAAGCTAATTTTATTGGTAATGTAATGTCGCTCTGTATAGAAAAAAGAGGTCAGATTACCAATCAAACTTATTTGACTCCCGAGCGGGTGGAGTTAAATTTTGACTTACCGCTGGCTGAAATTGTTTTCGATTTCTACGACCGCCTAAAAACAGTCTCTAAGGGCTATGCTTCTTTTGACTACAGCCCCATAGGGATGCGG
>WTIP01000026.1:2567-7211 GCA_011525195.1 Flavobacteriales bacterium | reverse complement strand
AAATGTTATGGGGGTGATATTACCCGAAAGCGTAAACTTCTAGAAAAACAAAAAAAGGGGAAAAAGAAAATGAGACAAGTTGGAAATGTAGAGATTCCTCAACAGGCTTTTATGGCGGTCTTGAAGCTGAACGAATAGCCTTTTTGTCAAGATTCTTTTTTATCCATTTTTACACTCGTTTTATTTACCGCTCAATTATTTAGCTCTCTAAATAAGCTGCGTCATTGACATTTGCAAGAGATACAGCTGTAATTAAATTTTTTATTTTTAAAATAAAATGTTCCATTAATTAAGTTATATTTAAAAAACAAGGGTCCCTAATAGGGTTTTAGAAAAAAAATGGAGTCAATACCAAAAACAGGATTTAAGGGTTTAACTGAAAATTTTCAAAGTGATTTAATCGCCGCGATTAGTGTTTCGCTTATTGCCCTTCCGCTTTCTTTAGGTATTGCTTTAGCTGCTGGAGCTCCAGCAATGTCAGGAATTCTTTCTGCTGTAGTAGGAGGTGTCGTCACCACTTTTTTTAGAGGGGGTCATATCTCAATCAATGGCCCTGCGAAGGGGGTAATTGCTGTTATCCTTTTAGGTATTACGCTGATGGATGATGGTTCTGGTCAAGCCTTTAACTATGTGCTGGCTGCGATCGTCGTCTCTGGCGCACTACAGACGGTTTTGGGTGTGCTAAAGTTGGGGCGCTTGGCTGATATTTTTCATTCCTCTGTTATTTTGGGCATTTTAGCGGCTATTGGAATTATCATTTTTGCAAAACAAATACATGTTGCCTTGGGCACCGAGTCTGAGAGCGCCAGTATCATTCAAAACCTGATTGATGCTGTGGTTTTGCTTCCCCAAGGGAATCCCTTTGTCCTATTAATCTCGTTCGCGGGAGTGATTATTTTGCTCTTTCATGCTAAAATCGCATTTCGTTTTTTTCAATTTTTTCCAGCACCTATTTGGGTAATTGCACTTTCTATACCCTTTGTTTATCTCTTTAATTTCTTTGATGCACAAACACTTAGTTTTATGGGGCGGTCTTATCAAGTTGGTCCTCACTTACTTTTAGATATCCCCGAAAATTTCTTGGATTCTATTTTATTCCCCAATTTTTCTAAAATCAATACCCTCGAATTTTGGACAACTGTATTTTCTTTATTGATCATTACAAGTATTGAAACATTGGCTATTGCAAAGGCAGTAGATAAAATTGACCCCTATAAGCGCAAAACGGATTTAAATAAAGACTTAACTGGAATTGGAATCAGTACGGTTGTTGCTGGGCTTATCGGTGGGTTACCCATTATTGCTGTTATTATTCGAAGTACGGTAAATATTCACAATGGGGCAAAAACAAAATGGTCTAATCTTTATCAAGGGCTTTTACTGCTTATACTCATTCTAGTATTAGGTCCTCTAATGCGTCAGGTTCCGCTCTGTGCATTTGCTGTTTTACTCGTATTTACTGGGTTTAAATTGGCCTCTCCTGCTGTTTTTAAACAAGTATATGATCATGGACCAGAGCAGCTCATCTTCTTTATTTTTACATTAGTCCTTACCCTATATACCAACTTATTGATTGGTTTGGTTGGTGGGCTGGGCTTGGTATTACTTACCCATATGTTATTGGCCAAACTCCCGTTGAGTCAGTTTTTTAAATTGACCTATCGCTCGGGTTCCCTTTTAAATCAAATAGCCGAAGATCGGTTTGAATTAAAAATTAAAGGGATTGCCAATTTTTTAAGTATTCCCAAAACAGCTTCACTTATCACAAAAATCCCTCAAGGGGCAGAGGTGCGCATAGACCTGTCCGAAACAAAATTAGTGGGAATTACATTTATGGATTACTTAGTGGATTACTTGAAAGTTCAAAAGAATTTTGGGGGAAATGTCGTTCTTGAAGGGCTGAATTCTCACGTCTCCTATTCCACCTATAATAGAGCATTAAAAATCTCTCTAAAAAATACAGTGGCTAAATTATCGCCCAGACAAAATCGTTTAAAAAATCTGGCTATTGAAAGAGACTATCACTTTAAGCCAGATATAGACTGGGATACTCGCTATCTAAAAGAATTTCATTTTTTTGAAATCAGGCCAATAGAGCGAAAGTCAAATTGTGTGAAAGGTAATTTTGAAGAATTTGATATTTCGTGGGAGGTTTCAGACGTAACCTTTAATGAAGGGGAGGCTTTTTCTGCAGAAACATTTAATACCACATTGATCGTCTTAAAACTCAATAAAACAATTCCCGTTTTTACAATGGAAAAAGAGGGTCTGTTTGAAAAGCTTTTTGATCGAGTCATTGCACTTACAGGATATAAAGACATCGACTTTGAAATGTATGCTGACTTTTCTAATAAATTTTTAATCACGGGTAAAGAGGAAGCTGAGATACGTTCCTTCTTTACCGATGAAAGAATCCGCTTTTTTGAAACCAATCCTATTTACCATATTGAGAGTAACGGTGAGGCCATTATGATTTTTGACAAAATCAAATTGGCCCGAACAGATGAGACTCTTTCACTGATTGATTACAGTAAAAAATTGGCAGCGCTCTTAGCATAAAATTTTTATCTGCTCCTCAGTGGTTATTTTGTAACTTAGGAGGTAATGCTAAACCGTATGAGGGTCGTCAGTTTTTTTATTATAGGAATTTTTATAGCTACTGTTAGTGCACAAGAAACAATTGGTACAGTAGAATTCTTAGCGCCTGAGATGAATGATTTTTTTAGTTCCGAATCTAAAATTGAAGTGCTAGCTAGCGGGTTTTCCTGGGCGGAAGGGCCTGTTTGGGTGCCTCAAAAGCAGGGACTCCTCTTTACAGATGTTCCCAATAACAAAGTCTACCTATGGAACGAAAAAAAGGGCCTTTCTCTTTTTTTAAACCCAAGTGGAATGACGAATCATGCGCCCCACAGCACAAATGAGGGCGCCAATGGGTTGGCCTTAGATCCGGACGGCAATCTGATACTTTGTCAACATGGCGACCGTGCCGTTTCAATGCTTAAAAACTGGAATTCCAATCGCCCTGAATATGAGGTTTTAGTGGATCATTATCAAAACCAATGGCTGAATAGTCCCAATGATTTAGCTTTTGATGAGGAAGGAGTGCTGTTTTTTACAGACCCCCCCTACGGGCTCAAAGAAGGTGACCGTGATCCCTTGAAAGCGCTTGATTTTAATGGGGTTTATAAGTGGTCTCCAAATACTGGAATTGTCTTACTAGACGCTTCCCTTGGGCGTCCAAATGGGATTGCGTTTGCTCCAGATTTTAAAACCCTCTATATTGGTAACTCTGAGCGTGATAATGCAGTGATTATTGCTTTTGATTATCAAAATGGTACTTTGGTAAATAAACGCGTTTTTTATGATGGTAACGCATTGGCGCAAAACCGTCAAGGTCTTTTTGATGGGCTTAAGGTACACTCCTCGGGGATTGTTTTTGCAACAGGGCCTGGAGGGGTCTTGGTTCTTGACCCTAAAGGAAAACACCTAGGGACAATCAGACCCGGCAAAAGCACTGCCAATTGTAGTTTTGATGTGGAAGAAGAATATTTATATCTTACCTCTACTGACCTACTCGCAAGAATAAAACTGAACTAGAATGAGATTATATCCTATAGAGGCGGGTAATTTTAAATTAGACGGAGGTGCCATGTTTGGTGTTGTCCCCAAAACGCTTTGGGAACGGACCAATCCTGCAGATCAAAATAATCGAATAGAAATGGCTTCGCGCTGTTTGCTTGTTGAAGAAGGAAATCAATTGGTGCTTATAGATACAGGGATGGGAACAAAGCAAGAAGCGTCATTTTTTAAACACTATGACCTATGGGGTTCTTATACCCTTGAAAATTCGCTTCGAGAAATTGGCTTTCATCCGACGGATATTACAGATGTATTTTTTACCCACCTGCATTTTGACCATTGTGGAGGGGCGATTAAATACGATAAGGGCCGTTTGGTTCATACATTTAAAGAGGCAAACTATTGGGTGCATGAGGCGCATTGGAAATGGGCCACTCAGCCTAATGTACGCGAAAAAGCTTCTTTTTTACCTGAAAATATTCTTCCCATTGAGGAGAGCGGGCAGCTTAAATTTATCAAAGATCCCGGTCCTCTTATCGAAAAAACACCCTTCCCCTTTTCGATTCAATTGGTAGACGGTCATACTGAAAAACAAATGCTGCCTTTGATTCCTTATAAAGGAGAACAAATACTATATGCGGCAGACCTCATCCCAACTGTTGGTCATTTGCCTTTGCCCTATATTATGGGTTATGATACACGTCCTTTATTGACTTTAAATGAAAAAGAGCTCATTCTAAATCATGCTTTGGATGCGGGTATTCTTCTTTTTCTTGAACACGACCCACACCACGAACTTCTTTCACTCAAAAGAACAGAGAAAGGGGTGCGAATGAACAATCATTTTAAATTTAAATCCTACTTTAGTAGCTGAAACCTTAAATTTTAAGCTGTGAAACAAACTGTACTCACTTTAATTTTTGTTTTTTTTATCAATACTGTAAATGCACAATATTGGCAACAAAAAGTTAATTACACCATGGAGGTTGAATTAGATCCTTCAACTGCGCAATACGAAGGCATACAGAAGCTTGTTTATACCAATAATTCTCCTGAGACACTCCA
>WTIP01000026.1:0-2467 GCA_011525195.1 Flavobacteriales bacterium | reverse complement strand
GATCCTTATACGGGAAGAGAATTTCATGGGGTTTGGGGAGATTTTGATGTAAAAATTACACTCGACAAAGCCTATACTGTTGCAGCTAGTGGCTATCTTCAAAATGCGGAAGATATTGGTAAGGGCTATTCTGACCGCAAACGATCCAAGTCTAAAAATGGACAAATTACTTGGCACTATATCGCGCCTAATGTGCATGATTTTACTTGGGCTGCAGACCCTGACTATATTCACGATACCTACCCGGGACCCAATGGGGTAACCCTTCATTTTTTCTATAAAAACGATCCTGAAATCATAGAAAACTGGAAAAAATTACAAGCCGATACTGCAAAAATGATGGCCTATTACAATACGAATATAGGACCTTACCCTTATAAACAATACAGTGTCGTTCAGGGGGGTGACGGCGGAATGGAATACGCAATGCTAACGCTCATAACGGGTGGCCGAAACTACGATTCCCTTTTTGGAGTCACGGCCCATGAGTTGGCGCACTCTTGGTTTCAGCATATACTGGCTACCAATGAAACAAAGCACGAATGGATGGATGAGGGCTTTACCTCCTTTATCTCAGCTCTTGCTTCAAATGAAATACTGGAAAAAAACTTAGAGTTTCCTTTAGAAGACTCTTACAGGGGTTATTTAAATCTGGCCCTTTCTGGTTTTGAAATGCCTCAACGCACCAATGCCAATCGATACAAACACAATTTGGCTTATGAGAGCACTGCTTACAGCAAAGGGGCTGTCTTTTTAGGACAGTTGGGTTATATTGTGGGGAAAGATGTTCTCTTTGAGATTCTCCAAGCCTATTATAATGAATGGCAATTTAAGCATCCCCTTCCCAATGATTTTAGAAGGATTGCCGAGCGTATTTCGGGTCTTCAGCTCCAGTGGTATCTTACCGATTGGACAGAGACAACAAATAAGATAGACTATGCCATAGCGGGTATTGAGAACAGAAATAAGGGAAGTGTAATCACGCTAGAGCGGAAAGAGCTTATGCCAATGCCTCAAGAGGTTTTAGTTGTGTATAAAGACGGCAGTGCTTCTCTTCACTACATCCCGATTTCACTTATGCGAGGTGAAAAAGAAAGTGATTACAATATCGACTGGACTGTACACAAAGACTGGACATGGGCCTCTCCTTTCTATGAGCTTGAAATCGATCAAAAGAAAGAAGCAATTGAAACAATCGTTCTTGATCCCAGCGGCTTGATGGCAGATATTGATAAAAATAATAACTACTATGTCGAGCAAGAAAACGAATCAAATTAAGCGCTTAAAAGGCAAAGATCCCGTTGCGCTTCTTTTTGAAAAAGGTTCAGAAAAACGCTCTTCTGTACTCGTTTTAAAATACCTTAAAGAGGAGCGCTCTTCTCTTTATTTTTCTGGCGTTGCGGTTCCTAAACGTAAAATTAAAAAAGCGGTTCATCGAAATCGTATAAAACGCCTCTTGAGAGAGGCTATTAGAAAAGTGGCAGTAGATGATTTGTTTTCTGGTTCGGGTCTACTACTGTATACAGGGACTACAATGCCTGAGCTCGCTCACTTGTCCGCTGCGGTGCAGACTCTTTTTAAAGAAATAAAGTCTACTTCTTAAGAAGCATGGCAATGTGAGGTATGCCATCCTCTAAATATGATTTTCCTTCTTTTTTAAACCCATGAGAAGCATAAAAATCACTGAGGTGCAGTTGTGCTGATATTTTAATCTGACAAGAGGGATAAAGTGCTTTGGCTTTTTCTATGCTATAATGGACCAGCTCATGCCCCTTGTTTTTCTTTCTGTAATTTAACTTTATTACAATTCTTCCAATAACAGCACAAGAGGAATACCCCTTGCCTGGTGCAAGGATTCGTGAATATGCAAAAAGTTGATCTTTTTCCGTAAAACCTAATATATGGTGTGCAGAAAGGTCTTTTCCGTCTATGTCTTGGTATATACAATCTTGTTCTACTACAAAGACTGCTGCCCTCAAAGCAAAGAGATCATGAATTTCTTTTTTTGTTAGTTCTTCATATTTTTTACAGAACCACTTTTCCATCTTATTAGCACGGAATTTTTTCAACTCTTATTTGGTGTCTCCCTCCCTCAAAATCTGTTGAAACAAAAAGACCCACCATTTCTAATGCCTCCTCCAGAGAAATAAAGCGTGCAGGTAAACTGATAATATTGGCATTATTATGTAAGCGTGCTAAAGTTGCGGTTTCTTTATTCCAACACAAAGCAGCCCTAATTTTTTGATGTTTATTGGCGGTCATAGCAGCTCCATTACCACTCCCACAAATAATGATGCCTAAATCTACCTGCTCGGTAGCAACGTCTTCTGCTACCAGATGAATAAAATCAGGATAATCTACACTTTCGGTTGTGTCCGTTCCTTTATTAGAAACCTGATGACCTAAAGATTCTAAATACTTAATAATTTCATTTTTATAGGCGGGACCTGCATGATCATTACCAATA
>WTIP01000159.1:1721-3634 GCA_011525195.1 Flavobacteriales bacterium | reverse complement strand
CTTCAAAGTCCATTAACACATCCCCCTAAACATATTCGCTTTGGGAATAAAGACTACATACTCCTTCAAAATCTGGACGGTAATGTTCGCATTTTAAACCGTCAAGGAAATGACCGAATCCGATTAAAGGAAAAAGTCAATGCCTCTAAAAATGAAGTTTATGCCTATCGAAATACATTTGCAGGCACGACAAAAGAAGGAGCACTCTTTCAAATAGACAGTAATGGAAATATTTTGAAAACGTACTTGTCATTGGGTAGTGAGCATCAAATTGATATGAGTGCGAAATCCATCGTCAGCCTCGATGAAAATAAGCTTCAAATCAAGGGGATTCCTATTACCCTTCCTTACGGTACATATACCGCGCCAAAAATCCATTACCTCAATAATACTTTATACTTTTTATTTACAGACTTGGATACTCAAAAAGTATATGCCTATTTGAGCAATGGTACTTTAATGGGGGGCTTCCCCATTTATGGCACCTCAGTTTCCGATCTCATAAATGCGGATAATGATCCTGCATTGGAATTAGTTGTTCAATCTGAACAAAATGGTTTTCTAATTTATGAATTGAATTAAATCAAACCCACTCGGCTTCGAATAAATGCCCGAGATGGAATTTTACTTTTTCTTTTACACCAGAGGGATCAACTGCATGTCCCAACTCTTTGGCTAAGGAGGTTACTCCCTTACCTTGAATTCCACAGGGAACGATGTGGTCAAAATAGCTTAGATCTGTATTGATATTTAAAGCCAGCCCGTGCATAGTCACCCAACGGCTGGCACGAACTCCCATCGCGCATATTTTCCTCGCAAAAGGGGTGTCTGCCTCAAGCCATACGCCTGTTTCTCCTGGGCTGCGCATCCCTTGGAGACCATATTCTTTTAGCGTTTCAATAACCGCTTCTTCTAAGAAGCGGAGGTATTTATGAATATCTGTAAAAAAATTATCTAAATCAAAAATGGGGTATACAACCAACTGTCCGGGTCCATGAAAAGTAATATCTCCCCCACGATTGGTCTTAAAAAATTCGATTTCTTGTTTCTCTAGCCCTTTGGCGTCTAAAAGCAAATGTTCCTTTTTACCACTTTTTCCAAGTGTAACTACAGGAGGGTGTTCTACCCAAAGAAGATAGTTGGGAGTCTGTAGCGGCTCCACTTGGGTTCTATTCGCTCTTTTTAATGCTATGATTTGGTTAAAATACTGCTCCTGCGCGGTCAGACTCTCACCATAGGACAATTGCCCCAGTTCAATAATTTTAACCTCTTTATTTTGTTTCATTGTTTTTTATCTTCTTGACCCCCAACGTGCAGGATTATTTAAAATCACCAAGGCTGCAATAACTCCAGGCACCCAACCACACAAAGTGAGAATAAAAACAATTAATACCGAACCGCATCCTTGATCAATTACGGCAAGAGGGGGAAATAAAATAGACAACAATACGCGAAAAAAACCCATAGGAAAAGTTGTGCTTACAAAGATATAAAATTTGACCGCCTAGATTTTTTCAGTCTGCTTATCTTTGCAACAAATCCTAATGTATGGCTAAGCTTTCCGAACAGGAACTGATTCGAAGAGAAAAACTAGAAGCACTAAGAAAACTCGGAATCGATCCGTACCCTGCCGCCCTTTTCCCTGTTAATTTTTATTCCAATGAGCTTCCTCAAAATTATGAGGAAGGAAAAAAAGTTAGACTCGCTGGACGCCTAATGTCTAGACGCATACAGGGTAAAGCAAGTTTTGCAGAGCTGCAAGACAGCCATGGTAGAGTTCAGATCTACCTCAATCGTGATCAGCTCTGCCCTACTGAAGATAAAACAGACTATAATGAAGTCTATAAAAAATTGCTAGATATAGGCGATATCATCGGTATTGAAGGAACTTTATTTACAACAGGTGTAGGAGA
>WTIP01000159.1:0-1621 GCA_011525195.1 Flavobacteriales bacterium | reverse complement strand
CATCACAACGCCTTAAATATTCCACTTTATTTGAGGATTGCAAATGAACTCTACCTCAAAAGACTAATTGTAGGGGGCTACGAAGGAGTCTTTGAATTTGCTAAAGACTTTAGAAATGAAGGAATGGATCGTACACACAATCCAGAATTTACCGTGATGGAACTTTATGTTGCCTATAAGGATTACTTCTGGATGATGGAAACTACGGAATCACTTTTAGAACAAATAGCCTACAATCTACACGATACTACTGAAGTTCAGGTAGGTTCACATACCATTGATTTTAAAGCGCCCTATCCTCGAGTCCCCATACTTGAAGCAATAAAGACCCATACTGGTATCGATGTTTCTGGAATGGAGGAGGCAGAATTGAGGCAAACCACCCTTGATTTAGGTCTTGAAGTAGATGAAACCATGGGGGAAGGAAAGCTTATAGATGCGATTTTCGGTGAAAAATGCGAACATCACTATATCCAACCCACCTTTATTACGGACTATCCAAAGTCTATGAGTCCACTTACCAAAACCCATCGTACAAATCCTAAGCTTACAGAGCGCTTTGAATTAATGGTCAATGGAAAAGAACTGGCCAATGCTTATTCAGAGCTCAATGATCCTATAGACCAAAAAGAGCGGTTTGAAGCGCAACTCGCATTAAGCGAAAAAGGAGATGATGAAGCCATGTTTATTGATCATGATTTTATCCGTGCTTTAGAATACGGCATGCCTCCTACCTCGGGTATTGGTATAGGAATAGACCGTCTGGTAATGCTCATGACCAATAAAAGCTCGATTCAGGAAGTCCTTTTCTTCCCTCAAATGAAACCCGAAAGAAAGGCCATAGCTTTAACAGAAGAGGAAAAATTGGTGCTGGATTTGATCAAAAACGCAGGTACCGCTGAGTTAAATGCACTTAAATCAGCAGCAGGGTTGAGCAATAAAAAATGGGATACCTCACTGAAAGGGCTTGCGCAAAAAAGGTTGGTTAAAGTGGTAAAAAACGACCAAGGGCTTTTTATCGAAGTGTTAAAATAAAGTGAAAGGTTAAACTTTTTCTTAAACACGCCCTCTAATTAAAAAAATAAAACGATTTATTATGAAACATTTTATACTCATTCTGGCCCTCGCTTTTTCTACATTTGCTGAGGCTCAACGACCTGAAAATCACGAAAAATTTACTCCCTCACAACGGGTAATACTTCAAGCTAAAAAAATGCAATTGGATTTAGAGCTTACTGACAAACAAGTAAGTCAGCTCGTCGAAATTTTTAAAAACTCCCCACGGCCTGAATATCCAAAAAAGTCGGGAGAACAGACTCCCGAGGCAAATTATCAAAAGCACCTGGATCGATTAGATAGACAATTGGCACTTCAAAAAGAAGTAAAAAGTGTTTTGAATGAGGCCCAATTTCAAACTTGGAAAAGCAGACAGCACTCGAAAAAAAACCGAATGGCCCAGCATCACGGTAAAAGACCCATGCCTGCTAACCGAAGCAAAAAACATTAATTAAGCGCTTCTTAAAAAAAGGCCCACTGAAGAGTGGGCTTTTTTTATAGCTGCTTTACCACAATTTGTAACGCTTCTATGGTTTTTTCAATATCCTCAAATGTGAGGGCATCA
>WTIP01000069.1 GCA_011525195.1 Flavobacteriales bacterium | reverse complement strand
GTAGAAGAAGTAGTAAAAAATTTGAAATACGCATTTTTTGATCCGGAATTTAGTCCAAATTATGCGGATGACATCGAACAGTCATGGAATTACAATATCAAAAGGCATGAATCGATTAATTAAGCAAAGTAGCACCTTACTAGGCCTTAGTGGGTTCGCTATTCTTTTATTCCCCTTGATGAGTTCCTCTGGAAACAAAACTGTTTTATTGTGCTCTAGTTTTTTATTGATGACGCTAGGTGGATTAATTTATTTCCAGCAGCTCTATGGAAAAAGCCTTCCTGGTATAAAAAATAATGAGGTTTGGTTTAATGCCCTAACAACTAAAGGGGTCTCTGGGTGGATACTGGGAATGGCATTGACTGCTTTCTATATCACGATCTATTGGTTTCCCGCTTATTTAGGTTATAATCCTAACGGATCGAGTACTGGAGTGGTCGCCTTATTTGATCCTTTAAGCTATTTATTAAATGGGCAAGCCGCTACGCAATGGTTTCTTTACGGAACACTGTACACATTTTCGGTACTGCTCTTTGGCATCAAGTTTATTTGGAAATATTGGGGCAATCGCTATCAATTATTCAGGACACTTTCTGTTGTTTTTTTCCAGTTGTGTTTTGCTTTTCTTATTCCCGAACTGCTGACAAAACTCAATCCCGAAACCCCTTATTTCGCAAAAGATTTAAAAAATATGTGGCCCCTCAACTATTATTTTTTTGAGGAATGGCATCTGACGAACCTAATCAGCGGGGCAGATTTGGGCTATTTCTTTTTAATTTTTGGACTGATATTATTTTTTATTGGCTCCCCGATACTGACTTATTTTTTTGGGAAACGATGGTATTGCTCATGGGTATGTGGATGTGGAGGATTGGCTGAAACAGCTGGTGACCCCTTTCGCCAGTTGTCCAGTAAAAAATTAAGTGTCTGGAAATTAGAACGATGGATGATCCATGCCGTTTTGGTTTTTATAAGTATTACTACCATTGCTTCTATTTGGTCTTTTTTGAGTCAAAACCCTGAAAGCAGTTTGAGTAGAGAAACCTTCCTCTACAGTATTGTCAGTCTTCTCTCTGTACTTTTTATTATACCCTTGGTCTGGAAAAAAAATAGATTAGAAAAAGACGCGCGGTATGCGTTAATCAGTATAGGAATAGTGATTTTAATTTCACTTTGTATACAGGGCTTTTCAGGACAAGACCACATTCTTTTTCTCAATAGTTATACCTACCAAAAATGGTATGGTTTTGGAATAGGAGCTGCTTTTTCTGGCGTTTTAGGGGTGGGATTTTATCCTTTTTTAGGAAGTAGGGTGTGGTGCCGATTTGGTTGCCCTATGGCTGCAATTCTGGGGCTCCAACAGCGCCTATTTTCTCGTTTTCGAATTACCACCAATGGGGGGCAATGCATCTCCTGTGGAAATTGCTCTACTTATTGCGAAATGGGTATAGATGTCAGAGCTTATGCTCAGCGGGGAGAAAATATTGTTCGCTCTTCCTGTGTGGGCTGTGGAATTTGCTCAGCCGTCTGTCCGAGGGGAGTTTTAAAATTAGAAAATAGCCAGTTAGAAAATCGTATTTCGACAAAAGATTTTCCCTTGGGAATTAATAGGGAGGCTTCCTCATAAAATGACTCAAATCAGTTTAAGTATCTTTATCCCTATATGCATTCGATAGTCGTTCTGATTCCTGCTTTCAATGAAGAAAAGGCAATAGGTAAAGTCCTTCAAGCCCTTCCAAAAAATAGTATCGAAGCTGTAGTAATTGATAATGGCTCTACTGATCAAACTGCTGAAGTAGCCCGTGTCAATGGAGCCACTGTTCTTCATGAACCCAAAAAAGGATATGGTCATGCCTGCTTAAAAGGAATGGCTTATATAAAAACCAAAGTGTCAAAACCTTCAATTGTCGTCTTTTTAGATGGTGATTTTTCAGACTATCCCGAAGAATTGAATAAGCTCATCACTCCTATAGAAAATGGGACTGCAGTCTTTACACTTGGAGCAAGAGTAAAAGCGCTAAGAGAACCTGGAGCTCTTATGCCCCAGCAACTTTTCGGTAATCAACTGGCTTGTTTTCTAATGCGTGTAGTGTATCGAAGTAGGTTTACAGATCTGGGCCCTTTTCGGGCAATCGATTGGGAAGTCCTGCAAAGCCTTGAAATGCAAGACAAAACTTATGGATGGACGGTAGAAATGCAGCTTAAAGTATTAAAACGCAAACTGCCCTATGTAGAAATTCCGGTAAAATATCGAAACCGAATTGGGACGTCAAAAGTCTCTGGGACAGTAAAAGGATCACTTCTCGCAGGCTATAAGATTTTAGGGTGGATTGGAAGTTTTTATTTTTCACGATGGCACTAAATAATTCTCTTTACCTGTTTTTTAGCTATGCAGTCATTATTCTTTATGGATTGAGTTTGATTCTAGTTCTTATTTACAGTCTGACTCAACTCAATATGCTTCGTTATTTTTTAAAATACCAACAGTCAAAATCAAAAAAAGCGTCTATGTCAACCCCAACGCATTGGCCTTCTGTTACCGTTCAACTACCACTTTATAATGAACTTTATGTCGTCGAGCGGCTGCTCGCATGTATAACTGCATTGGATTATCCTCAGGATAAACTTCAAATTCAAGTATTAGATGACTCCACAGATGAATCATTAGCGCTTACACGATCATTAGTGCAGCAATACCAAAAAAAGGGTTTCCCAATTGAACACCTGCATAGGACTCATCGAGAAGGATACAAAGCGGGTGCCCTCAAAGAGGGTCTCAAATCAGCCAGTGGAGAATTTATTGCCATTTTTGATGCAGACTTTTTACCTGAGTCTGATTGGCTTCTGCAAACAGTACCTACTTTTCAAAACCCAGACGTGGGGGTTGTTCAGACCCGATGGGGGCATCTTAATAAAACGCATTCTGTTTGGACTTCAGTTCAAGCTTTTGCTTTAGACGCCCACTTTCTTTTAGAACAAATTGGCAGAAACCAACAAAAACATTTTATCAATTTTAATGGCACCGCTGGTATTTGGAGAAAGTCCTGTATACTCGATGCGGGAAATTGGCAAGGAGACACCTTAACAGAAGACCTCGACTTGAGCTACAGAGCACAATTAAAACAATGGAAGTTTGTCTACCGTGAAGATATCGTGACCCCCGCTGAATTGCCGATTACGCTCAGCGCAATTCGGTCTCAGCAATTTAGATGGAATAAAGGAGGGGCGGAAAATTTTCAGAAAATGATTAAAAAGGTGATTCGCTCAAAAGAACTCTCTCTGGGCACCAAATTTAATGCAGTAATTCATTTGCTGAATAGCACTCTTTTTCTAAGCGTTTTTCTGATATCCTTTTTAAGTGTACCTCTTTTATATATCAAATCCACATTTCCTGTTTTTGATTCTTTATTTACTTGGAGTAGCCTCTTTATTCTAAGTACTTTAATTTTTTTTACTTGCTATTGGTTTGTACATCGAACTATTTATGGTTCGGGAGTCGCTTCATTCCTCAACTACTCCTGGCGTTTTATACAATTTTACTGCCTCGTTATTGGCTTTTCTGTTCATAATTCAGTGGCTGTTTTAAAAGGTCATTGGGGCAAAAAAAGTCCATTTGTACGCACACCTAAATTCAATAGTAATGACGGTAAAAAAGTAACAGTTAAAAATAAATACATCCCAAAAAAAATCTCAGCTTTTACCCTATTAGAGCTTGTATTTTCATTTTATTTTCTTTTTGCACTTTACAGTGCACTTATTATGAGTGAAAAAAGTGACTTCTGGATATTACCCTTTCATCTAATCCTTTTTATTGGGTTTAGTAGTATTAGTATCTTTGGTATGAAACAAAGGCTATAGTTGTGCGCGCTTTACTCAGATCCCTACTCCCCTTTTTCATACTTTGTGGGTTTTTTTTTATTTCAGAGCAAATAGAACGAACTGACACCCTTCCCTTGCTCATTTGCTACAGCTGTCTTTTTTTACTAGTCGGATACTGGATCAGAAACTTCAATGGGTTACTGTCTCTTTTTGTGCTTGGGATTTTGGCCCGCGCTTTATTTATTTTTCACTTGCCTGAATTATCCCAAGACTTTTATCGATTTCTTTGGGATGGGCAGCTCCAGCAATTGGGAATCAATCCTTATTTAAAAACACCTAAAGCACTGGTGGATCTGGTAGGTTTTCCAGATAAAACCCTCCTATTTGAAAAAATGGGTGCCTTGAGTAATGGAAATTATTCCAACTATCCCCCTGCAAGTCAGCTCTTGTTTAAAATTGCCGCTTTAGCACATCAAACAAATCCTCTGCAAGGGGTGTTGGTAATACGCCTGTTCTATTTTATTGGTGAGTTTATTGTTTTCTTTGCGGGCGTTTCATTTTTAAAAAAATTAAACTTAGCACCCAATCTTATTGGATGGTATTTTTTAAATCCACTGGTGATTATTGAAGGGATTGGAAACCTTCACGCTGAAGCCTTTATGCTTTGCTTTACACTACTTGCTCTTTCTCAGCTACACACAAAAAATAGTATTTTGGGAGGACTTTTTTTTGGATGTGCTGTTGCCATTAAACTGCTGCCCCTCTTAATTGTTCCTCTTTTTTATCGGTATTTGGGAGGAAAGCAATTTCTAGTTTTTTGTGGAGCGCTTTTGCTTATTTCCGCTGCTTTTTGGATCCCTTTTTGGGAGGGGAGGATATTTTTTAATTATAAAGAAACCATTGCCCTGTGGTTTACCACTTTTGAGTTCAATGGGAGTTTCTACAATTTAATTCGTGCTATCGGTTATCAAATTAAAGGTTACAATATTATACGTCAATTGGGACAAATCACCCCCTTTATTGTGGGGCTGCTCGTTTTAATCTTTACGTTTCTTAGACCCAACTATACGCTTCAATCCCTCATAAAAAACATCCTTTTTTTATTGAGTATCTACTTTTTTATGGCGACTACTGTCCATCCTTGGTACATCATCAATCTTATTTTTTGGGGCATCATAAGTGGTTATGCATTCCCACTCGTTTGGAGTCTTACCGTTTTTTGGAGCTATAGTGCTTATGGTTTATCAGGATTTGAAGAAAATCCACTTCTTCTGTTTGCTGAATATCTATTCGTTTATGGAGTTCTTCTCTGGGAATTGATAAAAGGCCCCCTAGGGGAACATCTTCAAAAACCCCACTTCTTTAGCACTCAACTTTCTCCAAGTTCCACGGGGTAAGTCTTTTTTGGTAAGTCCACCAAAAGTAACCCGATCCATTTGTACTACTTTTAATCCTACGCTGCTAAAAAGTTTAACTAAAGTTGCCGGAGACAAAGAATAAACTTCAATTCCGATCTCATTTTTAGGAATTCCCTCTAAAAAACTCAGCGTTGCTATTTTAGCCGTTTTATTAAATACTTGCTGTCCCTCTTTGAGTTTATTGATCTGTACTTGTGTAACTTTTTTGTCCAATACGACTTGATATACCATTGGAATTGCATTCGAATGATTGAGTTTTTTTCTTAGATCAGTATCATTTGTCATCAGTAAAAGTCCGGTCATGGGTCTTCCCATATCTCCTATGGGAGGAATTTTTTCTTTGGCAGCAGTATGGATTAACTCTTGTACAGATTTTTTGATTACTCCTCCTTGGGTAGTCGCTACAAAACCTTTGGGTTTATTGAGAAGAAGATAGACAAAAGGGGCTTTTTGTATTCGAGCACCATCGTATTTGACTTCATCCGCTTGACTAATCCGATAGCCCATTTCAGTCACTACTTTACCATTGACCTGCACCAGTCCCATTTTAATATTTTCATCCGCCTCTCTTCGAGAGCAAATCCCTGCATTCGACAAGAATTTATTAAGACGTACATGAGTTTCTTTCTGAGAATTAGGTGGGGTAGAAGTTTTTTTTGGCTGGTACTTTTTTGGTTTCATTAAAAGGTTTTCCTAACGGTAAATCAAGGCGATACTCAATACGCCTATCAGTATCCATAATTTTATAAAATTGTGCACCCAAAGGTACGCCTTTTCTGATTGTGCCCTCCACAGATAAATTAAAACAAAACTGAGAAAGGGAAAACTAGCACCAAAAAAATATTGGATTTTCCCTAAGGGTTGTTGGATCAAATAGAAAGCGGGGATCAAAGTGCAAAGTACAGCCGCTGTGATAATGATTTTAGTAGTTTGATGGCTAAATACTACTGGTAGTGTATTATAACGCTGTACCCAATCACCCCTAAAGTTTTCTAAATCTTTAACAATATCCCGAGCCAAAATTAAGAAATATAAATAAGCTGCATAATAGAAAATAACAGTATCAAAATTTTTAAAATACAATGTAATCGCCCAAAAGGGAAGAATCATTAAAAAAGCGGAAAAGATATTGCTCAACCAAAAGTAGCGTTTAATTGTACTACTATAAAGCCAAATAATCAGCATATAGGTAAAGAAAAACAAAACCACTCGCAGTGAAACAGTACTCGATATGAGCAAGGCAATAATATTGAGAATAAAATAAAGAACAAGCTGTAATTGCTGTGAAACCAAATGCTCCAGCATATATTTTTTAGGCCTATTGATTTGGTCTTTGGCAGCATCATAAAAATTATTAATGATATAGCCCGCAGCAGTTATTAGTGCTGAGGAAGAGACAATTGCAAAAAACTTGAAATCAAGAAGCAAATCTAAGCCTCTGTATTGAGGAACTAAGATATAGCGCGCCGTGAGGTATTGTGCAAGAATTAGAATACTAATATTATAGCCACGGACTAAGCTAAATACACTCAAAATTTTGAGAATATTGCGTCGCAGTGTGTCTGTAGAGGACATACCGGAATTTAGAAGTGATAGACCACTTCCAAAGGATATTGTTTGAGGGCTTTCTTTGCTTTTTCAAAATCTTGAGCAAACCCCAAAATAAATCCGCCCCCGCCAGAACCACATAATTTGAGGTAGTAATCATTAGTTTCAATACCCTGTTGCCATAGCTGATGAAATCGCTCTGGTATCATGGGTTGGAAATTTTGAAGCACCAATGCAGAAAGTGATTTTATATTTTGAAAAAGAGAAGTGATATTGCCTTTGAGAAAATCTTCTACACAGGCGTCTGATCGTTTTATAAATTGCTCACGCATCATTGTACTAAAGGCCTCCTTTTTCATATTTTCCATAAACATAGAAACCATGGGTGCTGTTTCTCCAGTTATACCGCTGTCTAATAAAAATACAGCCCCTTTTCCTTTTGAGTGTTGGGAAGGAATACCTGTAGTTTCAATATTTTCCTTTGAATTAATCAGGATTGGCAAACTCAAATAACTGTTCAAAGGATCTAAGCCTGAAGATTTTCCATGAAAAAAGGATTCCATAAGACTAAAAACCTTTTTGAGGTAGCCTAACTTTTCCTTGGTCAGATTTTCTAAAACGGTAATCTTACAACAAGCATATTGATCGTAAATGGCCGCAACTAAAGCGCCACTGCTTCCTACTCCATATCCTTGAGGAATACTGCTGTCAAAATACATATTTTGGGCTAAGTCACGATCAAACTTCTCCCAATCAAATTGGATCAACTTAGGGTCAAGCGTTTTAAGATATTCAGAGAAATCAACTAATTTTTGATGAGATTTTGGGTCAAAGGCATCTCCTTTGGCTGGAATTTTTAATGCGCCTCGATAAAAATTATAGGGTATAGAAAGTCCTTTTGAATCTTTTATGATTCCATACTCTCCAAATAATAGAATTTTAGCAAAAAATAAAGGTCCTTTCATTTTTCTTTCTCTTTTTCTTTTTTTTCTTGGGTAAGAATATTGCTGCTCTGAGTTCAAAGTTACACTTTTTTGGCCCCCCTGCCAACTTGGTCTATGAGGTAATCTCCTTGGTTACAATAATTTTTTAGATCACTCTCAACAAGTTCGAGTACAGCCTTTTTATCTGCTAAAGGATAAAGCAGGTGTATATTTGCTCCTGCATCTAGCGTAAAGCAAAGTGGAATCCGTGTCTCTTTTCTAAAATTCCATACTTTTTCAATAACGGCTAAGGTATTTGGCTTCATTAAGAGGTAATAAGGCTTTGAAGTCATCATCATAGCATGTAATGAAAGTGCTTCACTTTCAACAATTTGCATAAAGCCTGCTAGGTCTCCAGATTTCAGTATAGGCATTAATTCTTTTAAGTGATTTTTTGCCTGTTTGAATCGTTGAGCCGCATAGGGGTGTTTATGCATCAGCTGATGACCCTGTGTGCTTGAAACAGGCTTACTTCCTTTATCCACTAAAAGAATCGTGTCTTGATAGGTTGTAAAAACGGGATTAATATCCGCTTTAAGAGGAATTGCATAATAATCACTGCTTTTTTTCAAATATTCCGTTTTCCCCCAAAGCATTAAAGGTCCCTCTATACTCCTAGCTGCACTTCCAGAGCCCAAACGTGCGAGGAAAGAAGCTTTCTCACTGCAGGCAGTTTCTGAAAGGGAAGGTGTGAGTTTACGTTCCATCTCCATTAACCCTACACTTAGCGCAGCCATTGCTGAAGCAGACGAAGCAATACCACTGGAATGAGGAAAAGAATTTTGGCTTTTAATTAATAAATGATAGTTTTCTATCCAAGGAATATAAGCTCGTATTTGGTTAAAATAAGCCTCTAATTTAGGATTAAACTCAGGCTTTAATACACCTTCAAAATAAAATTCAAAGCTAAAAGAGGTACTTTTTTGGGGTGTAAAATTCAATGCGGTTCGAGTTATACTTGAATCCAGTGTAAAACTTAAAGACGTATTTTTGGGTAGCTGGGGGGCAGATTTGCCCCAATATTTGATTAAGGCAATATTGCTTGGCGCCTCACATATTGTAGTGAAGGGAGTAGGCAACGCCTCCGCTGAGGAAATAAAACGAGAATCATCCATCGGTTGTAAAGATACAGCTTCATCTATAATCTAAGTAGCTGCTTTGTTTGGAAATTGAATATTTCTATTAGCTTTACATTCATGAAGCAAACAAAAGGATCCTATTTTATTGCCATCTTCTTGGGTATATCACTCTCTTTAGGGGTTGGCTTTATTTCAAGCCTAGTAACAAGGCAAGCCATTCCGGTATGGTATGAAGGGTTGGAAAAGCCTTTTTTTTCGCCACCCAATTGGATCTTTGCACCTGTTTGGACTTTATTATACTGTTTAATGGGGTGGGCGGTAGGCTCGGTTTGGCATTATGGCAGAAGGCACCGGTGGGGTAAAACTGCGCTCTATCACTTTGGTGCTCAGTTAATTTTTAATGGACTCTGGTCACTCGTCTTTTTTGGTTTACGAAGCCCCCTTTTGGGCTTATTAGTCATACTTACACTTTGGATTTTAATCCAAAGAACTATTTTTTGGTTTGGCTTAGTAGATAAAAAAGCGGCCTATCTTTTATACCCTTATTTGGCTTGGGTCAGCTTTGCTACAATACTAAATGGAGCTGTCTTGTATTTGAACTAATTTTCTTGCCTTTTAGGAACTCGTTCAGGAAAGTCAGTAATGATCCCATCAATACCCAAATCTATTAGAGAAGCAATGTCTTCAGGTTTATTCACAGTCCAAGCAAAGATTTGAAGACCAGCCAATTTAATTTTAGATATATTATTTGGGTTTAAGGAGCTAAAATCAGGATTAATGGCCTTGGCCTGAAGTGCTTTCGCTACAGGTATTGCATCCAAAGGGTCATCCTCGGTCAAAATTGCCAATGGCACATCCTGATTGTGCTCATAAAAAAGCTTTAGCTCTTCCCAGTTAAAGCTTGATACCAAAATATTATCAGCTGTCCAAACCCCTTTCTGAAAATATTGCTTAAGCAGCTCAATAGTAGGAAGGGCTGTTTCTGAGCCCTTTAATTCAATATTTAAAAATACTTTACCGTCTATCAAATCTAAAACCTCTGCTAATGTTGGAATTGTAAAGCCGTTTAAGACGTCGATTTTACGAATTGAATCTAAATCAAACTGTTCAATATAGCCTGTGGCATTGGTCAAGTGATCCAATATTTGATCGTGAAAAACGACAAGTTCACCGCTGGCACAACGAAAAATATCAATTTCTACACCGTCTACCCCAAGCTTTAAAGCTTTATCAATAGAGGGGAGTGTATTTTCAGCCAAATGACCTTTAGCTCCTCGGTGACCAATCACTAAAGGATTTGTTTTTGGAGTACAAGAGTTGAGAAGTATACCCATAAGAAAGAAGTAAATTAGGTTTTTCATTGTTACCTTAGTTATCTTTTATTAATATCCAAAATTCCCAGGGCTTCATATCATATTGATAGGGGGGTGCTAATCGTTTTGATTTAAAGTCTTGAAACCGCTTAAAAACACCTTCATAGTTCATAGTAAACTGGGCATACTCTTTACTCAAATTAGCGATTACCACTAATGTATCTCCTTTATTTGTTCGTTCAAAGGCGAATACTTGCTGCTCTTTTGTAGTTGTCAATCTTTTAAAAGAGCCCCCTTCTGGTCCACTTTCTAGTGCTGGGTGGTTATTTTTAAGAGCGCCCAACTGTTTTAAAAGCTTCATTGTGGCACCTTCTGTCTTAGGAAAGCTGTCTTTCTCAAAAAATCGTAGTCGTTTATTTAAATCATACTCTTGACCTGAATAAATTAGGGGCATGCCCGGTACTGTAAAATTCATGGCCATAAAAGCATGCGCAGCATTGCCATAACTTTCTTCTACAGTCCCATTCCATGAATTTTCATCATGGTTTGTCACAAAGTGAACTACCGTATTCTCTTTGCCATAGTTAGTTAAGACGCCTTGGATGTGACGGGCATAGTCATTTGCATTTTTTGTTCCTTGGGCCACTTCTTTTGACAAGTGATGTCCAGGCCAGTCATAGGAAGCATCAAATTTGCTTACCAGATTTAACCCCCCGGGATGATAGATATCAGTCTCTGCTAAAAGAAAAACGGGTTTTATGGCTTTTAGCGCTTCGAAGGTCTTGTCGTAAAACACTTGCGGAACTGCATAAGCCTGATCAATTCGGTAGCCGTCAATATGGGTCTCTTTTACCCAATAAACCATGGCTTGTCTTAATGCCTCGCGCATCTCCATATTGTCGTAATTTAAATCTGCGACATCTGTCCAACCGAAAGATTTACCTGTTCGAAAATCAATGGGATCAATAATTTCTCCCTTTCTGTTTTTAAGGTAATAATCACTGTGTTCTTTGATCCAAACATGATCCCAACCTGTATGGCCAGGGACCCAATCTAGAATGACATACATCCCCAACTCGTGCGCTTTATTTACGAGCACTTTGAAGTCTTCGAGGGTTCCAAATTCTGGATTAACTTTTGTATAATCTGAAACAGCATAATAGCTTCCTAAAGGCCCTTTGCTTTTGGTGGTTGAAATAGGATTTATCGGCATTAACCAGATAATTTTAACACCCATTTTTTTGAGTACTGGTAAATCTTCAGCAAAAGCACTAAAAGTCCCTTCATTTGAATACTGACGAATATTGGCTTCATATAAAACCGCCTTTGAGGCAATTTCTTCACTAATGGGTGGCTGTTTTACCTCCTTTTTAATTTGAGTTTCTGGTTGTCTTGCTTCTTGATTTTGACAGGACCACACTAGGAGTCCAATGCCTATTATTTGTATTAATTTCATAAGCTCAATTCTAATATTAAAACAGTTTCAGCAGGTATCTCAAGACTAGAAGTTAAAGAATACGAATTTTGAGAACTCACCTCTATCGCTTTTGTATAATTTGCAATCCCTTCTTTAAAGCGTTCAAGATTTATATTTTGGGGGCTTGTATTATTATTTACCACCACCATAACCCGCTCTTGCTCTGTATATCTAAAGTACACATAAACATCGTTTTGAGGAATATAATGGAGTGTTTTTCCATAGTGAACTGCTGTATTTGTTTTTCTCCATTGGAGTAATTTTTTGGTAAACTCAAAATAACGCGTTTGTCGAGGGGTTCTTTCCCCTTTGAGGAAGGCATTTTGTTTGTCTTCTGGCCACCCACCCGGAAAATCACGTCTGATGTCTCCATCACCGAGTTCTTTTTTGCCTGTCATCCCAATTTCTGATCCGTAATAAATCTGAGGTATTCCTCTTAATGTTAGTAATACGCTGAGTAGCTGCTTGTAATTTTCTATGCGCGGATAAAAGTCATTAATTCGGTTGGTGTCGTGATTCTCCGCAAAAATGACCACATTATGGGGGTTTGTATATAAAAAGTCATTTTGCATATTTTTATAAAGCCTCGTAGTTCCATGTTCCCAGAAGGAGTTATGCTCATTAAAGGCTTTAATGAGTGCGTCATTCAAGGTAAAATCCATCACACTGGGCAATTTAGAATCGTAGCCTTGTAGGGCGGCAATTGGACTTTTTTCTTGCCAATAAGAAAGATGAATTGTGCTGTGCATCCACCCTTCTCCCACAATATTGAAATGGGGATATTCTTCCCGTATTGCACTGACCCATACTGTCATGGGCTCGGGATCATTATAGGGATAGGTGTCTACTCGAAAACCATCTATTTGTGCAAATTCTATCCACCATAATGCATTTTGTATTAAATACGTTAATAAAAGTGGATTTTCCTGATTCAAGTCTGCCATAGAGGGAACAAACCAACCTTCTTTAAGCTCTTTTCGGTCTTGTTCAGCAGCATAGGGATCTGAGTGTATTTCTTTTCGATGATTTGTATTGGTGTACTCTGCAAACTGATGTATCCAATCTGATTCAGGAAGGTCTTTTATCATCCAATGTTCGACACCCCAATGATTGGTGACATAGTCCATAATCAATTTCATTCCTCTATTATGCAAACCGTCAGCGAGATCCCTATACTGTTGGTTGGTTCCAAATCGAGGATCGATTCTATAAAGATCACTTTGCGCATAGGTATGATAAGACACTTTGCTGTCATTGTCTTCACATAAGGGGGTGGACCACAAGGCAGTCACTCCGAGGTCTTCCAGATAATCTAAATGGTCGATAATTCCCTGGAGGTCTCCTCCGTGTCTGCCGTCTTTATGGGATCTATTGGGTTGTTCTGTAACGGTCGGGTGAGCATCATTACTCAGATCGCCATTAGCAAAACGATCCGGCATAAGCAAATAGATTACATCTGAGGCGTTAAAACTCTCAATATCTGATCGCTGTTCGCGGACTTTAATTTCATATTCAAATTTAGATTGAACTTTATTTTCTTTGCGTAATTGGATTTCTAACTTTCCAGCCTTGACTTTGGCTAGATCCAAATCAATAAAAAGATAATTTGGGTTTTCTACTTTTTGAATAGTAATTGAGTCTAATGCGGGAATTTCAACTTGATAATCTGCTATTTGTTTGCCATAAAGCATCAGTTGCAGTTGTGTATTTTCCATTCCCTTCCACCAAAAAGGAGGCTCAATGCGTTCGATTTGCCCATAAATACTAAGTGATAAGGAGGTGAAAATAATAAGGGCTAGAATTCTCATGGCTCAGGCAATAAGGGCTTTCCATTACAATAAATAACCAGTTCAGGTTTATCATGAACGACACTCACTTTATTTTTTGTCACAACCACTTGAATCGGAATTCCTCTAAAATTTAATTTAAAAGAAAAACCTTTCCACGCCGGGGGTAATTTAGGATTAATATGTAATGTATTATTTTCAACACGAAGTCCGCCAAATCCTTCAACTATACTCATCCATGTACCCGCCATACTCGTAATATGCAGTCCCTCCTCTACCTCTTTATTATAATCATCCAGATCCAAACGTGCGGTTTGTAAATAAAAAGCATAGGCCATTTGAATTTTATCAAGTCGCGCTGCAAGAATCGCGTGAATACAGGGAGATAAGGAAGATTCGTGTACAGTAAAAGGCTCATAAAAATCAAAATGTCGGGCTAAGTTGTCCTGATCAAAATCTGACCCAAAAAAATAAAATCCTTGTAGAACATCTGCTTGTTTGATATAAGGTGATCTTAAAATTCGATCCCAAGACCAGTGTTGGTTCAAAGGTCGCTCTTTGGGGTCTATAGTAGCTACTGTATCTAGGGTTTTATCTAAAAATCCATCTTGCTGAAGAAAGAGCTCTTTTTCAGGGTGCCTCGGGATATACATTGCCGCGGCTATTTTTCTCCATTGAGCAGCTTCCTCATTTTTCCAGTTTAGTTTTTTAGATAAGGCCCTCCATTTTTCAGGGTGCTTTTGAGCCATTTCTGATTGAACTTCAGCTGTGTAATTTAAACACCATTGGGCCATATAGTTGGTATACCAATTGTTATTGACATTATTTTCATATTCATTAGGGCCCGTTACACCAAGAATTACATAGGCCTTTTG
>WTIP01000020.1 GCA_011525195.1 Flavobacteriales bacterium | reverse complement strand
ATTCTGTAGTGGGAAAAGTTAAAAATAAAGGACTGATAAGTGTCCGCCCATTTCGTGCGTCCCACCATACTATTTCTGATGTTGCTCTGGTCGGGGGAGGAAGCTACCCGCAGCCTGGAGAAATTTCTTTGGCACATAATGGGGTCCTCTTTTTAGATGAACTGCCTGAATTTAAAAGGGGTGCATTAGAAGTAATGAGGCAACCCTTAGAAGACAGAGAAGTAACAATAGCAAGAGCCAAATTTACAGTGACTTATCCTGCCTCTTTTATGTTAGTAGCAAGCATGAACCCGAGCCCATCGGGTTTTTTTACTGATCCCAATTCCAAATTGGGTCCTACTGCATTTGAAATGCAGCGTTATATGAGTAAAATTTCGGGCCCTTTATTGGACCGTATAGATCTCCATTTAGAGGTGGAGCCAGTACCTTTTAATCAATTAACAGAAAAAAAATCGGCGGAGTCCTCCTCAAGTATAAGGACCCGCGTTACCGCTGCTCGTATACTGCAAACGCAACGTTTTAAAGGGCATGCTACCACCCACTATAACGCCCAAATGACGACGCGTCAGATTAGAGCTTATTGTGTTTTAGATCCTGCTTCTTCAGCTTTGTTAAAGCAGGCTATGGAACGTCTTTCACTTTCTGCAAGGGCCTATGATCGTATTTTGAAAGTGGCGCGAACGATAGCAGATTTAGGGGGAAGTCCTGGACTAACCTCTTCTCATATTGCAGAAGCGATTCAATACCGAAGCTTAGATCGAGAAGGATGGATGGGGTAGTCTTGTGCTCCCCCAATTTTTAGAAATAAGATTTTCTTTTTTTGACTCCTTATTTCAAGGCAAGGAGAAGCTTATTTTTGGGAAATTCACGAAGACCTTCATTGAGGTACTTTTGGGCTTTGCTTGGCTGGTTGTTTTTTCGGTAGTATTTCACAAACAATTCATATACATTTGGTTTTCCCCATTGAGGTGTAATGTCCGAAGCGGAGGGGCGAGGGGCATGAAGTGCGCTAAGGAGAAGAGATTCTACTTTTTTGCCCCCACCAAACACTTTGGGGGTAAAAAAATCAGTAATCGCCATTGCGAGATTGGTTCTTAAATTAGCCGGAGCTAGGACAACCGCAAGTTCTGCTCGCTGATATGCATTACGCCCCAAACTGATCATAGACCAATAGCTTTTAAAACGAGTACTATAGCCCAACTCTAAGGCGAGCAGTGCTTGACTCTCAGCATCCTCCCTTAAAGATTCAAGTAACTCTATCGCACGATCTACAAGCTGTTCAGCAGTTTCCTTATCGTCGAATTCATCAGCAATGAGGGCTTGGTTATATAAGCCATAGGAATACCAATAGCGGTTGAAGCTATTGTATTCTGATTGGCATGCCTTCTCTAAGGTTATATTAAGCGCCTGTAAGGGAGTTTGTGTTTTTTGTAATTGGGATTCTTGAAAAGCCTTTTTTATAGCTGTTTCAGGGGTTGCATACTGCCCAAAGAAAGGAGTGAGCCACAACAAATAAAAGAGCGTTATATAATATTTAATACTATAGTGAGATAGATTTTTCACCAGACTTTTTAAGCTTTTACAATTCTTTATAAACATCTTTAAAGGGAATGCGAAAACGTTCCCCATATACTCCTTCAGGTTTACGAATCCCACAGCCGATTACCATACTAATTTGGGCTTTTTTGGGAAGGCCGAGTATCTTCTTTAAGCGTTGTGAATCAAAACCCTCCATGGGGCAGGTATCATATCCCTGCGCCGCCATACTCATCATAAAATTTTGGGCGGCTAAGGCTGTACTTTTATGCGCTACTACACGTAAGTCTGCCGCAGTAACCTCTCGATAGGTTACTTTTCGAAGCCCGTCTAAGCTCACTTTAATTTTTTGAATTAAACCCACCCAGTAAGCAGTGCCCCGATATAATTTAGGGATTACCTTTTGATAGTAGCTCAGGGCTCCTTTGATTTTTTTTTCGTCCTCTGCGGTTTTAATATTGGATTGAATAAAAGCAATATTAGATTTTATTCTCTCCCGCCATAGATCGAGTCTTACCACAGGTACAACAAGTTCTTGAGCGGTCTTAGCAGCGGGTTGATTATAACAGCTTAGTGCGATTTGCTTTTTTATTTCTGTACTTGTAATGTGGTAAAATTCCCAAAGTTGTAAATTACTACTGGTAGGTGCTAGAGTAGCCTGCTCAATACAATATTTGACTTTTGCTGTGTCAATTTGCTTTTCTGAATCATAAATTCGAATAGATCTTCGATGTGTGATGGCTTCACTAACTGTTTTTTCTTTCATTCTGACTTATATTTTTTTTAGTATCCACTTGAGGGTGGAAAGTGATTTAGGATAAGGCGCATAACGCTGGGGGAGGTCAAACCAAAAGCTGCGTTTGACAATCGGCTTTTTGTGTGTAAAAAGTTTAAAACTGTGCTTTCCATGATAGGCCCCCATTCCACTTTCTCCAACTCCACCAAATGGTAATTTTGGATTCGTAAAATGTACAATGGTATCATTGACCACGGCTCCTCCAAAAGGGTATCGCAATACTAATTGTTGAACAAATTTTTTATGTTTACTAAAAACATAAAAAGCCAATGGATTTTTTAATTCACTAAGGATTTCATGGAGTTCTTTTTGGCTTTCATAACTTAAAACAGGGAGAATGGGTCCAAAGACTTCTTCTGTCATCAGACGGCTTGTTCGGGAAGGATTTAAAACCAATGTAGGCTCAAAAAATAAAGAAGCTTTATTGTGCATTCCTCCAAAAACTACGGGTTGATTTTCTAAATCATTGCACAGTTTATCAAAGTGCTTTTCATTGATAATACGGCCATAGTCTTTGGACTGAGAACTGTCTTTACCGTATGCTTTTTCAATTTCATTACCCAAGGCCTGGACAAGCTTTTCTTGGTATTCTTTTTTGACTAAAACATAGTCGGGAGCGATACATGTCTGGCCACAGTTTAAAAACTTTCCAAATACAATGCGCCTAGCCGTTTTTTCAAGCGAAGTTGATCCATCTACAATACAGGGGCTTTTTCCTCCCAGTTCTAAGGTTACTGGGGTGAGGTGGACGGCCGCCGCTTGCGCCACGATTTTACCTACTGCTGTACTTCCAGTAAAAAAGATATAGTCCCATTGAAATTTCAATAGGTCTCGCGCAATAAGTGCATCTCCTTCTATTATTTTTACCCAATCTGCTTCAAAAACAGCTTCCAGTAATTCAATAAGTATTTTTGAGCTATTGGGCGCGAATTCAGAAGGTTTTAATACTACTGTATTTCCAGCGGCTACTGCCCCTATTAAAGGAATCATTGACAATTGAAAAGGATAATTCCATGGTGAAATCATTAAAACACTGCCGTAGGACTCTGATAGAATATAATCTTGCGATGGAAAATTAAGTAGACTTCCAGCCACACGTTTTGGGGCGGCCCAGTATTTAAGATTTTTAATAAAAAGGTCCAATTCTTTGTGAACCATCAGTATTTCACTGGTATAACCTTCAAAATCTGATTTTCCTAAATCTGAATAAAGGGCTTCTAAAATTTCAGGTTCTCTTTTAGAGAGTTGTTGTTTTAATTTCTTTAAACGCTCAATTCTTAAAGCAAGCGGTTTATTTTTTAATTCTTGATGAAATTCCTTTTGCTTAGCATGGAGCTCTTTAAGAG
>WTIP01000037.1 GCA_011525195.1 Flavobacteriales bacterium | reverse complement strand
TCTACATAATGCTGCTCTTCTTTGGCGGGGTTGGTATCATCAAAACGAAGATTTACGGGCGCCTGATAGCGTTCTCCTAAATTGAAATTTAAACAGATCGCTTTAACATGTCCTATGTGAAGATATCCATTCGGCTCTGGGGGGAAACGAAATTTTAACTCCGATTTCGAATAGGAGGCTTTTAAGTCGTACTCAATAATGTGCTCTATAAAATTAAGAGATCGTTCCATGCTTTTCTTTGGTTCAAAGATAATGATTGCAAAGATGTGAAGAAAAGAGAAAACTGTGATTATATTTGCCGACAGAATGGGAAAAATCTTTGTAAAAAATATTCGTCTCTATGCCTATCATGGATGCCTTGAAGAAGAGTCAAAAATAGGTAGTGATTATCTGGTCAATCTCACCGTTGAAACAGACCTAGAAAAATCCTCTGGCACAGACGATTTAAAAGACACGGTAGACTATGTAGCACTTCATGCTCTGGCTAAAGAAGAGATGAGTAAACGCGCAAAGTTACTAGAAACAGTTGTGCTTCGTCTGGCTAAAAAAATACTTAAACAACATCGAGAAGTTTCGACAGCCATTGTAAAGGTTGCCAAACTAAACCCCCCTATAGGTGGAAATGTAGAAGAAGTTGCTGTAGAAATAGAACTCTCTCGATCCTCATTAGATTTCGGTGAATAATTAGTACTTTTGACCCATGGCATCGTGGCCGAGTGGCTAGGCAGAGCTCTGCAAAAGCTTGTACAGCGGTTCGAATCCGCTCGATGCCTCTTTTACTCTTCGAAGTAAAGTTTTCCTCCTAACTTTTTCTGATAGACTCTTTTTTTGGGATTACCAAAAACACGAAGAACACTCCCCCCGCTAATTTGAGCATCTAGCAATTCTGATGCTGAAATATACGCATAGCCTCCCCCAATCAGTTTTGTTTGTATTTGGTTGGTTTGGAGCTTTTCTGCTTCACAGCTTCCGCCAAGGCTTACTTTAAGATTTACATTTGTGACAGCTCCCTCTAAATTTAATCGGCCTCCTAGAAGCGCCTCTATATCAAGCCGGTCTGTATAAACGGATAAATCTATTACTGCTCCGCTACTGCTTTTTAAGTTTAGACTCGTTTGTTTAATGGGCTCTGATGCGGTAATTTTCGACCCTTGAAAGCCATAAATAGCATCTAGGCGTTTGCTGTGATATAAATCTATTCTTGTAGGGAGCGTTTCGTTTAAGCTTCCCAAGGCAATTTTGAGTTGCAATCTTCCATTTTTCATAGAGAGAACCACATCGTCTGCGTGTGATCCATAAACAACGGCTTTATTCACCTCTGAGGAAATTAGGTTTAAGTGGAGTCCCGAATATACCTGGACGCCAACAAAGGGTGAGGTGGTTAAGGTTCTTTTTTCCGGGTCTTGAGAAGAAAGTTTAGTTTGAACTAAACCCAAACAAATAAAGAAAAAAACTTTTTTTATTTTCATGCTGTAAATTTATAAATTAAGGCATCGGTATAAAATCGAGATAACGTTTGAGTATATCTACTTTTTTTACTTGGATGTGTATTGGGTCACCGAGCTGGTATTTTTTTTGTGTAGTTTCACCTATCAGGGCATGCTGGTCCAAATCAAAATAAAAATAATCCTCTTTTAAATCTGTATTTCTAATCATTCCCTCACATTTATTGGCGATTAACTCTACATAAAGCCCTCTTTCTGTTACCCCAGAAATCACGCCTTCAAATTGTTGTCCTACTTTATCTTCCATAAAAACGAGCTGCATGTATTTTATAGAATCTCTTTCTGCTTTGGTGGCCAATTGTTCTTTCTGCGAGCTGTGTTCACATGCTTCTTCTAGCAATGATTCTGAGGCCGGCTTTTCATCATTAATAAAGCCTGCAAGTAGACGGTGTACTAGTATGTCTGGATAACGCCTAATCGGAGAAGTGAAATGAGTATAATAGGAAAAAGCAAGACCATAATGACCAATATTTTGGGTGGTGTAGGCTGCCTTTGACATGCACCTCAGTGCCAAGGTATCGATCAAATTTTGTTCTTTTTGACCATGGCAATCCATTAATAATTTATTGATTTCACTGCTTTTATTTTTTTTACTTAGATCCAGACGATAACCAAATTTAGCGACTGTTTGCTTTAAATTTTCTAGCTTTTGTTCATCCGGATCGTCGTGTACGCGATAGACAAAAGCCCTTTTCTTTTCTTGCTTCGCTATATAAGTCGCTACTTTTCGATTAGCAAGCAACATAAACTCTTCTATTAGTTTATTCGCCTCTTTTGAAGATTTAAAAAAAACACCTTCGGGTTTGTTTTCTTCATCTAAATTAAAATTAACCTCAACGCGATCAAAAGAGAGCGCACCCTTTTTCATTCGCTCTCCCCTGTATTGTTTTGCATATTTATTAAGCGTAATAAGGGCTTGGAAAATATCATCTGGAACAGTGTAGGCTTGACCGCTCAAAGAAAATTCTGCTGATACATTTGGTTGGTTGTATTCAAGCATATGTTGTACTTCTTCATAGGCGAAACGATAGTCTGAATAAATCACGGTACGTCCATACCACTCTTTTGTAATTATACCTTTTTCATTTATCGTAAAGACAGCAGAAAAAGTAAGTTTTTCTTCATTGGGTCTTAAAGAACACAGATTATTGGAAAGTTCTTCAGGCAGCATGGGCACAACTCTGTCTACTAAATAAACCGATGTTGCCCTTTCATAGGCCTCTTGATCTAATTCTGTATGGGGTAACACATAATGAGAAACATCTGCAATATGAATACCTACTTCTATGGCTCCTTTTTCTAGCGCCCTAAAAGACAAGGCATCATCAAAATCTTTTGCTGTTTTTGGATCTATCGTAAAGGTGAGGGTTTTTCTGAAGTCTTTTCTTTTCTTTATTTCCTCCTCTGAAATTGTGATTGGTATTTTGGCTGCTGCCTTTTGCACCTCTTCTGGGAATTCATAAGGCAGGTCATAATCATGCAAAATGGCATGTATCTCTGTTTCTGTTTCTCCGGGAATTCCTAAACGTTTAATAATTTTTCCATGAGGTGACTCTTTGCTTTTGTCCCAAGACTTGAACTGTACGACTACTTTTTCACCTTCTTTAAAAGCTTTTAATTCTTCTTTCTCTATAAAAAAATCGGTATAGCTTTTGTGACTTTTACAATTTACAAAACCAAACTCTTTTTGTCGTTCTAAAACACCCACATAGGGTTTTGTTGACCGCTTATTAATTTGTATGACATGGGCTTCTATTTTTTTGTTTTTTCTAACTAAATTAACTTCAACAAGATCACCATCTAAAGCAGTATTGAGGGCTTTTCTTGGTATTATAATTTCTTCTTCAAATTCATTTAGTTTTACCACCCCCTTACCTGTTGGTATGATGCGGACAACCGCTTCCTGGGTTTGTACTCTTTTTTTATTGAATCGGTATTTTCCTCTTTGTTCAGAAAAAATGATCTCTTTTTTGTGGAGTACATTAAGAACTCTAATTATATTATTTCTCCCTTTTGTATCTTTTACTTTAAGGAGAGCAGCTATTTGCTTGTAGTTAAAAAAAAATTGAGGTGTGTTTTTGAAAAGTAAATGGATTTTTCCTTCTAGCTTTTTAAGTTCATTTTTCTTTTTAGACATTTAGTGTATCGATTATGACAAAGTTACAACAATCCTCAGCTCCATCTTATTAACACCATTAACA
>WTIP01000051.1:42907-50346 GCA_011525195.1 Flavobacteriales bacterium | reverse complement strand
CCCGCGACCCTCACCTTGGCAAGGTGATGCTCTACCCCTGAGCTACTTTCGCAAAGTGGATTGCAAATGTAAAATAAATTTAATTTTTTGGCTACAAAAAAAGGGTTTCTTTTGGATCAACGCCCCTTTTTTTGTGACAACCTTCGCTTGATTTGATTGAGTTGCATCAGGGCTTCTACAGGAGTTAGGGTATCAATATCCAAGGCTGTAATTTCATCTCGTATCGCTTCAAGTAGTGGATCGTCTAATTTAAAAAAACTAAGCTGTAGGTCTTCCGTTTTTCCTGCCTTTTCACCTGTATTTTGTGCTGTACTGCGGTGGGTTGCTTCAAGGGTTTTTAATTTTCCTTGGGCGGTCTGCAAAACATGTTGGGGCATTCCCGCCATTTTGGCGACATGGATTCCAAAACTGTGCGCACTTCCGCCTGGAACGAGTTTACGTAAAAACAAAACCGCGTCTTTAGATTCTTTAATCGAAACATTGAAATTTTTTATTCGCTTAAAAGTAGCCGTCATTTCATTGAGCTCATGGTAGTGGGTAGCAAATAAAACTTTAGGTCGGAAGGGGTGTTCGTGAAGGTATTCGGCTATTGCCCAAGCGATGGAAATTCCGTCATAGGTACTGGTCCCACGGCCAATTTCGTCTAATAAGACTAAACTGCGCTCAGAGATATTATTCAGTATCGAAGCCGTTTCATTCATCTCAACCATAAAGGTGGAAGCGCCCATCGAAATATTGTCACTGGCCCCTACCCGAGTAAAAATTTTATCGACGATCCCCATCTTTACTTTCGTTGCCGGAACAAAACTTCCAATTTGAGCCAAAAGAGCGATCAAGGCGGTTTGTCTCAATAAAGCCGATTTACCCGACATATTGGGTCCAGTAATCATCAAAATTTGTTGGGTCTTTCGATCTATAGTAAGGTCGTTGGAGATATAAGGTGTTCCTGGATCAAGTTGCTGCTCAATAACAGGATGCCGCGCACCCTGAATATGAAGATGGGTATCTTCTGTCCATTCGGGGCGGCAATAATTGTGTTTTAATGCGGTCTGCGCAAAACAGCTCAGCACATCCCACTGGGCGACGGCTTGGGCATTGCTTTTTAAGGCCTCCAACTCTTTTTGAAGCCCACGAACCAATGCCGCATACAATTCGTTTTCCAATTCTTGAATGCGTGCCCCCGCATTCAAAATTTCAGATTCAAAAGCTTTTAACTCTTCCGTGATATAGCGCTCAGCATTGACTAAAGTCTGCTTTCGAATCCACTCTCCCGGCACTTTGTCTTTATGGGTATTGCGCACTTCAATATAATAACCGAAAACATTATTAAAGGCAATTTTTAGTGAGGGTATTTGAGTGCGTTCTGTTTCACGTTCCAGCATAGCGTCCAACTGTGACTGGGAGGTATCGCGTAAATTTCTAAGTGCATCCAAATCTTGAGAAAAGCCCGCTGCAATGACTTGTCCTTTAGAAACCAATACAGGGGCCTCAGGGTCCAAGGTTGCCGAGATACGCTGCTGAATAGCGCTCGTATCGGGGATCGCCTTTAATTGATTTTGCAGGGCTTTATTCCCTTTGTTGCCCAGATCGTCTTTTAATTTTTCTAACGCAGTAAGAGAATATTGTAATTGATTTAATGCGCGCGGGCTAATTTTTTCTGTCGCAATTTTAGCCACTACACGCTCCATATCTATGATTTGTGCGAGCGCGGTTTGGGTAGTGTTCAAAAGCGCCTCATTGGAGAAAAAATCCTGTACCATTTGATGTCGCTGCTCGATACGTGCCTGCTCCTTTAATGGAAAAGCCAGCCATTGTCGAAGCAATCGCGCACCCATAGCTGTTTGAGTATGGTCAATGATTTGAATTAAGGGAACTCCTTCTGGATAAGTAGGATAAAACAATTCGAGGTTGCGCTGTGTAAAGCGGTCGAGCCATACATAACGCTCTTGAGCCACGGGTCGTAGCTGGGTAATATGCTGTAGTTTATCATGATGGGCTTCCGATAAATAGTGCAATACTGCTCCAGCTGCTGAAATTCCTGAGGTGAAGTCCTCTATACCAAAACCTGAAAGGGAATGGGTCTGAAAGTGAGTAGTTAGTTTTTCACGTGCGGTACTTTCTTCAAAGGCCCAATCTTCCATAAAAAAACAGTGATAGGAGGTTCCCATTTCTTGAAGAAAAAGCTTCTTTTTGGGTTTGGGGACAAGGACCTCACTGGGTGCAAAGCTTTGTAGCAATTGCTCGAGTTGTTCTTTATTGCCTTCCGCTACCCAGAAATCACCCGTAGAAATATCCAAAAATGAAACCCCCCATTTTTTATCCCACACGACTGCTGCCAGATAGTTGTGTTTTTTTTGATCCAAAACATCTTCGTGAAGTGACACTCCGGGGGTTATCAATTCGGTGACACCTCTTTTTACAATTGTTTTGGCCATTTTAGGATCTTCTAATTGATCACAAATAGCCACCCGACAGCCGGCTTTTACTAATTTAGGTAGATAGGTATTGAGCGAATGATGAGGAAAACCTGCTAATTCGGTTTCACTTGTACTTCCCGCTCCGCGTTTGGTCAGTATAATCCCTAAAATACTGGCGGCTCTTACCGCATCTTCTCCAAAGGTCTCATAAAAATCCCCCACACGAAAAAGCAAAAGCGCATCAGGATATTTCGCCTTAATGCGGTTGTATTGTTTCATTAAAGGGGTTTCTTTTGCTGCTTTTGCCAAAACAAAACGGTTTGTACGAATGTATTTAAAATTTATGGCTCAAAGAAAAACAAAGTGGCAAATCAGCCAGAAAAAAGAATAGTCCGTACTTTTGTTTTTTCTAACCGTATATGCGCAAATTAAAAAACAAAGAACTGGAGCGAAAAACAGTGACAGAATTTGAAGCGGCCACTAAGACCCCACTCGTTTTGGTTTTAGACAATATCCGTAGTCTAAATAATATCGGTTCTGTATTTCGTACTGCGGATGCGTTTTTAATCGAAAAAATTTACCTCTGTGGTATTACCGCCTGCCCTCCACATCGGGATATTCATAAAACGGCCCTGGGAGCGACAGATAATGTAAGCTGGGAATACGCCCAAAATACCCGTGCTGTGGTTGAAAAGCTTCAACGTGAAAAGTACAGCGTCTGGGCTGTAGAGCAAACTGAAAAAGCCCAGCCTCTACATGAATTTCAGCCTGATAAGCAAACCCACTATGCTTTTGTTTTTGGCAATGAAGTAAAAGGCGTAGACCAAGAAGTAGTAAATCTATGTAAACAGGCAATTGAAATTCCCCAATTTGGAACCAAACATTCACTCAATATTAGTGTCTCTGCAGGGATTTTACTTTGGGATTTTTTACAAAAACGAAGCCTTAAAGACCCGTCTTAAGAGCTTGTGAAATGCTTGTTCCTCGTTTAAAAAATCGAGGTTTTCAGTTCCCACAGATACCACAGGAAATGGAAGTTTTGTCTCTTTTAGAGCTCGGTAGCCCGCTTCAATTTGTTGCAAGTAGGGGGTTGAGATTTTTTGTTCATAAGAACGGCCTCTTTTTTTTATTTGCCTCTGAAGTGCTTCAAGTGAGGTGTGCAAATACACCACTAAATCGGGTTGTTTAATCCCTCCCATTTGGTCCTTATAGCGTGCCTTAAAAGCAGTAAAATCAGAGGGTGTTAAGTTTTTAGCCGCAAAAATAAGAGACTTTTGAAGGGTATAGTCTGCCACTATAGGAGGTTTATTTGTTTTCCAAAATACCTGATTTTGCTCAATACGCGCATTAAAAAAAGCAGTTTCTACAGCCAGGGCATATTTTTTTGGATCTGTATAAAAAGACTCTAAAAAGGGATTGTCTGCAAAAGTCTCTTGTAAAAATGAGGTCTTGTAAAGGGCTTGAAGTTGCTTTGCAAAAGTGGTTTTTCCTACTCCTATATTTCCCTCAATAGCAATAAAGGGAAAAGTCCTGAATAGTGGAGGGGCCCAGTGAGAAAAGGGGTTTTTTTTTGGAAGATCCGGATCGGGGCTTTGGGCATACAACTGCGCAACTGTCAGATGAAGTGTAGGGTGCTCCCAGTGAGGAGCAATTTCATTGAGTGGAACCAATACAAAATTTCGCAAGTGCAGTCTCGGATGAGGTACGGTAAGATGGGGTAAGTCGATCTGCTTCTGCTCATAAAAAAGCAGATCTAAATCAATCTCTCGTGCACGATAACCCGAATTTTCTTTTCGAAATCGCCCCATCGTCTTTTCAATATCCAAAAAAAGAGCAACCAATTCATCCGGAGTCAGCCTAGTTTGAATCAGCGCGCAGGCATTGAAAAAAGGGGTACTGTCAAAGCCCCAAGAGGGTGTTTCGTATAAAGAAGAAAGTTGAAGGATATTTATGCCCTTGTCTTCTAATAAAATTAGGGCTTTTAATAGGTGATTTAAACGATCCCCCAAATTGCTCCCCAATGAAATGAGTGCTTGTATTTTTTTCACACAATGTTGCTTCTAACGCAAAGCTACAAAACCCTATATTTGTGAGCATAAATACAGCTTCATGAATTTTTTTAAAAATTTCCTTACCGCTGTTCTGGGTACACTCACAGCAATTGGGCTTTTTTTTGCTTTGGTATTGATGCTGGTCTCCGCCACTGCAAGCCTTTTGGTCAGTCCGCCTACTGAAGGAGTAGTAAAATCTAATAGTATACTAGACCTCAATCTAAATGTCCCTATTACAGATCGAAATCCTGAATTTGATGAGCTTGCCCTTCTTTTTGAACTCAATGAAGAGGTCCTTGGTCTTACTGAAATTCTAAGTGCCCTTTCAAAGGCTAAAAAGAATCCAAATATCAAAGGAATCCGATTGAGAGCAGATCTAATCACGGCAGGTTGGTCTCAAACACGGAGTATAAGAGAGGCGCTCAAGCAATTTCAAAATGCAGGGAAATTTATTTATGCATATGGTGAAATCATGACCCAAAAAGGGTACTATTTGTCTTCTGTTGCAGATACCCTGATCGTAAATCCTATGGGTACTATTGAATTTAAAGGGCTCGCCTCAGAAATACTTTATTTTAAAGATTTTCAAGAAAAATATGGACTCAAAATGGAAGTCGTCCGTTTAGGCAAATATAAAAGCGCGGTAGAACCTTTTTTAGAGAACCGAATGAGTGAAGACAACCGTACACAAATCAAATCGTTACTTTTGGACCTCTGGGATACCCTAAAAAAAGAAATTGCAAAGAGTAGAAACCTTCCCACAGAACGTCTCGATCAGTTAATTCTAGCACAAAAAATAACAAGCCCTCAAGAGGCCAAAACCGCCCAACTCATCGACGGATTAGGTTATGAAACTGATTGGGAGGACCTCATCGCAGAAAAACTCAATTTGACTGACAAAAAGGACCTCAATACAACGAGCCTTAGTGCCATCAATCTAAGTAGTGAGGATTACGACAAACAAATTAAAGATCGTATAGCGGTAGTCTATGCTTCTGGCCCTATCCTTTATGGAGAAGGAACCCGCTCAACGATTGCACAGGGTGTTTTTGCAGAAACACTTGAGGAATTGGCAACAGATGATTGGGTAAAAGCTGTGGTCCTTCGGATAGACTCCCCGGGTGGTAGTGCGCTTACTTCAGAACTATTATGGCAAGCCTTAGAGGCAGTCAAAAAAGAAAAACCCCTTTTGGTCTCAATGGGAAATACAGCCGCCTCTGGGGGTTATTATATTGCTGCGGGTGCTGACCAGATTTTTGCTGAACCTCTAAGTATTACAGGCTCAATAGGAGTTTTTGCTACTTTGCCTAATGCCCATTCATTTATTAATAAAATTGGGGTTAATTCAGAAATTGTAGAAACCCATCCCAATGCAATGGGTTACAGTATTTTTCAACCGCTGAGTCCTGCTTTTGATGCCCAGCTTAAAAAGGGAATTGAACATACTTATACTACTTTTAAAAAACGGGTCGCCCAGGGGCGATCACTTTCTGAAGCGGAAGTTGAACAGCGCGCTCAAGGTCGGGTTTGGACGGGAAATCAAGCATTAGAAAATGGCCTTGTCGATGCCTTGGGGGGATTGCCCGAAACGCTCGATGCAGCAGCAAAAGCCGCTGGAATTGAGGAATACAATACAGTAGACTATCCCAAATTTGAAGAGAATTTTTCAAGCCTGATTGCAGACTTACAGCTTACTGTGGGCATCAAACAGCTGTTCAATGCAATACTCCCTCAATCCCTACAAACAAAAATAGAGCAAGTACAGCAGTCTCAACCTGTTGATTATTTTCAAACGGTACTGCCCTTTGAATTAAAAATCTATTAATAATGACCCCACAAAAAACCGAACTTGCCAAAAAAATCTACCTTTATTTAGGCGCTCTTTTTATTACCTCCCTGGTAGTTTCTAACTTAATTTTTCAAAAATTTTTTTATTGGAAACCCTTTGAAATCAATCTTTTTGGAAATCAACTTTTTGAGCTTTCAGTGGGTATACTCCCTTATCCTATTACTTTTTTAATTACTGATTTGATTTCAGAAATTTATGGGAAAACAAAGGCCAATCAAGTAGTGGTTGCCGGAATCTTCGCCTCCGTTTTTTCTATGGGAATTTTGGGCATTGCCAATGCGGTCCCAGCCTTGGCCAATTCCCCTGTAGACGACCTTACTTTTCAAAAAGTCTTTGCGCTTTCCCCAGTAGCTGTACTGGCTTCGATGATGGCTTACCTCCTCGCTCAATTTATAGACATTCGCATCTATCATTTTTGGAAAAAGCTTACCCAGGGTAGGATGCTGTGGCTGCGTAATAATTTTTCAACCTTCAGTTCTCAATTTATCGATACTTTTTCTGTAATTGGGCTACTTAGTCTGTTTGGGGTACTAGAATGGGAAGCCTTCTGGGGACTTGTACTTTCTGGTTTTATTTTTAAAGTTTTAATCGCTGCCCTAGATACCCCTTTGCTTTATCTGTTTGTTTATTTGTTTAGAAAAAAATTTGAGCTCAAACCAACAGACGAATTGAAAATTTAAATGGCATGGAGCAACAGGAGCAAGGAGTGCGGTTAAATAAATACCTCAGTGAAATTGGGCATTGCTCACGACGCGCTGCGGATAAGCTGATTGATGCTGGGCGCATAGAGGTCAATGGTAAAAAGGTAGAAATGGGGCAAAAAGTAGTCCCTACAGACCGTATCGAGATTGATGGTGTACTGGTCGAAAATCTTCAAGAGCGCACTATTTATCTGGCCTTTAACAAACCCGTTGGAATTGTTTGTACCACCGATACCCGTGTTGAAAAAGACAACATCATAGACTATATTAATTACCCAAGCCGAATTTTTCCCATAGGAAGACTAGACAAGCCCTCCGAAGGGTTGATTTTACTCACAAATGATGGGGATATTGTCAATAAAATCCTTCGCGCCCGAAATAATCATGAAAAAGAATACCTGGTTACTGTAAACAAACCCGT
>WTIP01000051.1:0-42807 GCA_011525195.1 Flavobacteriales bacterium | reverse complement strand
CCTACTGCTGGGCTTTCAAAAAAACAGGACTGACAAAAACCTTGTCTGAAAATGGGCTTCTCAGCATAGCAGTTCAAACATTGCGTCCCGGTAGCAGTAATTTGCAGATGCTGATCGAGGAGTTGATTGAGCGCTAAAAACCCAGATTCTACCGTGAGATAATAATGAACAAGATCCAGGTTTTCTGTTTGCATTTTTTTTAAAGTTACTGTAAACATGAGCTAGGGAATATTCTTTAAATTTACAGCAGTAAGATAATGATTATTTGATGCCCATTTCCCTATTTAATTCGATTGCTTCTTGGATTCTTAAAAAGAGAATCCACCAAATGGAACTTTTTATGAAGTATCCTCAAGAAGTACAAACCGAATTATTAGCGGATCTATTACAAAAAGCTCAAAATACAGAAACGGGACTGCGCTATGATTTTAAAAATATTAAAGGCTACAGCGAGTTTAGAAATACAGTTCCCTTGAGCACCTATGAAACTTTAGCCCCTCAGATAGAACGCTGTCGTAAGGGAGAACAGAATATTTTCTGGCCTACCCCAATTAAATGGTTCGCCAAATCCAGTGGTACCACCAATGCAAAAAGTAAATTTATACCGGTAAGTGCGGAAGCGCTTGAGGATTGTCATTACAAAGCCGGAAAAGACATGTTGTCTTTATACTTTAATAATAATCCAGACTCTCAACTATTGAGTGGTAAGTGTTTAAGGCTGGGGGGCAGTCATGAGCTTTATCTTGAAAATAATAGTTATTTTGGGGACCTTTCGGCAATTATCATTCAAAATATGCCTTTCTGGGCAGAATTAAGCAGTACACCCGGCTCAAAAACTTCTTTAATCTCTGAATGGGAAACGAAAATGAAAGCCATCGTCAGTGAGACCCTGCCCGAGAAAGTCACCAGCTTGGCTGGTGTACCCTCTTGGATGCTGATCCTCCTTCAAAGGGTCTTGCAAGAAACTAAATCTGAAACCCTTTCAGCTGTCTGGCCAGAAGCTGAAGTGTATTTTCATGGGGGTATAAATTTTAAACCCTATTGTGAAATCTATAAAAGTCTCTTCCCTAAAGATGGATTTCAATTCTATGAAATATACAATGCCTCAGAGGGTTTTTTTGGTATACAAGATCGCAATGATGCTGATGACCTACTACTGATGTTAGACTATGGTATTTTTTATGAATTTATCCCTTTTCAAGCAGAAGGGACACACAGTGAACCTCAAGCGATATTATTAAAAGAGGTGGAACTTAACACCAATTATGAACTTGTAATTACAACCAATGCAGGGCTTTGGCGCTATCGTATTGGGGATACGATTCGCTTTACTTGCTTATCTCCTTATCGGATACAGGTAACGGGAAGAACAAAGAGTCATATTAATACCTTTGGAGAAGAATTAATTATTGACAATGCAGAAAAAGCGATAAGTTGGGCTTGTAAAAAAACGAATAGTTTGGTCTCTAACTTTAGTGCCGCTCCCATTTTTATGGAAAGTAATACTCGGGGAGCACATGAATGGGTAATAGAATTTGAAAAAGAACCGCACGATATCAATCAGTTTTCAAGGCTATTGGATGAGGCTTTACAAGCATTAAACTCAGACTATGAAGCAAAAAGAAAATCGAGCCTCGAGCTCCTGAGGCTCCACAAAGCAAAAAAAGGACTTTTTTACCAATGGCTGGCTTCAAAAAATAAATTGGGAGGACAACATAAAATCCCCAGACTCTCCAATTCAAGAGTATTCTTAGAAGAACTCCTTGTATTAAATAAAAATTAGGAAACTACTTTTAATTTAGGTAGTTCTATATTGGCCAATCTCTGGTCTGCATATTGCTTAGTTACCTTAAGTTCTTTGACCTCAGAATTTGGTAATTCGTACATCGCGTCTGTGAGTACCGCTTCACAAAGGGAACGTAATCCACGTGCACCAAGATTGTATTGCATCGCTTTTTCTACAATAAAATTTAAAGCTCCAGAAGTAAATTGAAGTTTGATACCATCCATTTCAAATAGCTCAATATATTGCTTTACTAAGGCGTTTTTTGGAGTAGTAAGTATGGACAAAAGCGTGGTTTTATCCAAAGGGTTCATATGGGTAAGTACAGGAAGCCTCCCTATAATTTCTGGGATTAATCCAAAAGAACGCACATCTCTAGGAGTGATATATTGTAAAATGGCTTCTTTATCAACTTGCTTTTGTTCTTTAACGGTAGTATAGCCTATGGCTTGCAGATTTAAACGTTTATTGATGTGCCGTTCGATACCGTCAAAAGCACCACCCGCAATAAATAAAATATTCGAAGTATCTACTTCGATAAATTTCTGATCAGGATGTTTTCTCCCACCCTTTGGAGGCACATTGACAACTGTCCCTTCTAATAGTTTTAAGAGGGCTTGCTGAACGCCTTCGCCTGAGACATCTCGAGTAATCGAAGGATTGTCACTCTTACGCGCAATTTTATCAATTTCGTCAATAAAAATAATCCCTTTCTGAGCACTATTGACATCGTAATCTGCGGCCTGAAGCAGGCGAGACAGTATGCTTTCTACATCTTCTCCTACATAACCTGCCTCTGTGAGTACGGTAGCATCTACTATGGCAAGGGGTACATTGAGAAAACGCGAAATTGTTTGTGCCAATAAAGTTTTCCCCGTACCTGTAGGTCCCACAATAAGGACATTACTTTTTTGAATTTCAACTGTATCTTTTGATTTTTTTTGAAGGAGTCTTTTATAGTGGTTATAAACGGCTACTGAGAGTACTTTTTTTGAGTTCTCTTGACCGATAATATAGGTGTCCAAAAACGCCTTGATTTCTTTAGGAGCCTTGAGTTCAATTCCCTCCTGAGCTGACTGTTCTTCCTGACTTATTTCTTCCTGCACGATCCCATACGCCTGATTAATACAGCGATCACATATATGGGCGTCTAGACCTGCAATGAGAATTTGGGTGTCTGGCTTGGGCCTTCCACAAAAAGAACAAGTAAGATCAGCGTTACTCAAATCAGTTGTAATTATTTAGAAGTTGTTTGAAGCACCTCATCAACCATTCCGTATTGTTTGGCTTCCTCCGCTTTCATCCAATAATCTCGGTCGCTGTCATTATTCACTTTCTCAATTTTTTGACCAGAGTGTTTGGCAATGATTTGATAAAGTTCATCTTTAAGCTTAAGAATTTCTCGTGCGGTAATTTCTATATCAGAGGCTTGGCCCTGCGCACCTCCTAAGGGTTGGTGTATCATCACGCGGGCATGGGGTAAGGCTGAGCGCTTACCTTGGTGGCCGGCACATAATAAAACAGCACCCATAGAAGCAGCAATACCTGTGCATATAGTTGCTACATTGGGGCTGATAAACTGCATGGTATCATAAATTCCCAAACCAGCATAGACACTCCCCCCTGGCGAGTTGATATACATTTGTATGTCTCTATTCGCGTCGGTGCTTTGTAAAAATAAAAGTTGAGCTTGAATAACATTGGCTACATGATCATCTATGGCTGTCCCTAAAAACATGATTCTGTCCATCATCAGGCGAGAAAAAACATCCATTTGTGCCACATTAAGCTGGCGTTCTTCAATAATATAAGGGGTCATACTACTGACTATCTTGTCATAATACATCGCATTAATACCATGATGTTTTGTTGCGTATTTTTTGAATTCCTTACCGTAGTTCATCCTATTATTTTTTTAAAATTAAGGAAAATTTTAAGCTTTCCCGTATGCCTCTTTTACAAAGGCATCAAAACTTACTTTCTTTTGCTTTAAAGGTGCCTTTTCTTTGAAGAAGTTCAATAGTTTAGAACTCATTAATTGTTCTGAAATACGTCGGGTCTCCTCCTGGTTTGTTAGGACGCGAGCCACTATTTCCTCAATTTGTTTCTCATCTGGCGCCTGGCCGTATTGTCGCATTTGGTTGGCTACGAGTGTCCCCGCATAATCTTTAAGTTCCTCAAAACTGAGGTCTAATTTATTTTCGGAAATAATTTTTCCCTCAATAAGCTGATAACGAATCCCCTTTTCAGACTTTTTGTATTCTTCTGCTGCTTGTTCGGCTGTCAATTCTTCTTTACCTGAACTTTGCATCCAGCGTTTGAGAAAATCTTCTGGCAATTTGAATTTGGTTTTTTCTACTAAATATTCGGTAATGTCATTAAGCAACTTTTGGTCAGCCTGAGGTTCAAACTGCTTTTTCAAATCTTCTTTTACTTTGTCTTTTAATTCTTTTTCTGAAGTAATTGTGCCCGGTGCATAAAGCTTATCATAGAGCTCTTGGTTTAATGCAGCGGGTATACGCTCATTGATTTCTTTAAGTATTATTTCTATTTTTTCTTTTTTGAGGGCGTCCAGTTGATCTTCTTTGGGTGACAGTAGCCGTTTCAATGTATCCTCGTCTTTAAATAAGCCTTTAATCGGAAACTGAAGGGCTTTATTTACTTGCGTTTCTTTTAATGCAGTTAGCGCCTTTTTGGACTTAATATCAACAAGTGACAGGGCGCTGATTTTATCGATTTCAAAAGCTTCGTTTTTAAATTGAGCCGTGAGTTCGTATCCTTTTTCTGCTTTGTCTTTTGAAACTAATTTTCCATATTGTTTTTGGATATAATCCAACTGTTCATTTACCATTTTAGCTTCAGGCTCTACTTGGTAATGTGTAACTTTTTTTAGCTGGTTGAGCTTGACTTCAAATTGTGGCGCAAGACCCAATTCAAATTCAAAATCGAGTTGATCCGCATTCCAGTCAAATGCACCATTTGTAGCTTTAGAAGAGGGTTTCCAAGAAGTTCAATTTTTTCTTCTTGAATATATTTTTCTAAATTATCACGTAAAAGTTTATTGACTTCATCAGCAATAACTGCTTTTTCGTATTGTTTTTTTATCATTCCCATGGGAACGTGCCCTTTTCTAAAGCCAGGGATATTGGCATTTTTTTTGTAATCACCCAATACTGAATCCACTCTTTTTTCATAGTCTTTTCGGTCTAAAGTAATTGTTACTACTGCATTTAGTGCATCCAAATCCGTTTTGCTAATATTCATATGCTTAGAATCAATTTTAAGTGCGCAAAATTACATTTTTTTATCGCCTCCTACAAGAATAATATTTGATCAAAAAATAGCGGGAGAGATTAGAAAATTTAATATTTTTATAGTACGCCAAAAACAAGACGCACTATCATCTATGATTTAGGCCCTCGGTAACACGGTTGTGCGTGTGAATGTTTTTGGCGGAACAGCCGGGGGTTCTTTGCTGATAAAAATGCCGACTCACCAGATCTCTTCCTCTACAAAAGTTATTAGAGGGCAAATTTTCTTCTATTTTGCTGACTTAATAAGAATTTAATTTATATTTGCAGCCCAGAATTAATAACCAGAGGATCGGGAATCCTCATAAATTAATGTGATATGCCCGTAAAAATTAGACTACAAAGACACGGTAAAAAAGGCAAACCCTTTTATTGGATTGTTGCCGCCGACGCACGCTCAAAGAGAGACGGACGTTACCTCGAAAAATTAGGAACTTATAATCCCAATACCAATCCCGCAACTGTCGAGATTCAAATCGACAATGCCATTGATTGGCTTGAAAAAGGAGCACAGCCCACCGATACGGCGCGCACGCTACTTTCCTACAAAGGGGTACTTCTTAAGCACCACCTCAATGGTGGTATCCGAAAAGGCGCTCTTACTGAAGAGCAAGCAGAGAAAAAATTTACTGCTTGGCTAGAAGAAAAAGAAGCGAAAATTCAAGCTAAAAAAGAAGGACTTACCAAGCAGGAACAAGACGCTAAAGCCAAGCGTTTATCAGACGAAAAAGCGGTAAGTGAAAAACGTTTAGCAGAGGCCGAAGCAGCAGCAGCTGAGGCTGAAGCCAATGAAGCTTCAACTGAAGAAACTGCAGAGTCTGCTGAGGAGGCTACTCCTGGTGCAGCTGCCGAACAAGAAGCTCCTGAAGCAGTAGCAGGGGAGGCTCCAAGCGATACGCCAGCTGAAGCAGAGGCCGAAGCAGCTCCAGAAGCAGTAACAGAGGAGGCACCCAGTGAAGCAGCAGTAGAAGAAACAGCTGCTGATACTGAAGCGCCTGCAGCAGAAGCAGAGGCGCCCACCTCAGAAGAAACTTCAGAAGAGGAAGAAGCCTAAATTGCTTTCTTAGTCCACAATGCGGAAAGAAGACTGCTTTTATGTAGGTACCGTCGTTGGAAAATTCAGCTTTAAAGGGGAGCTTCTTGTCAAAGTAGACAGCGATAATCCAGAAGACTATACACAATTGGAATCAATATTTGTGGAATTACCCACAGGTTTGGTTCCTTTTTTTATTCGAAGATGTCAATTACACAAGTCGAATTTACTTCGAGTCGCCTTTGAAGAAGTAAAAACTGAACAAGAGGCAGAGGTCCTCCTGAAAACCGCACTTTATCTCCCTTTATCACTTCTCCCCCCTTTAGAAGGAAATAAATTTTACTACCATGAAGTGATTGGCTATGAGCTCAAAGAAGCAGATCAGCTGATCGGTCACATTAAGGGTGTGGTAGAACAAGGGGCGCAGGCCCTATTTGAAATTGAGTCCCATTCCAAAAAAATACATTTGATTCCCATACATGACGATTTTATTTTACATGTTGACCGAAAGCAAAAGGTAATCAATGTAAAACTCCCAGAGGGTTTATTAGAGCTTTAATTTAAAAATAAAGAACTAAGCCAAAAGTGGGGAGGGGTGTATTATTATTGTCATTCAAATTTAATTCAACGAGGCTTGTAGGCGTAATCAAACTTCCATCTGGATTTCGACTTAAGCCATATTCAGGAGGAGTAGGATTGGGCTGGGCCAAAAAGTTTTGAACTTCAAAATAAAAATTAAAAGAAAGTGATTTAAAATTCCACTTTTTATCAATTCGAATATCGGCCAAATTAAAACTATTGAGTTGTACTTCTCCTAAGCGGTTGTAGTCAAGAATTAGCTCAGGATAAGCGGCGAGGCTTGCCTCCAAATTTACTGGAACATAGGGATTTTTCCCTGCAAATCGCCAACGGGCACTCAATTCCCAATTGCGATTAAATTTATAACCGCCTGAAAAAGAAATTAAGTGTCTGCTATCCCAAACTGAAGGCCTCAGGATGCCATCCGCACCCGTAAATTCGCTTGAAAAGAAGGTATACGCAAAAATGCCATAAAAGTTATTGGCAAGTTTTTGTTGAAATAAAACTTCTATCCCCTTACTCTCACCTGTCCCTTCAGAAATAATGGCCTCATTCCCCAAGACCTCAAATCCACCGCCTTTATTGGCAAGTGATACGCCATCAATGACAGATATGGGATAATTAAAATAGTCTTTTCTAAAACCTTCAACAGTAAAACGAGAAGCAGCACCTAGATTGTATTCAAATCCCATTACATAATGATTACTCTGTGTATAGGCAGCCTCTTGGTTGATAAAACGGCCTTGCTGGTTCTGAAAACCGAGCATGGTATAAGTCGGTATTTTAAAATACCGTCCAATTGATGCATTCAATTTACACTGTTGGCGCTCGTCTAATGCATAGGAGAGGGAGGCTCTAGGGGAAAGGTTGTCTAATAAATTAGACCCTAAAGAAAAGCTGTCCGCATCTGAGCGAATACCCCAAGAAAAATCCATCCGATCATTGAGAAAGGAACGAGTCCCTTTAATAAACAATCCGTACTTTAAAAAATTAAGCATTGTGAGGTAGGCAATATCATAAAAGATAAATTGTGTATTATTCTGATAATCTGAATTTTGAATGTTAAAGCCTGCAGACCATTTCCATTTATCAGAGAATTGCGTGGCTTGGAAACGTAATTTCGTTTCTCCTTCGAAGGAGTCATTTTGAAAAATAGTTCCTGTTTTTGTAGTATTGTCTTGATAACGGGCAAAACGATTGTCTAAGCGATTCGTACTGAGTACTGTATTCATAAAGCCTTTGCCATTTTTAAAACTACGTTTCCAAGAAAGCCCCACCGTAGCGCTTCGTTGGTCAATGATAGGAACCTGCTCGAGATCGGCTTGCTGGGCAGCATCAAATTCATCGGGGGCCTTGACAGAAAAATCATCAATCGATCCTATACCAATAAAATTGAGGGTATTATAGGCATCAATTTCATGTTTAATTTTCCATTGATAGTCCCAATAATCGGGTCGTATCGGGAGTCCTATCAGTTCAAATAAAAACTGCAAATAGCTTCTCCTAACAGAAAATAAAAAACTTGTTTTTGATGGGACTTCTTTATTTCTTCTGAATAAAGGCCCTTCAAGCGTTAATGCGGTTTCACTCGCCCCAACTCTAAAATTTCCTCCAAATTTTGTATTGTCTCCCTCGCGCTGTTCAAAAGCTAAAATTCCTGATAGCGGATTGTCATATTCCGCACCAAAAGAGGAACTAGATAAAGTAACCTCCCTAATAAAAGAAACATTTACCATCCCTACAGGTCCGCCCGCACTGCCTTGTGTACTAAAATGATTAATATTAGGAATCTCCACACCATCTAAGTAATAAACCGTTTCATTCGGTGCACCCCCTCGTATGATAATGTCATTTCTAAACCCACCAATTGAGGGCGAAATACCGGGCATGCTTTGTACCACTTTCGTGATATCATTATTTCCCCCCGGATAAGTTTCAATTTCTACAGCAGAAAAAGTTTGGGTTGAAAGGGGCGTTTCTTTACTTGTTTTAAAAGGACTTTGAACCAAAACCACTTCCTCTAAATTTTCAGCCACTTCTTCCAATTCAAACCGCAAGGGGATATTACCTACAGACTTAATGATATAGTTATACAAAGTCTGGGTTTCAAAGCCGAGGTAACTTACTTCAATATTGTAGGATTGTGCAGGGATCTCTTCTATCTTAAAATATCCCTCTGCATCAGTTACTACGCCCGTGGAAGTTCCCACTATTAAAACAGTAGCGCCACCTAAAGGCAGCTGGCTTTGCGCGTCAAGTACCCGTCCGCTTACACTTCCTGTATTTTGAGCGACTGTAAAAGCGGAAATCAATAAAAAGAGGGAAAACAATTTCTTTTTCATAACACAAAAATAAATCAATTTTAAATGAAGAATTTAATTTTGTTTAATTATTTTATACTATATTTAAACAAAAAAGTAATGAACGATCGAAGAAATTTCCTTAAAACTGCTTGTAAGCCTTTTGTTTTGGCCGCATTTGGCATTCCACTTATAGAGGCTTGTGCGACAGAAGAAGAGCAACCAGAAGTGGATTCGAATTCCACAGTTAATAATCCAGCTAATGAAGGTAATACGGCTAAAAAACTCGAAATAAATCTTGATGATAATCGATTTTCAGATTTGCAAGAAATAGGAGGGTGGGTAAATTTCAAAGACGAGAATATTCTTTTAGTCAGAATTAGTGAAGACGAAATAAGGGTATTTGATAATGCATGTCCACACCAGGGAGCCAGGGACTTTTGGTCATTTGATGGAAATAACTTTACGTGCAGTAATCACGGAAATTCATATGGCGCCAATTGTAACGGGTCATTAACCTGTTATGAAGCAAGTCTAGAGGGAAATATTCTTACAATCAATTTTTAGATTTACTTTTTTTACGCTCTACCTTGCGTTGGGCTCGGTTGAGTTGTTCCTGATGCATATTGGCTTGTACCTTTTTTTGTGCCTCGAGCTTTTCCTCATAAGCCTTTCTTAAACCATTTATATCTTGCCCACTCAGTTTAAATTGGTCGCTTGCTTGTAAACTTATATCTTCAGTTGAAAAAGTCGCTTTATCGGTCTGCATTCTCAAAATTTCCTGTGCTGCATTAAGATTATAATACAATCCTGGGTCAATCATTTTATTAGCGACAACATGTCTTTGTTCTTTTTTATTCCAACGCACAAAAATAAAGCCTCCATTGACAGAATCTAATTTTACCCGATAGACATGTGCATAATTGGGTAGCGTTTGATAAATATCGATCTGTTCAGGAACATAGCCTGCTATATACAATAGTTCTTGCACAAAGGCAAATTGTGTAGCTGATGAGGGATCTGCATAAGCCTCCGGATTTTCAATCAAGTCTGCTGGCTCCTGCGCTATAGAAAGCAGCGGAGAACACATCAATAAAAAAGCATAAAAATAGCTGTTCATTTTGCAAATTTTACCTCTTCTTTTTCCCCTAGACTACCCAATTTTTAGTACTTACAATTAGTTCAATTTTTCAGAAAAAAAGAGTAGAAACCAAAAGACAGTATAATTTATAAAAAAGTCGCTTTAAACGCTTTTAAAAAAGAAAAAAATGATCAAATCCTGTAAATTAGAACTTCAGTATAAGTGTTTATCACTTTTGCTTCTACTAATTGTAAAAGAAGGGTTTAGAACTTTTAAAACCGTTATCGTTAATAACGAAAAATAAGCTGAATCTGCGCAATACGACCCAATTCAGCAGAGTAAAACCGCAATCGATTTAAATAATCAAAATAAGTAGTATTGGTGATATTTTGTATAATAATACGCAAAGATGTATTGACTTTGCTTTGCTGTTGAATCGGCCAGGTCAGATACAAATCAAACGTATGAAAAGCGGGGGGCGGCGTACTGATGTCTATTTCTTTTTGGACTCGAGCTCCTGACTCAATTTGACTTATATAAAAATTGGTATTGGGAAAGCGCTTTTGAGCTGCGGTATAACGATGGGCCAATTCAAATTCTAAAGCGGATTTGGGAAAGTGATAGCTAAGCTGTTGTGAGAGAGAAAAAGGAGGCACATTAATAAGAGGGTTTTGTGCTAGTTGATCTTGTGCATAGGTATAAGCTGCCGCTGCTTTATATTGAATATTGGTATGGGGTGTCATTTCAATATAAGCATCCCCTCCCCACATCAATACATCTGTAGCTTGATACTCCCAAACAGGAAAAGCCCCTCTTATGGTTAACTCTACTCCTGTGGGTTGAATAAAAATAAAATCACTAATCCAGTTCACATAAGGTTCAATACCGTATTTTAAACTCCCTCCTGTATGATTGATTCCCAGTAGTAGCTTATGGGAGATTTCTTTATCCAAGAGTAAATTCCCGTATTCAATCGTTGCTAAAGAGTGGTGCAATCCATCACTAAATAATTCAGAAATATTGGGTGCGCGTTGGGTATGTAGATAAGAAAATCTGGTTGTTAAGTTTTTTCCCAATTGGATGGCTACTCCCGTTTGTCCGCTAAAATTGCCATAATTGAGTTTTGGATTCACTAAGATTTGAGTACCGAAATCTTTGGTCTCAATATCGGAAAAACGACTGCTGTATCCGCTTTCATTCCAAATTTTGGTATCGTAAAACTTTTTTGCGTCTATAGCTATTTGATCATAGCGGAATCCCCATTCCCAATTAAAAGTGGTCGAAGGACGATAGCTTCCTGTGAGGTAGCTGCCGGCTTGAACTTTTATATAATCTGGAATAAGTCTTTTAACCCCTGTTTCTGGGTTTGAAAAATTATCCTGAATCATTCCATTTAACCCCCATTCAAAATTCCAATCAAAATTTTTGTCCCATTCTATTCTTCCCAGAAAATCATGGGTATTTAAGGTTAGATCGATGGCTGCTTGTCCAGACCTATTACCTCTGCGCACATCATATTCTTTTCGATTGCTGCGTTGGTATGAATAATTTAAAATTAGCTTAGATTGGTCATTCAGCTCATTAAAAAAATGGGCCTGTAAATTTTGATGTTTGGCTTCTTGCTTTGGGGCATCGAGGGTGTAACTAAAAGGGTCGATTCGCAAGGGTATACTGGATTCAATGGCCCGTAATAAATCTTCAATATTCCCTATATGTGCTGCTCTTAATATTCCAGTCGTATTTTGAAAATGTCTGTAATCAAGATGCCAACCCTTTACTATTTTATTTCTTCCCATACGCATCCCTACAGCGTATTCTTTTAAACCTGTATTAGTGAGTATATAATCTGGTGCCTTTCGGTCGCCAAATTGCTTAAGGCTAAATTGACCCGAATAATAATACCCATTTGACAAAGTCCTTGTCAATTTAGCACTCATGCTGCCTCCTTTGCCATTTGTTACGCCATTAATTACCGAAGCACCATAGAGGCTATCTGCTAAATATGCTTTTTGCGGGTTAAGCACAATCATTCCTCCGGGAGTATCACCTCCATACCTTAAGGTTGCCACTCCTTTCACAACTTGTACTGATTCAAAACCATTTAAATCTATATTTGGTGCATGGTCTGCCCCCCATTCTTGATCTTGCAAGCGCATTCCATCAGCAACAATTGCCACCCTACTTCCATAGAGCCCGTGAATCATAGGTTTAGCAATTCCACTTCCTGTTTTTAATACAGACACTCCCGCCATTCCACTTAAAGCTTCTGCCAGATTATCATTACTTAATTTGGCAATTTCTTCCGCATTAAGCCGTGACTCAGTCAAACTTAAATTAAGTTGATTCACAGCGGCCTCTGAGAGTATGATTTCATTGAGTTCATTGATATGATGCTCTAATTCAAAATTTTGATTCCTATTACTCTCTAAAAAAAGGGTTTTTTCAATGGTATTGCACTGCTCATGTGTAATTTTTAGTTTCAAAGAACCTTTACAAACTTCAGGTATTTTATAATAGCCCCTTTCATCTGATTGCCCAAAAAGAGTGGTCCCCTCTATTGATATTACTGCACCAAAAATTGGGGTACCCTCATGTAGGTCAATTATTCTTCCTTCTAAAGTTAAAGAGCAAAGTTGTCCCTTTACCGTTGCCAAAGCAAGTAACGTTAAAGGGACAAAAAACTTTATTTGATTCAATAAATTAAACAGTTTATTCAGTAATCACAATTGGAAAACTGACTTGTACATCTGTTTCGCCTCCGAACCCATCACGCGTACTACTTATTTTAGAAATAGGCTCATGAATCAAATATGCAGTTACACTTCCCGAACCAGAATCAGTAACAGTCCAAAGCGTATTGACATTGACCGGATTATTATCCTCATCAATTGTGTCGCCCTCTCCTGAAATATATGAAACGTTCACGTCTGAAAACTCATAGAATACCTGGTGTTCATCAGCTTCTTCTCTTACCTCTTCTGTAATATCTTCGATATCTTGAGGATCACTTTCATCTAGAAAAGAAATTGCTACTTTATATTCTTGATTGACTTGTAGTGAGATAGTGGGCGTATCCGCTGACTCTAATGTCCAACGTACACTTTGATCAGGAGCTCCATTTGAAGTGAGTGTTAGGATTACAGTTGTGATTAATTCTTGTTCTTCGACAATTTCTGGATCTTCTTTAGAACACGCATTAAATAAACTAATTATGGGTAGTGATGCGAATAGCATCACTGAAAATACTTTTTTCATGATTGTTGTTTTTTAGATTAAAATATGGCTATTTGTTTAGCCTTTATTATTACAAGTATTAAAATCTAAAAAAGGGCGGACCGCGCGTATTAAAGCGGTAAACTTCAGTTGTATAAGAGGAAGACTTATAATTTTCGACTTTATCAGAACTAAATATGGGCTTCTTTAACTCATATTGAAACCACTCTGAATCTGCTAAAACTTGAAAGTAATAATCTAAAGCATCATTGTGAGACTGACTGGAATGAAGGTGGGTCGTGTTGTGCTTACATTCATTTTGAACAGTATGATACTGGTAGGCATGTGAAACTTTGAGTAAAGAAGGGAAAAGTAAAAATACCACGATCCCTAAAGCCATTAGCCTATAGGGTAGGGATAAAATGCGGTATTTTGAGTACATGACTAGAGTCGTCGTATTTTAATATTACGGTAAGAAATCACTCCAGGGTGATCCTGTAAGCAAAGATGTCCTTCTTGGTATTTCCCGAAACCTTCCATATCCGCGAATTTACTATTCTTCACCATCGCGTCCCACTCCGGACCGTGTAAAGGAAAACGATTGATTTCTTCACCGTTATGGATTACAGTCCCTAAGTTGGTATTGTGGTTAATGGTAATGTGATAGCTGTTCCACTCCCCTGCCTCTTTAGCCATTACATGGTCAGGCGCAATCATGTCATAGAGGGCCGCTGTAGTATGAATTTGATTTTTGGGATCCACTCCATAAATCTCCGCATCAATAATTTGGATTTCAGGACCGGTCACATAAGGATGGTCATATTGAGACTCTTCACTTACGCCCCACATAAACCCACTATTGGAATTGGGAGAGAGCTTCCACTCAAATTGTATTTCGAAATTTTTATATTTTTCATCTGTAATCAAACTTTTATTACCCTTTCCTTGAGCGGCTTCTGAGTCAAAGGTAAATACACCCTCAGCCACTGACCAACCTGTTTTATTTCCGTCTTCATTTTGAAAAATATGCCACCCTTCAAGTGAATTTTCCTGACTCAATAAGGTCCACTCTGTTTCAGGACTTTCTGCCACTTCTTGATTTTTTTGTTCCTCTTTTTTAGAGGTATTTTGACAACCTATTAATAGCAAGGAACTACAGAAAAGGGGAAGTAAATATTTGGTCTTCATAATTTTAAAGTTTAGAAACTTAAAATTATTAAAAAACATTCAATTTCCTTTAAGCGTCTTGAGTTTTTCTATCAAAACAGGGACGACTTCAAAAGCATCCCCCACAACTCCATAGTCAGCTGCTTTAAAAAAAGGAGCTTCAGGATCATTATTGATGACTACTTTGATCTTAGAAGAGTTGATTCCAGCTAAATGCTGAATGGCCCCAGATACTCCAATGGCAATATAGAGATTAGAAGCCACTGGTTTTCCAGTTTGACCAACGTGTTCGCTATGTGGACGCCAACCCATATCTGAAACAGGCTTAGAACAGGCCGTTGCCGCTCCTAATACGGCAGCCAAATCTTCGATAAGGTGCCAATTTTCAGGTCCTTTTAATCCTCGACCCCCTGATACGACAATCTCTGCATCCGCTATACTCACTTGCTGTGTTGATTTTTCTTCTGAAACCACTTCAAGCGTAGAGGTACTTGAAGCATATTGAACAGTCCTTTGGTCCATATTCACCTTTTTTTCAAAAATACCATAGGTATTCGCGGCTAAAGAAAGTACTACTTTCTCTTTATGGGAAGTACTGTAATTAAAAGCTTTATTGGTAAAACAAGACCGTTTTACTTTAAGTGGTGCAAAAGAAAGGGGAAGACCAATTACATTCGAAAAATAGGTTGCCTCAAATTTCATTGCTACTGCAGGTCCTAGATAGCGTCCATTGGCAGAACCACTGACAATTAGGACGGCCGCTTTTTCCTCAGAAGCTACTCTAGCCAAAGTAGCGCTATGTCGACTTAAGTTAAAATAAGAGGCGCCTTCTGTTTGTACATTACAAACCTTGTCTACACCATAATGGCTGAGTAGCTCAGAATATGCTAGACCAAAGGTCACCGCAATAAGTGAAGTATTCATGGCATCTGCTACTGCCCGACCATAGGCTGCTACTTCTAAGCTTGATTTTTTTATCTGTTGATCTTGGCTTTCTATATAGACTAGTACCGACATATTTATGATTTTTAAAGGGCGTTAGCTTCGTTTTGTAATAAATCAATGAGCTCGTCAAGATTCTCTGGATCGACTAATTTTACGGGTCCCTTGGCAGGTGGTTTTTCATAGTTTAGCGTGGAACTAGAAACCTCCAATTCTTCAGCAGCTCTTATAGTAAGTGGCTTTTGTCTCGCTTGCATAATCCCCCGCATATTGGGAATTATCAAATCTTTTTCTTCTACCAATCCTTTTTGGGCACCTATCACCAGCGGAAATTCACCTTTTAGCTTTTCCTTACCTCCATCAATTTCTCGTTCTAAATGAATTTCAGCGCCCTTTTTCTCAAGGTTAATACAATTCGTAACAAAAGGAATTTGAAGGAGTTCGGCAAGCATTGCACCCACCATACCTCCGTTATAGTCAATAGATTCTCTACCTGTAATTATTAAATCAAAAGCTTCTTCAGCAGCGAAAGACGCCAATTGATGGGCTACATACAAGCCGTCTTGGGGTTGTGTATCAATTCGAACAGCACGGTCAGCACCTATGGCTAGACATTTTCTCAGGATTGCATCCGCTGAGGTATCCCCTACAGAAGCAACTACTACCTCAGCCTGTTCTTGTTGTTGAAGTCTAATGGATTTGGTAAGTCCAAATTCATCATTCGGATTGATCACATAGGTAATTCCTTGGTTATCAAAAGCTTTATTGTCTTCAATAAAATTAATTTTTGAAGTGGTATCTGGAACCTGACTTATACAAACTAAAATTTTCATAGCAATACTTTATAACGAAACTAATAAAAAAAATGACACTGTGTCATTTTTTTTGAGAGTAAATAAATAAACAGTTAGTTTGCAGACTTTACAAGTCTAAAACCTGTATGATGAAGACCTGTATCTGGGGTTGATTTCATTCTAGCAGCTACACGGTAGCCCGAACAATAGGCTTCATTACATAAAAAAGAGCCGCCACGCATTACTTTTTGTTTCAGATAGGGCTGATAGGGGTCATAAGGAGCATCTGGACCTTGCGGATTTACTACTTTTTGATCTTTAAAGCCGCTATAATAGGTATAGTCATACCAATCTGAACACCACTCCCAAACATTTCCTGCCATATCGTATAAACCATAGGCATTAGGTTCATAAACCCCTACCGGTGCTGTATAAAAAAATTGATCTTTTTGGGTATTATGATAAGGAAACGCCCCTTCCCAGGTATTGGCTTTTGCTGTTCCTGAGTTTAGGGCTTCATTGCCCCAAGGATAGCGATATTCATTATTTCCCCCTCGAGCAGCCCATTCCCATTCCGCCTCCGTGGGTAAGCGCTTTCCAGCCCATTTTGCATAAGCTTGGGCATCATACCACGAGATATGAACTACTGGATGGTTCATTTTATCTTCTATCGAGCTTCCCTTTCCTCTGGGTTGTCTCCAATTGGCCTTCGGTTTCCATTGCCACCAGGCGCCATAATCATTCAAATTTACAGGTCCCCCTGTAGGCACAAAAACTAAAGAGGCTGCTTGTAATAAAGAATCATTCGGTTTTGGTGTACCTGGAGGAAGCTCTTTTTTTAACTCTTCCCATTCTGGTTTTTTTTCAGCTGTAGTAATATATCCTGTAGACTCTACAAAAGCTTTAAATTGTGCATTGGTAACTTCAGTCTGATCCATCCAAAAAGCAGCAACCTCTACTTGGTGTATAGGAGACTCATCTGCTCGTGCTTCCACATCAATACTACCCCTTTTATAATTACCTGCAGGAATATAGACCATACCCTCCTTAATCTGAGGGGAGTATTTGGGTTTACTTTCCTCTGTGCATTGTAGATATAGCAAACACAAAAACAAGATCGAAATTATCTTGAAGACACTATAATTAGATATATTGGTTAAGGATATTTTCATAACGTTCTTGTTTCCCACTAATTTGTTTTGGCGTAGATCCTTGGAGTGCAATTTTTGTCAGGTCTTCTAAATTGAGTTTTCCTTCTTCAAAGCGCTTTCCTTCACCCTGGTCGAAGGAAGCATAACGTGCAGCCCTGAGTTCCTCTAAACCTCCCTGATGCATTATACGATCTGCAGCAACTAAAGCGCGCGCAAATACATCTGCACCCCCTATATGGGCATGAAAAATATCTTCTAAATCTGTTGAATTTCTTCTGATTTTGGCATCGAAATTAATTCCTCCTCCTTGCAATCCTCCCGCTCTAAGAAAGACCAGCATGGCTTCTGTTACTTCGTAAATATTAACGGGAAATTGATCGGTATCCCACCCATTTTGATTATCTCCTCTATTGGCGTCAATACTCCCCAAAAGTCCCGCATCTGCAGCCACAGCTAGTTCGTGTTCAAAGGTATGCTGTGCCAAAGTAGCGTGATTCACTTCAATATTGAGCTTAAAGTCCTTTGCTAGTCCGTATTTATTTAAAAATCCAATTGCTGTTGCCGCATCAAAGTCGTACTGGTGTTTCATGGGCTCCATGGGCTTAGGTTCAATAAAAAAGTTTCCTTTAAAACCCTGTGCTCGAGCATAATCTCGAGCGAGTGTAAGGAGTTGGGCCATGTGGTCTAATTCTCTGCTCATATCTGTATTCAGTAAAGACATATAGCCTTCTCTTCCCCCCCAGAAAACATAATTTTCTCCCCCTAATTTTATTGTGATATCTAAAGCCATCTTTATTTGGGCGCCCGCTCGTGCAACCACATTGAAATCAGGATTTGTTGCCGCTCCATTCATATAAACTGGATTTGAAAAACAATTTGCGGTCCCCCAAAGCAGCTTTACACCTGAAGCTTGCTGCTTTTCTGCAATATAATCTGTGATTTGCTGCAAACGCTTTTCGTTTTCAGTCAAAGTTGGTGCCTCCTCAATTAAGTCTACATCGTGGAAACAGAAATAGTCAAATCCCAGTTTGGTAATCAATTCAAATGCAGCATCTGCCTTGTCTTTCGCTCTTTGTATCGGATCTGAGGAAGCATCCCAAGGAAACTGCTGTGTGCCTGGTCCAAATGGATCTCCACCCTGGCCACATAGGCTGTGCCAATAAGCAATTGCAAATTTAAAATGGTCGCGCATCGTTTTACCTGCAACGATTTGATCTGGATTATAATATTTATAGGCAAAGGGGTTGTCTGAGGCTTTACCTTCATATTGAATGCTCCCTACTCCCTTGTAATATTCTTTATTTCCTGTTAGAATCATTTTTAGCTATTTATTTAGTTGATATTTCAATTCAATTTTCCATTGTTCATACGCCCCTAGATAAGCTTCCTTATTTTTTGGAGGAGGCACTGTTACCAGTTGGTCTACAGAGGCTGTTTTCTCGCTGTAAGCTTCTAAGCCTCCTTCTCTGACTGCTGCTGCTCTTGCTGCACCTATGGCACCTGTGGTATTGTATATTTCAATAGGCTGACCAATTAAACTTGCCACAGTAGTTGCAAATAGGGAAGAGCGGAATAAATTATCATTACCTGCACGGATTACTTTGATTGTAAGTGCATCTTCTTGCATGATTTCCATCCCATAAGCAAAAGAAAATGCAATGCCTTCTAAGGCGGCCCTAAATAGATGTCCTTGGTGGTGGCGATTTAAATTTAAATTTAAAAAATGTGCGCCAGGCGATTGGTTATAGAGCATCCGTTCAGCACCATTGCCAAAGGGGAGATTCACCAACCCTTCACTGCCTATTGGGATTTTTTCAGCACTCTTATTCATAGACGGGTAGTCCGTTTGGTGGGCTAATTTTCGGAGCCAGCTGTATTGTATTCCAGAACCATTTACACACAAGAGCGTTCCAAGAACCGGTTTTTCTGGGGTATAATTGACATGGGCAAAGTGGTTTACCCTATAGTATTCATTAGCGGTATTTCGCTCAGAAACAGCAAATAAAACGCCCGAAGTTCCTCCTGTAGCCGCCACTTCACCCGCCTTAAGAATATTAAGCGCCAAGGCATTATTGGGTTGGTCTCCTGCACGGTAGCGCAGGGGAATACCCTGAGGTAAGCCTGTTTGTTTCGCCCCTTTGGCACTTACTACCCCTTGGTTCTCAAAATTAGTGACAAGAGGCGGTGTTAAATCAGTAGAAATACCGTAATAGTTCAATAACCAATTGGCGACTTTTTTTTCTTTAAAATCCCAAAGCATGGCTTCAGATAAACCTTGGATAGTAGTCGCAATTTCACCTGTTAATTTAAAAGCGATATAATCCCCAGGAAGCATAAAATAGGCTACTTTGGCGTACAGTTCGGGTTCATTTTCTTTGACCCACTTTAATTTTGAGGCTGTAAAATTTCCAGGCGCATTTAATAAATGACTTCCAAATTGGTCTTCGCCAAGGTCTTCAGCAGCCATCGCCCCTATTTCTACTGCTCTACTGTCACACCAGATTATGGCATCTCGTAAACTGTTTTTTTCTTGATCAAGTACTACCAATCCATGCATTTGATAAGAAATTCCTACTGCCTCAATCTGGTTTGCTTGTAGTGCGTTTTCTTTTAATATTCTTTGGGTTCCCTTACGGAGATAATCCCACCACATTTCTGGATCTTGTTCTGCCCATTCTTGTTGTTTAGTACTTATGGGCATTTCATTTTGCGGTTCTGAAACTACCGCAATACTTTTATAGGTTGTGCTTTCAACCAAAGCAATTTTAATTGAAGAACTTCCGATGTCATAACCTATAGTATACTTTTTCACTTACTCAAAAATTGCGGCAGGTCAGTCGTTTTTTCACAACCCAACTGATCCATCACTTGCATTAATTCTGTTTTAATTAATTCGATAGTATGCTGAGCTCCTTGATTCCCCAGAGCACCTACACCATACATAAAAGACCTCCCTAAAAATGAAAAGGAAGCACCTTCTGCGAGGGTTCGTGCTACATCAGGACCATTTCGCAAACCACTGTCCATCATCAAGGTTATTTTGTCTTTATACTTAGCCTGTAGTTTTTTTAAGCTCTTAATGGTAGATTCTCCAGCATCTAATTGACGTCCTCCGTGGTTGGAAATAATAACCCCGTCTAGCCCTAAGCGAATTGCCTTCTCCATATCTGCCTCACTGGTTACCCCTTTAAGTACAATTTTTCCTTTCCACAGTTCACGGATGGGCTTGATTTTTTCTTCATTTAATCGCCCATCAAAAGTTTCGTCCATAAACTTTGCTAGTTGACTGAGATTTAAATCTTTGGGCATATAGGGCTTTAAAGTTTCAAATTCTGGCTGTCCGTGAAGGAGGGTTTTGAGCGCCCATTCTGGGCGCTTTAAGATTTCATAAAAATTTCGTGCAGACATTTTGGGGGGCATTGCGAGTCCATTGCGAATATCTCTGGGTCTAAATCCAAAGCTGGGTACATCGCTTAAAAGCACCAAAACGGGACAAGCTGCTTCAGCGGCTCTTTTAATAATGTCTTTGCGTACTTCTTCTTTGGCAGGATAGTAGAGTTGAAACCAAGCTTTTCCCTCTGTGATTTGAGCAATGCGCTCAATGCTCGAAGTAGTCACTGTACTCAATATAAAAGGAATATTATTTTCAAAAGCTGCTCGAGCAAGAATTTCTGGGGCTTTAGGCCACATTAACCCTTGAAGCCCAATGGGGGCTATCCCAAAAGGAGCATCATAAGTAATACCAAATAAAGTGGTTTGTAAATTGACTTTAACAGTAGGTTTTAAATATTCTGGAATTAATTCTACCGCCCTAAGATCCGAAGTATTTTTTTTTAGGTTATCGTCATTATTACAGCCCCCATCAAGATACTCAAAAGCAAATTTGGGCATTTTAGATTTCGCCTTGCTTCTTAGATCCGCAATAGAGGGGTACTTCGAATTTATTTTTCCTTGCATCAACTAAATATACTTAAATCTGAAATCTCTGCTTAATTCAAGGGCTGAAAAATAAAATTAAAAGCCTAAATTGTAACCACTTATTCTTAAAAAACACCTTGGAAATGAAAAAAATCAACCCGCACAATTCAAGAAGAGTATTTATCAATCAGCTTACTTCTGCCACTACAGGTGTACTTTTGGGGAGCTCAAAAGTATGGGGAGCACCTGCCTATCTTCCTAATTTGAGGCAGAATAAAAATCAATTTAAAGGGGTTCAACTTGGACTGATCACCTATTCATTTAGGGACTTGGAAGATCAAAGTGCGGAGGCTACTTTAAATTATATTTTAGAATGTGGCGCCAATGCAGTAGAGTTAATGGGCAGTACAGCGGAATCATTTATTGGAAAGCCTGAAAGTAAAATTGAAAGAAGAGCGTATTATCGACTCTTGAGAAAAGAACGAAATAATACCCTTACTCAAGAGGAAACCCAGAACCTCAGTGAATTAAAAAAACAGCAGGCAGCCTATGATAAAGAGTTGGAACGCTGGAAAGCAAACAGGTCTGTTACAGATTTTTCCAAATTGAGAGACATGTACAATGCGGCAGGAGTCGAGATTTATGCTTTTAAGCCTGACTACCTTTTACGCAAGGGAAATACAGATGCCGATATCAATTATGCCATGCAAGCAGGGAAATTGCTCGGAGCCAGTCATGTGACATTGGAATTGCCTGAAGATCCCGCCCACACCCTCAAGCTGGGACAACTGGCAGAAAAAAATGGGATTAAAGTCGCCTATCACGGACACGAGCAACAACATGCCAACTGGTGGGATACTGCCCTTAGTCAATCCCCTCATAATAAGATGAATCTGGATTTAGGTCATTATATTGCTGCGGGAAACACCGATGCTTTTGAACTCATCCAAAAGCAACACCAGCATATCTTGAGTATGCATGTAAAAGACCGTCAAAATCCAGAAAACGGGAAAAAGAATATGCCCTTTGGTCAAGGGGACACCCCTATTATTGAGGTCCTAAGATTGATGCGGGATCAAAAATATACATTTGCTGCGACTGTAGAATACGAGTATAAAACACCTTCAAACTCCAATATACTGGAAGAGGTTAGAAAAAGTATTGCCTATTGCAAAAATGCACTGGACACATAAAAAAGTTTTACTGATTATTGCTTTTGGCCAAATACAATTTGATCTGCAATCTGCTGGCATTTAGTAACTACCGTATTTTCAACAATACTGTAAAATATTTTTTTTTCCATTAGCATCTTTTCCCTCATAGCGCCGATCAAGTCCAATTGCTGAATTTCCGCTCAATGTTGCATATATTACGCAGGCTGCTAAATAAGTTCCATTCGGACTTGGATGTTTATCATCATCTGTTAAAAGTTGAATTTCTGGATAAGTAGCCGTAAATAAATCGAAAGCCCTTCCGACAGGTATTATGCTTACCTCTTGGACATTACTTGCAATGTCTTCTAGGTTAAGTTCGAGTTTTTTTGAATCTTTTGGCGGATCTACTTCTACCGGAAAATTAGGATAGTTCCAGGTTGCATAAAGTAATACTTTAGTTTCTGGAGGTAAAAGAGATTTTAATTTCGAAAAATAAAACTCAGTTGTATCCTTATACTTAATAGGATAGGTACTCTGTTCTTGAAAAATAACTCTGTCGTATTTATTTTTCAATAATACGGCTTTGGTTTTTAACTCTTTATTACCCTGCCAGTGGTCTCTTAAGGTCGCTCCTCCTGCTGTGGACTGGGTAATCTCCCATTGTATTAGCTGCTGTTTTACCATTTGCTCAACTTGACTAGGCAGATTCCAATAAAAAGTAAAACTATTCCCTACAAAGAGGATTTTTTCTTGGTTTTGCGCCATAAGCAAATTTGAAAAAAAAGGAGGGCTAAAAAACAAATCCTCATTGGGCAGGGAAATTTTCAACGGTCCCTTCCCAGTCAGGGTCCGCTGCACCTTTCCATATTTGATTCACAATATCATATGCGATGGCGTGTACTCGACCAAAGCGCGCTTTTTCATCAATCAGCTTTACAGAAATAAGGGTGGGATTAAAATCTGCATTTAAATCCTTGACCTCTGGGTGATTCTCAAGCCAAAGGGAATCTTGATAAGGGTAAACCCGAGGTAGATGGAGTGCCTCTTGTAATGATTTTTTTTGCGCTAAATACCGATGTGCTACTTGGGTAACAGCAGGCACAATCCGGCTTCCTCCTGCCGCACCTAAAGCCAAAATGAGTTGTTCTTGGTCTAAAAATAGCGTGGGTGAAATATGCGAATTTGAACGATCTCCAGGCTTGTATTCCCCCAAATAGCCGCCTAATGTCACTGCATAAAGAAACCCTAAATCTGGAGTTGCTACTTTTGACCCCATATTGGGTCCTATCGTTTGTGTGAGACTTACTACATTCCCCTGATCATCCGCTGCGGTTAAATGCGTAGTATGCCCGATAGCAGCTGTCCATGATCCTGGCAATTCTGTATCATTTTCTGCTACCAGTTCCAGCTGTTGCTGTTCGATTTGTGCTGCCCATATACCCGCTCGCTGATAGGATAGAATTTGTGCCAAAGAATCTTTATTTTGTTGATATTTCCTGTAGGTATAAGCCAACTCGGTAGTCCTACCCAAATCTAAGGCCCAATCTTCTTCTGTCTCAGCAGGAGTCAATTGATCTAGTATTTGTAAGATTTGTATGGTAATAGCACCATAAGAAGGTAAGTTTAAGGCCTTCACAGTCAATCCTTGAAATTTACCTTCTAACACTTCGGCTTCCAATGCCTCATAATTTTTTAGGTCCTCAAGGGTCAGTAAGCCGCCATTTGCCTGTATATCGGCTACCATTTTTTGGGCTATTTCCCCTTCATAAAATCCAGCCTTTCCCTTTAAAGCGATGGTCTTTAAAGTATGGGCAAGTGTTTTTTGAACTACTAGCTCTCCGGCCTGAAAAGCTGCCCCCTGAGCATTTAAAAAATGTTTTTTAGTGCCTTCATACTTTTCAAAAACAGCTTTTGCACTTTGCTGTCTTATGGCTTCACCAGCCAAAATTTCAAATCCATTTTCGGCATAATTTATTGCAGGAGCCATTACTTGCTGAAGGGGTAATAATCCCTTAGTAGTGTGAAGTTTCAATAATCCTGCTACAACACCCGGTATCCCGATGGTTTGATAACCCGAACTGTATTTTTCCGTTGTGGGTTTGTAATTCATTGGTACTTGTGTTGAAGCATCTACCCCTCCTATTTCACCTGAGGCTATTTGATAGATGGCTTGCAGGCGTCCTCCTATTCCGCTCATACTAGGCTCCACAACAGCAAGCGTAAAACCTGCCGCTACAGCGGCATCGAAAGCATTTCCTCCTTGGGCAAATATCGCTTTTCCCGCTTGGGAAGCCAAAGGGTGCGCTGTCGCTATTGTATTATTTTGAAAAGGGTCTGATTTCGGACTTTGGCAGCCAAAAAACAGGAGTAAAAGTGCTGAAAATAAGATGGATTTAGACATAAAAAAAAGGGTTTGTAAGCAAGTTACAAACCCTTTTTAATAACTTCAAAAAATTACAAATTCGACTTTTACTGTTTTAATTGATAAGAAATCTGAAATCGATGCTCGAATAAAACTCTATCACATCCATTTTAATTTTGTACTCAAAGCAATCTGATTTATAAAACTTTTAGGAAAAGTGGTCTTAATAAAAAAATCCGCAACTTCATGTAAAACAATGAGTTACGGATTTATAAAGTACCTCGGGTGGGAATCGAACCCACACTCCCGAAAGAACTGGATTTTGAATCCAGCGCGTCTACCAGTTCCGCCACCGAGGCCTCTCTATTTAGTAGAGGTTAAAATTAAGAAAATTGTTTACACCTCTAATTAAATTTTTAAATAAGCTAAAGCCTAATTTATTTTTACATTTGCTGAGATCTTATTTCTATGGAAACGCAAGCAAAAATTTTTACCTGTTCACAAAGTGCTGTTTTAGGCAAAACAATTGCTCAAAATTTTGGGGTACCATTAGGAGAAATTAATTTCTCTAAATACAGTGATGGTGAGTTTCAGCCTTCTTTTGAAGAATCTGTGCGTGGGGCACGAATCTTTATAATAGGCTCTACACACCCCTCTTCAGAAAACTTAATGGAGATGCTCTTGATGCTGGATGCAGCAAAACGCGCCTCAGCCAGGCATATTACAGCCGTGATGCCCTATTTTGGTTGGGCCAGACAAGACCGAAAAGACAAACCTAGAGTACCCATAGGGGCAAAATTAATTGCTAAACTTTTAGAGGCTGCTGGTGCCACTCGAATCATTACTATGGATTTACATGCAGATCAAATTCAAGGCTTTTTTGAAAAACCCGTAGACCATCTTTATGCTTCTTCTATATTTTTACCTTATATAGAGTCATTAAATTTATCGGATCTCACCATTGCTTCACCTGATATGGGAGGTTCTAAACGTGCGTATGCGTACTCAAAATTTTTGAGCAGCGATGTGGTCATTTGTTATAAACAAAGAGAAAAAGCCAATGTCATCTCCCATATGGAACTCATTGGAGATGTTACAGGGAAAAATGTAATTCTTGTTGATGATATGGTGGATACCGCGGGCACCCTAACTAATGCAGCCAATTTAATGAAAGAAAGAGGGGCTATTTCGGTACGTGCCATCTGCACGCATGCCTTACTTTCAGGTAATGCCTATGAAAAAATAGAAAACTCACAACTCGAAGAATTGATCGTAACCGATTCTATTCCCTCAAAAATTAGTCACCCTAAAGTAAAAGTATTATCTTGCGCCCCATTATTCGCTGAGGTAATGAAAAATGTTCATTCCAATACGTCAATAAGTTCAAAATTTATAATGTAAAAACAATTTAATGAAATCGATTACAATTAAAGGATCTAAAAGAGAAAGCGTGGGCAAGTCAGCGACTAAAGCCTTACGTAATGCTGGACAAGTTCCCTGTGTATTGTATGGTGGAGGCGAAGCCCTTCACTTTGCTGCACCGGAACTGGGTTTCAGCAAATTAGTGTATACTCCCAATGCGCATACAGTCGTTTTAGAGCTTGAAGGAGGAGAAAAAATTAATGCCATACTTCAAGACATCCAATTTCACCCACTTTCAGACCGCATTCTACATGCCGACTTTTACCGTCTTTTTGACGATAAAGAAGTGACTATGGAAATTCCTGTAAAAGTGGAAGGAGCAGCCCCTGGAGTTCTTATCGGTGGGGGTGTATTGATTCGCAATAAGCGAAAACTACGAGTCAAAGCACTGCCTAACAATTTACCTGATTTTATTATTGCTAATATTTCTGAATTAGAACTTGGAAATAAGCTTTATACTTCAGAGCTCCAATCAGAGGATTATGCGATTCTTCATCCTGACAATACAGTAGTATGTCAAGTTCGAACTTCAAGAGCTTCTATGAAAGCAACAGCTGAAGAAGAAGTAGAAGAGGTAGCTGATGAAGCGGCAGCACCAGAAGGTGAAGCAGCTCCGGAAGCACCTGCTGAGAGCTAAAATTACTCGAATAACCTTTTTAAAAAGCATGTGAGATCACATGCTTTTTTTATTTTAGTAAATGTTTTCTTTTAAAAACTTCTTTAAAAAGAGTGAAGCACTTGCCATGCACAAATTTTTAATTGTAGGTCTCGGAAATATAGGCTCGGAATATGAGGACACAAGGCATAATATAGGCTTTAAAATCCTTGATGTTTTAGCTGCAAAACACCAATGCCTATGGGAAGTAAAAAAACTTGCTTCCTATAGTAGCTTAAAAATTAAAGGAAGGCATTTTGTGCTTATAAAACCCAGTACCTTCATGAATAAAAGTGGGAAAGCCGTTCGGCATTGGGCATTAAAAGAAAATATACCTGTAGAAAATATTCTCATACTCGCCGATGAGCTACACCTGCCTTTTGGAACCCTCCGCTTGCGTGCCAAAGGCAGTCCAGCGGGTCATAACGGATTAAAAGATGTAGAAGCCGCATTAAATACACCGCATTATGCCCGCTTAAGATTTGGAATTGGGCCTAAAAATAAACCTTTTGATCAGGTTCGTTTTGTATTGGATCCTTGGACATCAAGCGAAGCAACGCAACTGCCAGAGCGTTTAGATCGTTGTGCAGAGGCAATTGAAAGCTTTGGCCTGCAGGGCTTACAAAAAACTATGAATCTCTTTAATGGAAGTTAATCTTAGTTGATCGTTTCAAAGCGATATATTTGGGATAAAGAACGATTTCCCTCCGAATCCAATGTTTTAATTTGCCAAAAATAGGTCCTTCCTGATTCAAGAGTTAAAGACGCTTGCGGACTGGTCAAGTTTTCTTTTTTCAATTCTAAATCATCGGCTGTTACGCCCAGATAAAGACTATAGGCCTGTATGTCTTCATCCAAATCCTTTCCTTCCCAAATAAATAAGAGATTTCCATTGGCCTCTAGTTGTATTTGAGCTTCATCATCAGGTGAAATAAGCCGTGCGGGAAAAGGTAAATGACTGCTTTTGGGATTGCCTTCTAAATAAAATTGCCACACCTCACTCTTCGTCTCTGCTGGTGATAAAATTGATTTTGAAATAATATACCATTGATAGGGTGCGCCTTTAGGTAAAACTTTTGTTTCGGTGAGTAAAGCGGTTGCTTTGCTATATTTTTGATTGGTCAGTGAATTAATAATTACCAGCTCATAATTATCTGTATTTAGTGCAGCTGCCCATTGAAAGCGAACTTGGCTTTCTTCTGAATTTAAGCTCGTAGCTGTCGTACAACGGTCCAAATTTGAAGGAAGAACAAGCGTAGCGGGCTGTGGCTCAGGAATGGGGGCGGGACCACAATTCCAAAAGAGTAAAAAAAGTAAAACAAAAGGACTTACTCTCATCGTTTTAATAATTTGAGTGTTTGGACTTCTCCCGGATAGACTACTTTCAAAATATAAACGCCAGGGCTTAGATTACGCACGGGCAACTGATAGGGTTCTGGTAAAGCCTCTAGGTCTTTTTTCTGCCAGAGTAGCTTTCCTGAGCCCGATAAAAGATAAAGTGTAACCCTTGTATTTTGGGGTAAAATTAGCTGTGCCTGGTTATTTATAGGATTAGGGAATACAGTGGCTGTTTGCTCTGTATTGATCCACTCTTCATAAAGGCCTTGACACGATTCTGAGGTTTGTACTGTGATTCGATTTATTTTTTTAGAAAGAGGGACTTCAAATTCTCCAGTAGCTCCAACTTCAAAAGTTTTATCGTTTAAAGAAATAAAATAGCGCGCTGCCCCTTGCATAGATAAATTTAAAACAGCATTAAAGGGATCAAAAGCACTTATTACATTGAGTGGGTCTGGCGCTTTTATTTCAGTTTTATAACAATATTCAAATGAGGGATAAGCGGGCACTGTAATACACAGCGAATAAGCCCCAGGGGCCAAATCAGAGATTCCGTTACCGCTATTTGTTAAAGAAATAAGCTTCCTATAGCCGTTCTCCCCCAGCAGCTCTGCTTGATAATCAAAATCAGCAAGGGCCTCAATTTGAATACTCCCATTTGATTTGTCAGGACAGCTAGCATCATTTTTTGTAATACTTATATTTTGAGACGAAAAGAGATCACAAAGATCGCCAATGCCATTGGCGTCAATATCTGATTGGTCTTCATTTGTCAGCTCTGGACAATTGTCTTGAATATCAACATAAGAATCCCCATCACTATTGGCTAAGGTTACTCCTTCTAAACAAAAAAACAGTTTAAATTCCTCTAATTGACCCACATCATCAAGGTAACCATCTTCAATAATTAATTTCCATACTCCTCTTGAAGATGTTCCATAAAGGGGCGTTAAAGACTGAATAGGGCGAAAGCGCCCACTAAAAGGAGGAGCCCCTTCTAGTATAGAGACAGAAGCTTCTTGGTCAAAAATCGTTTCTTGATAATCATTTTGGGAAGCACCGAGTTCACTAGCCAATAAATTGCGTAACCCTTCTGGTGACTCTAAATAAAGTGTAAGGTCTTCAAGATAAGTATGGTCTATATCCACCAAAATATCCAGATCTTGTATAGGTAAGTCATAATTTATTTCTATAGCAGCTGTAGTAATTCCTTTTGAATTATTAGTTGCATCTTCTAGAGCAAGTGGCAATCCTAAAGTGCTTTGTTCTAAACAAGAAACTACTGTTGTAGCAAATGAAAATACTTCAGAGAAAGTAGCGTCACCGCAGCTATTTTGCTTTTGAATCCGCCAATAATATTGAGTTTGAGCTGTTAAATTTGGTGTTTTCAACTGCGTTTGATTACTCAAAGTATCGAGGATCATATTTTGGAAGGTCTCGTCTGTAGCGATTTGCACACGAGTTTGGTCCACATTAGCATCCAGCGACCAAATGAGTAGTGGGCGTAAAGATTCCGACTCTGCTCCATTTGCAGGGGCTACCAAACTCGCAGGCTCAAATGCTGGGGTTCTTTGTTTGAGGACAAAAGAAAAGGGTTCTGAAGAATCTGCATATTGTGCATTTAGTTGAAACTGATAATCGCCCGGTGCAAGGTTTGCTAAACTTCTTAAAACCACTGATCCACTAGTGTCATTTTGCGTATAGGTGTTTTTAGAGTAGGTAGCCACTATTGAGGCCGGTAAATTTAAAATTTCAATTGAAAAAGTAGAGTCAAAAGAAGATTTACGCTGGATATCAAAGTCAAATTGTATTTGATTTATTGCACAATTGACCTGTTCATATGGATCGAAATTCAAAACAATATCTCGAGATTGAATACTAAAATTAGATTGATTTACTGCAAAAAATAGTGCCCCTTGGGGTTTAATCTTTATGCGAGCTTGATCCGTATCTATCGTATTAGGAATAAATACACGAGCCTCACCTGTATTAGAGGCTGTCGCAGTGAGTAAGGTGTCAAAATTAAGACCCCCATCTGTAGATAAGTAAATTTCAATAGTTTGATAATTAAAGGGTGCTCTATTGGTTTCCGCCACCTCCCATTTTACTATTTGATAGGATCCTCCTTTCCATATTATTCCAGGACTTATTTGGGAGGTTATGGCAAAGGGTGAGGATGTCGCTACTACCGTGACTTTCATTTTATCTTGCGCCACTTGTACGGCTGTCTCTTGGCTTTTTCTTACGGTAAGCCCCCAATTTAATTCTCTTGCAACCAGTGATACTGTTTCCCAACTAGACCCTACAGCCGGATTCGTTTGTGTAAGCTTATTTGACAATACATCCGTCCGATTGGGAATTTCACGTAGAGGTTTACTGCTTGGAGGCAGTGAACGTGCCATACTTCCCAAGCTGTTATAAGGGCCAAAATTAGCTGCCGTAATTTCACCACTGTCTAATTGTTCCCAAGAGTAGTTCACTCCTTCCCCTTCAATAGCGGGTATTGACAACTCATAGGCGGTACCTGTAGGGATTAAATAATCGGGGCCTGCCTCGATTGTAAAATCGGCTAAGTCTAAAATCTCTGACTCTCCACACTCTAAAGTGGCAATAAAATTTTGAATAGATTGAATACTGTAATAATGAAAATAAGGGTCTCCATGCAGCTGGAGGTCATCTAATCCTGTAATTCCAGCATATGCCATAATCGTTGAGCCACTTCCTGGTTCTGCATTAAAACCAGTGCCTTCCGTATTATATGAAAATGTATGATAGGCCCCAAATTGATGTCCAATTTCATGTCCGGCATAGTCTATATCAAAATAATCATTCCGATAGTCCCCCCCGAAGATATCTACAAAAGGATGGGTGCTAAAGCCCTGCGCTTTAGCTCCTGTCTCACATACACACCCTATACATCCCGCATCTCCATTGGGTTCTCCATAATCAAATAAATGTCCTACATCATAAGCCTCATTACCCAGAACCTCATCTACTGTTGTCTGAAGTTCAGCAGAATAATCTCCCTTAAATGGATCTGTCTCAGCGGTTTCGTAAATTAAAGAAGTATCAGACACCAATACCAACCTTACCCCTAGTTCATTCTCAAAAACCTGATTAATACGATTTAAAGTACTTACCACTGCACTGAAAGCATCTTCAATATTGGTTCCATTTGAAGGGTCATCATCGCCCCAAAAAGAAGTATAGGCTGAAGTTGTAGCAATGGCTATTCTAAATATGCGTATTGCATCTGTTTGCTTTGCACTACTGGGGATTCCCTCACTTGCTTTCTGAAGGAACTGATCTTCTACCGTCTTACAAAAAAATGAGGATGCGGGATCATTTTTTGTTTTCTGATAGACAAAATGAACGCCTTGTGTATTTTTTTTAGGTTGTATAAATAAATCCTCCTGACCGGGGAGCTGAATCCAGGCATTTACCCCCGTTGGATGGGTGCTGAGTCGAATTTTAACATCAGGACGCGTTAAGCTCTTTCCTTTATAAGTTTGAATCCAGGTATATTTTGAGGCCAATGAAGGAGCCATTACTGCGGCTGGCTCTAATTGAAAAAGCTCTTCCTCTCCATTTTCATTGGGCACACTGATTTGCGTCAAGTAGTCCGCTTGAGAATTATAAAATCCTTTTAGTGAGGAAGATTGTTGGAGTTGGAAATACCGCTCCTTGACGAGTGGTTGGGGAAAGACAGAAAGTTTGGGATCCTCAACTTGTCTCCAACTAAATTGGCTTTGAACAGAGAAAGAAATCAGCAAAAGGCAGCAGGTAATAAACGAACGCACAGAAGGCTTTATGTAAAATGGAGTTTGCAATGATTCATTCTGATCTAGTAGGGTTAAAAATAAGGAAACTATTTAGTCTTTGTGGGATATTGCCTTACTTTTGTTGCGCACTTAGAACCAGCGAATGGCTATGAATGTTTTTCAAAACATCGAAAATTATACTCCAGACTCAAAATGTGTTTTAACGATTGGGACCTTTGACGGACTTCATATTGGGCATCAAAAAATAATTAAAGAGCTCGTAAAACTTGCTCGTGATCAGAAAAAAGCCGCCACAATACTGACCTTTTTTCCCCACCCTCGTATGGTGCTGCAAAAGGAAAGTAACCTTAAACTCATCGATACACTAGAAGAGAAAAAAAACTTGCTCGAAAAACTGGGCATTGACAATTTAATTATTCATCCTTTTTCAAAATCATTCTCTCGATTAAGTGCAAGGGAATTTTGTAGAGATATTTTAGCAGAGCAATTAAAAATCAGTACACTTTTTATTGGATACGACCATCGCTTTGGGAAAAATAGAGAAGCAACTGCTGAAGACCTTATCGCCTATGGAAAGTTATTTGACTTTAATATTCAAATCATACCAGCACAAGTAAGTAATGAAATAACTGTAAGCTCAACCAAAGTAAGAAAAGCAATAGACGCAGGAGATTTTGAACAGGTCTCTCAATTTTTAGGTCGATATTTTGAACTTCGGGGTACTGTCGTAAAAGGGCAAGGCATCGGTCGAACTCTTCAGTTTCCAACAGCGAATATTCAGATTGAAGAATCTTATAAATTAATCCCTCCAAGAGGGGTCTATTTAGTAAAAGCGCAAACAACTACTCATGCATGGAATGGAATGATGAATATTGGCGTGCGACCCACTATAAATGGTGAAAACCAAACGCTAGAAGTCCATCTTTTTGAATGTGAATCTGACTTATACAATAAAGAATTACGCCTTTCTTTTTTAGAAAAAATAAGAGAAGAAAAAAAATTTGACTCTTTAGAAGAATTAAAAATACAATTAGAAAAAGATAAAGAAATTTGTAAAAGAACTTTAACTGAAAAGTACTTACATTAAAAATCCATTATTTTTGCAAAAAAAGACTGATGCTGGAACTACAGTTTATTAGAGATCATAAAAACCTTTTAGTAGAAGGATTGGGAAAAAGAGGATTTGATGCCGCTGAATACGTCGATCAAATTATTGAGTTAGACCAAAAGAGAAGGAGCCAACAAACAACATTGGACCAGCAACTAGCTAGAGCGAATACCCTCGCAAAAGAAATTGGAAGCTCCTTTAAAAAAGGAGAAACAGACAAAGCAAATGCGCTCAAAGAAGAAAGTACAGCACTAAAAGAGCAAACCAAAGCACTCCAAGAGGCGCTCCAAAACACAACAGCCCAGCTGTTTGAATTAAGAACGCAAGTGCCTAATCTTCCACACACGTCTGTACCTGCGGGTAGCTCAGAAGCAGATAATGAAGAAATTTTTCAATCTGGAACGATCCCAGATCTTGGAGCTGATCCACTACCCCATTGGGAGCTGGCTAAGAAATATGACTTGATTGACTTTGAATTAGGAAATAAAATAACGGGTGCTGGATTTCCTATTTATAAGGGGAAAGGTGCGCGTTTACAAAGGGCTTTAATCAATTATTTTTTAGATAAAAACACCCAAGCTGGATATAAAGAAATACAAGTTCCCCATGTTGTCAATGAAGCCTCTGGTTTTGGAACGGGACAACTGCCCGATAAAGAAGGTCAAATGTACCATATTCAGGCTGATGATCTTTACCTCATCCCCACAGCAGAAGTCCCCCTTACGAATTTATATCGAGCAACACTCCTTGAAGAAAAAGAACTCCCTATAAAACTGACTGGATACACGCCTTGTTTTCGAAGAGAAGCAGGAAGTTATGGGGCCCATGTAAGAGGGTTAAATCGCCTGCATCAATTTGATAAGGTGGAAATTGTTCGTGTAGAAACACCCGAGCGCTCCCTAGAAGCTTTGGGAGAAATGGTTGAGCATGTAAAAACAATTCTTAATGAATTGGAACTGCCTTATCGGATTTTACGCCTTTGTGGGGGAGATCTCGGCTTTACCTCAGCCCTAACTTATGACTTTGAGATCTATTCTACTGCCCAACAACGATGGTTAGAAATCAGCTCAGTATCCACTTTTAATAGTTTTCAAGCTGAGCGTTTACAGCTTCGCTACAAAACGAAAGAGGGAAAAAAACAAAATGTACATACACTTAATGGAAGTGCCCTTGCACTCCCACGTGTACTTGCTGGTCTACTCGAAAATTTTCAAACTACTGAGGGCATTAAGATTCCTAAAGCGCTGGTTCCTTATACAGGTTTTGATAAAATTAGTTGAGATGTTTATCTACAATGTAACTGCACATGTTGAACCCTCAGTAGAAAAAGAATGGCTGGAATGGATGGAGCAAGAGCACATTCCTGAAATGCATAAAACTCAAAAAATAAGCACTACCAAACTCTTTGAAATCTTATCAGATCAAGATCTTGGAGGTAAAAGCTATGCCGTACAATACCATATGAAAGACAAGTCGGCTTACAAAGCCTACTTAAAAGAAAACGCTGCCGCCATGAGAGCAAAAGTACAGCGCAAATTTGGAGATCAGATTTTATTTTTTAGAACAGGACTAGAATTAATTAAATCATGTCCATGAATTATGTACGCCCCAAAAAAAAATTAGGGCAACACTTTTTAACTGATCTTAATCTGGCAAAAAAAATAGCAGACTTGCTGGATGTAACCCCCCATAAAAACATAGTGGAAATTGGCCCTGGCACAGGAGTATTGACCCAATTTATTATTGCAAAAGCGGCTGCCTTACACTTGATAGAAATTGATAAAGAATCAATTGAATTTTTGCAAAAGCAATACCCTTCCACTGCTTTTAATCTTATTGAAGGCGACTTTTTAAAATTAGATTTGACCCAAATAGTAGGCCCAAAGTCTTTTGCAGTAATTGGAAATTTTCCTTATAATATTTCTTCACAAATTATTTTTAAAGTCCTAGACTACCGTGGACAAATCCCTTTCTTAGCAGGAATGTTCCAAAAAGAAGTTGCGGAACGCATCTGTGAACTTCCGGGCTCTAAAAAATATGGGATACTCTCTGTACTCACACAATTGTATTATGATACCACCTATATCTTTACTGTGCCTCCGCAGGTGTTTAATCCACCTCCAAAAGTAGAATCTGCGGTCATACGATTAGAGCGGAAAAAAGATTATACCTTAGAATGTAACGAAAAACTATTGACACAAATTGTCAAATTAAGCTTTCAACAAAGACGGAAAACACTACGCAACAGCTTAAAATCCTTGAATCTTCCTGATAATTTAAGAGAAGATAGTATCTTTGATCTCAGACCTGAGAACCTCTCAGTGGATGACTTCATCCAGCTTACTAAAAGGATTGACCATGGCAACATTTCAAATTGACACTCCCTTTTTAGAACAACTCAAAGCGTTAATCCTCAAACAAGAAGGCGCCAAGCTGAAAAGGAAGTTCAAACCCGTACACTATGCTGATATTGCGGAGATCATTGAATTACTTACGCTGAGTGAAGCTACTTATGTCGTAAAGCTATTAGACAGTGAAACAACTGCAGAAGCGCTAGCAGAAGTAGACCCCGATATCCGTGAAGGGATATTAGAAAAGCTCTCAGCAAAGGAAATTGCCCTTGAAGTAGCGGAACTAGACACAGATGATGCCGCAGATTTAATTCTTGAACTTCCCGAAGAACGGCAGGAAAAAGTAATGTCTGAAATTGAAGACGATGAGCACGTTCAAGACATTAGAGAATTATTAAAATACGATGAAAATTCAGCCGGAGGGCTTATGGCTAAAGAGCTTGTAAAAGTAAAAGAAGACCTCAGTGTTCTAAAATGCTTGAATGAAATGAGGTCTCAAGCTGAACACGTCACGCGCGTACACTCGATCTATGTAGTTGATGATCATAATAAATTAAAAGGGAGGCTCTCTTTAAAAGATTTAATTACAGCCAATTCTAAAGCCAAAGTAAAGGATATCTATATCCCTAAAGTTGATTTTGTTACAGTCGATCAAGAAAAAGAAGAGATTGTCAAAATCATGTCTAAATATGATCTAGAGGCCATCCCCGTTGTAAATCAACAAAAAGAATTACTGGGCAGGATCACCATAGACGATATTGTAGACGTCATCAAAGAGGAAGCAGAAAAAGATTACCAATTGGCGGCGGGTATTTCTAATGATGTAGAAGCAGATGACTCTATTCTAGAGCTTGTAAGAGCGCGATTGCCGTGGCTTTTTTTAGGCCTGCTCGGTGGATTGGGAAGTGTCTTTATCCTTCAGGACTTTGAGTCTATTATGAATGAACCTCAGCTGCGAAATTTGTTCTTTTATACGCCTCTAATTGCAGCTATGGCTGGAAATGTAGGGGTTCAGTCTTCAGCTATAATTGTTCAGGGATTAGCCAATGACATTATAAAAGGCTCCTTATTTAATCGCCTCTTAAAAGAAGTTGGCTTGAGTCTTATCAATGGCTTAGCATTAGCCCTAGTTATTATGGTTTTTGGAATACTTTCAAATCAGGAACTATTTGTGAGTCTAACCATAGCAGGCTCTATGATGCTCGTCATTGTGATGGCGGCCCTGGTGGGTACTTTTATACCCATCATTTTGGATAAAAGAGGAATTGATCCTGCCATAGCCACAGGTCCCTTTATTACTACAGCTAATGATATTTTCGGAATTTTCCTTTTTTTCTATATAGCCAAAATTGTTTTGGGCTTTTAAATGAATACCAAAGAGATTCTTCATATAGACGAAAATCATCCCGCCTTGATGGAGGGGCTTGAAGCATTGGGCTTTACAAATCACATAGCCTATAGCCTTCCCCTCGATGAAATACTCAAACAACTTCCCAATTTTTGCGGTCTTGTAATTCGCAGCCGTTTTCCCATCGACCGTCACTTTATTGACCATGCTCCGAATCTAAAATTTATTGCCAGAGTGGGTGCTGGGCTAGAAAATATTGACATTACTTATGCGCGTGCTAAAAATATAGCGCTTCTTGCAGCCCCAGAAGGAAATAGAAATGCAGTAGGCGAACACACTTTGGGGATGCTCTTGTCTTTGATGAATAAGCTACGCCCTGCCCACCAGAGTATACAGGGAGGCAATTGGTTGAGAGAGGCACATCGAGGTTGGGAACTCCAAGGAAAAACAGTAGGCATAATAGGCTATGGAAATACGGGTAAAAGCTTTGCTAAAAAGCTCCAAGGCTTTGAGGTAGAAGTACTCTGCTATGATATTTTGCCTGATAAAGATGATCAGTATGCGCAACAGGTCTCTTTAGAAATCCTCCAGCAAAAAGCCCATATTTTAAGCCTTCATATTCCCCAAACTGAGAAGACTTTAGGAATGGTTAATCAATCCTTTATCAATGAGATGAAAAATCCCTTTTGGTTGCTCAATACTGCGAGAGGGAAAGCAGTAGTAACAGAGGATTTAGTAGAGGGATTAAAAACTAAAAAAATTTTAGGTGCAGGTTTGGATGTCTTAGCATATGAATCGAGTTCATTTCACTCGATTTTTAATTCCCAAAAAAGACCTGAGGCGCTTTCCTATTTACTCCAATCAGATCAGGTATTACTGAGTCCCCATGTAGGTGGCTGGACTTTTGAAAGTCATCTTAAACTGGCTCAAACGATAGTTGAAAAAGTGGCCTTTTTAGCCCTTTAACCCATCACAAATTGGGCTGTTTCTTCTGTGCGTTGTTCTAATAGTATTTGCTTTCCATTTTTACGAATAGACGCAAGCGCCTTCGTGTCAAAGTGACGAATCGTAAATAAATCTACCTGCTCTTTGACTTCTACTTTAAATCTTGAGCGCAACACCAATACGAGTTCTTCTAAACGCTTGTATTTATTATTGACACAAACTGAAAAGCTTATGGCTGAATTTTGAATTAGTTCAACAGGCATTTGATATTCGTGAAGTAATCCGAAAATATAGCTGATATTTTCCTCTACAATAAACGAAAAATCAATAGAAGATAAGCGAATTAATACCTGGTCTTTCTTGATGATAAAACAAGGTATCATAGGGTCGAGTGTTTTCCCTTTTGAAACAGCAGTTCCTGTAGCCTCTGGGTTTTCGAAAGACTTAACAAAAAGTGGGATTTCCTTTCTTTGGAGTGGCTGAAGTGTTTTGGGATGAATTACAGAGGCCCCATAAAAAGCCAGCTCAATAGCTTCTCTGTAAGAGATTTGATGAAGTAGCTTGGTTTCTTTAAACACCCTTGGATCCCCATTGAGTACGCCAGGAACATCTTTCCAAATTGTAACAGATTCTGCATTTAGAGCATATGCAAAAATAGCGGCGCTGTAATCTGAACCCTCACGACCAAGAGTGGTTGTAAAATTATTTGAACTACTCCCTATAAAGCCTTGGGTAATGACGAGTGACTTTCCTTTCACATGAGATTGGACCTCTTGCTGGGTGGCTTCCCAATTTAAATTTGCGGCACGGTAATAGTCATCTGTTTTAATACACGCTCTGGCGTCTAGCCAATAACTCTTCCAGCCCTGATGTTCAAAATAATGATGAATAATAGTGGTAGAAAGTAATTCTCCATAACTGACTACTTGATCATAAACAAAGTTGTAATTGGGCGCTTTATTGCGTTTTAAAAAGTCTATTAATTCATCAAAATATTCCTGTACAGCACGAACTACTTTAGCCGTTTTTGATTCAAATAATTCATTAATAATTTGAAGATGAAATTCTTTGAGTATTAGAATCTCTTGATTCACTTTTTTCTTATCCTCAAAATAAACTTCTATAATTCTTTCAAGGGCGTTTGTTGTCTTGCCCATAGCAGAAACGACAACCAAAGTATCTTGAGTACCAACAGTATTCAGTACATGGACCAAATTTTTTACTCCTGCAGCATCTTTTACAGAAGCCCCACCAAATTTTAAAACCTTCATGATTGAATTGAATTTAAATAGGCTTTCATTTCGGCTTTATGCATTTGTACCGTAGACCATTCGTGAAGGACAGTCGCGCCGCTTTTTTGATAAAAATGTACGGCAGGAAGATTCCAATCCAAGACATTCCAATCAATCCGTTCTACGCCCTGAGCATACGCTTGCTGAATAAAGGCCGCATATAACTGAGTGCCAATTCCTTGATTTTTAGCAGTCTCAGTGACAATTAAATCCTCTAAATGCAAGGTAGGTCCTTTCCAGGTTGAAAAGCGTTCGTAATAAAGTGCCATCCCTACTACTTGGTTTTCTACTTCTGCCACTAAGCAATGAAATAAAGGTTTTGCTCCAAATCCATAGCGTTCAATATCCTTTAAAGACAACTGAGCACTTTCAGGTTCTTTCTCAAAGGCAGCTAATTCTTGAATTAGATTTAATATGGCCTCACTGTCACTTTTAATGGCGCGCCGTACAACTGCTTTCATCCTTTTATAAATTAGGGTCAAAAATAAAACAAGAATACTATAATCCCTGAAGTTCAGTAAAATATCACGTTTTTAACTAAAATGTTAAAATTAAATTTGCTTGAGCAGCCATTGGGTTACTTGCTCAAAAAAAAGTACTGGTTGTTCTGCATGAAGCCAGTGACCTGCTTTTGGAATCGTAATAAGGGTTGCCTTTGGAAAATAGTGCTGAATGAGAGGCAAGTCAGCGGCTCCTATATAATCTGATAATTCTCCTTTTACAAATAAACAAGACTGGGTGGAGAGGGCTGTAGCAGCTAGGTTAGCTCCAATGGCTTCACTCGCATTTTTTAATATTGCTATATTCAATCTCAAGCCCAGGGTTTCTTTATTTTTCCAAAAAAGGTTTTTGAGGAGAAAGAGACGTACGCCCGGCTCTTTTACAAACTGTGCTAAAAACGTATCAGCTGCTCCCCTTGATTGTATTGTATTAAAATCTAAACGGGATAGTCCCTCTAAAATTTTTTGATGATGGGGGGGATAAGATTTAGGGGCAATATCAGCGACTATAAAAGCGCTTACAAATTCGGGATAATGCGTTGCAAAAAACATAACCGTTTTACCCCCCATAGAATGCCCTAAAAGAAGAACTTTTTCAAGCTTTTTGGCTTCGCAATAATAAGCGAGATCTGCGGCCATTACTTCATAACTAAAATCAGCACTCCAAAAGCTTCTCCCGTGATTACGCTGGTCAATAAGATGAACTCTAAAACCACTAGCCACCCAATTTTTTGCATGGGTTTTCCAGTTGTCACTCATTCCTAAAAAGCCATGTAAAATAAGTAAATCTGGACCTGTTTCACCCAGTATGGTACTGTGAAGTAGTTTCAAAACTTTAATCGTTGTAAATACATAGGAATGACATTTTCAAAGCCTAAATATAGGCTTTCACATATCAAGGCATGACCTATTGATACTTCCAATAATTGGGGAATATGCTGAGCAAAGTATTGAATATTTTCGAGGCTTAAGTCATGTCCTGCATTAATGCCAAGGTTTAACTCTACCGCTTTTTCTGCTGCAAGTATATAGGGTTTAATTGCTTGTTCTGGACTTTGCTGATAGTTTTTGGCATAAGCTTCTGTATAGAGTTCTATCCGATCAGTTCCTACTTCTTTTGCTCCTTCAACCATCTCTATGACGGGATCTATAAAAATAGAAGTTCGAATTCCTGCAGCCTTGAAATCAGCAATGGTCTCTTTTAAAAAAGTTTTGTGTTTTAGGATATCCCAACCTGCATTGGAGGTAATTGCGTCCTCAGCATCTGGAACTAATGTTACTTGTGTGGGCTGGATTGAAAGTACCAATTCCTTGAATTCAGGGATGGGATTACCTTCAATATTAAATTCTGTAGTGAGTACTTGAGGTAATTGACGTGCGTCTTCATAGCGAATGTGACGTTCATCTGGCCGTGGATGGATCGTAATGCCTTGTGCACCATATTGCTGAAGGTCTTCAGCTACTTGGAGCAAATCTGGCACATTTCCACCCCGCGCATTACGAAGCGTTGCTACTTTATTAATATTTACACTTAAAGCGGTCATTTTCTTTGCTAAAGTATTTGGTTCTTTTTTAATTTAAAATAAAATTAGGGTTTTTATTCCGCGCATAATTTAGAGTTACTCGAGACGCATTTAAAGGACTTTCTTACCTTTGAGTGAAGATTAAGATTATGAAAATCGCGCTTTACAGTGCTTTTTTTTCTGAAGAAACCCTTCAGTATGTAAAAGCAACGGCCAACTACCTAGAATCACAGGGGCATGAATTTAGCTTAGTCAATCGGTTAAAAAAGCACCTGGGGACAGAGGGATCCTCTTACTCCTATTTTGAGGAGGATCAGAAACTGGAAAGGGGATTTGATTTTTTATTTTCAATAGGGGGTGATGGGACTATTTTAAGGGCTGTAACGCTCGTACAGGACTCAAAAATTCCAATTTTAGGGATCAATACAGGACGGTTGGGATTTCTCACAGCTTTGCACCGCGATGCACTTAATGAAGGTCTTGATTTATTTTTTAAAAAGCAGTACAGTATTCTCTCGCGTTCACTTCTTCAAATTCAAACAAAAGAATCACTCTCTTTACTGGAAGAATGTGGAGTTGCATTAAATGAAGTCAGTGTAAATCGAAAAAATACAACTGCCATGTTAAGCATTCATACTGAATTAGATGGTAAGCCACTCACTACTTACTGGTCTGATGGGCTTATTATCTCCACTCCTACTGGCTCTACAGGCTACTCTCTTAGCAGTGGGGGTCCTATTGTAGCGCCCGATGCAGCTTGCTGGATTTTGAATCCAATTGCTCCCCATAATATCAATATGCGCCCCTTAATTGTCCCAGATACTACTACAATTAAAATCTCTGTTCAAGGAAGAAGTAAAAACCACTTACTCTCTTTGGATTCGAGAATATTAACCCTCGAGAACGGGAATGATATTTATCTAAAAAAGGCACCTTACACTATTGAAACCATACAACTTCACGGATCAGATTTTTACGCCATGCTTAGAGAAAAATTATTTTGGGGGCAAGACAAGAGAAATACACAATAAAATCAGTGTTTTAAGGTTAGTATTTTGTGGAGTTCCCACAAGGACTCAACTCTTCTTAAGACGGGATTAATGTTAGCAAGGCTGCTATTTTTTATCTACTGTTTTTCAGGATTTTTTGCTCATGGACAATTTCACGAGCTAGGACTCTTTATTGGGGGGAGTAATTATATTGGCGATATTGGAACAAATCGTTATCTCGATCCCAATTCACTAGCAGTAGGAGTGATTTATAAGTGGAATATTACAGAGCGCTATTCTTTTAGGGGAGGGCTCACCTTTACTACAATAAGAGGAATCGAGAATAATAATAATAGTGATTTAAACCGCTACAACAGAGCTTATACATTTGAAAATGGGATTCAAGATGCAACCCTTGGGGTAGAATTCAATTTTAAAACATTTAACCTCCATGATGCAGATTTTAATTTTTCCCCCTATTTATTTTATGGTATAAGCTATTTTAGATACAATCAGCTTCTCGTGAATCCTTCAGGTCCATTAAACCAACCAGACTACACCAATTATGGAAAAGAAGAAAAATTTGCCATTCCTTTTATTCTTGGCTTTAAATTAAACCCAAATCCATTGCTTGTCTTAGGGCTTGAAACAGGTATACGCTATACTTTTACAGACAATCTAGACGGCAGCAATCCTGAAAATCAATATGTCGATGAAATGGCCTATAAATTTGGAAATATTGGGAATAATGACTGGTATCTTTTTA
>WTIP01000140.1 GCA_011525195.1 Flavobacteriales bacterium | reverse complement strand
ACTGTTCTTTTAATTTACCAACAATATCAACCAAATGTTTTTTAAAATTATAAAAATGTTTTAAAATCCTCAATTGAAAAAAATAAATACCTAAAATCAAATTAGATCCCATAGAAAATTGAAAACTCAGCCTCTTGATTATTAAAATATTTAATACGCTCTTTTAAAAATATTTTCAAACGATTATTAGTAATTTAGGCCCATGAATTATTTAGAAGTTATCGGATGGATTGCAACTACCTTTGTAATTTCTTCTTTTTTAATTAATGATATGTTGCGCCTTCGCGCTGTAAATTTGATTGGTGCGCTCTGTTGGCTCGTCTATGGAATTATTGCCTCCGCGTCTTCTATAATCTTTCTTAATGTAGTAATTGTAGGCATCCAGGTCTTTAAATTGTGGGGTTTAATTAATCGAAATAAAAATTAAACACTGACGCTTTTTTTTAAAAAAACGTCTTTGCAATTTGCAACTTACTATAATATTATTAAATTTAAATGTTTTATTGATAGTAAAACTTTCATAAACCAATTTGTTTTTTTTTAACCGCCTTCGGGCGGTTTTTTCATTTATAGCCTTTTTATAGCAGTATGCAACTAAAATAAATTTATTAATTTAAGACGTTAAAGTAGGAGTAAAATGAATAAAAGAACATTTCTCAAACAAATGACTTTGGCTGGATTGGGTCCAATAGCGAGCCGCTCTTTTTTTGAAGGGCCCCTATTAAACAGCCTCCCTAAACTTCCTTTAGAAGAGGAAGCAATATGGGAACTTGTAAGAAGACAATATGAGTTACATCCTGATTTTATCAATTTAGAAAGTGGGTACTATAATATAATCCCTCAGCCTACTATGGATAAATATTTAGAGCATCTTAAAAGAGTAAATCTGGAAGGTTCTTTTTATATGCGTAATCATCGCTTTAAAGACAAAGCGTGGATTACTAACAAGTTAGCTGAAACTTTTGGTTGTGACTCTTCAAATCTTGTCATTACGCGAAATACAACCGAATCCCTTGACCTTGTTGTAAGTGGATTTCCATGGAAAAAAGACGATCATGCTATTTATGCCCTGCAAGACTATGGTGCCATGCAGGATATGTTTTTACAGATCAAGAAAAGATATGGTGTTAAATTGACGGCCGTTTCAGTTCCAAATCATCCTCAAAGTGATGCTGAAATTGTTGAACTGTATGAATCCCAAATTACCCCTAAAACCAAAATGATCATGCTTTGTCATATGATCAATATTACTGGACAAATACTCCCTGTTAAAAAGATATGTGAAATGGCCCACCGTCATGGGGTTGAAGTTTTAGTTGATGGGGCGCACTCTATCGGGCATTTTGAATTTAAAATCAGTGAATTAGACTGTGACTATTATGGATCGAGTTTACATAAATGGTTAGCCACTCCCCTAGGGGCTGGACTTCTCTATGTAAAATCTGATCACATTTCCAAAATTTGGCCCCTGCTTGCCGATAATGAAAAAAATTTAACAAATATTAAGCGACTGAGCCATACAGGAACCCATCCTGTAGCAACAGATCTTGCCATAAGCAATGCTATAGATTATTTGCAATGGATTGGCTTGAAAAGAAAAGAAAAAAGAATGCGTTTCCTCAAAAACTACTGGTATGAGGCCTTGAGGGACGTTCCCAATATTGTTATCAATACCCCGATTGCTGCAGATCGCAGTTGTGGAATTGGAAATATTGGAATTCAGACACTCTCTCCACACCTACTCGCTGAACGTCTCTTTAAAGAATTTAAAATCTTTACTGTAGCCATAGACTATGCAAATGTCAAGGGGTGTAGAATAACACCAAATGTCTTTACCTCTACTGAAGAATTGGATGAGTTCGTCAACGCAATGAAAAGTTTAGCTAAAGCTTAATTAATGAAAAAAAATCTTTTAAAAAAGAGTGTTTTCTTTTTCTTGCTCCTCTTCATTTCCTGTACTGAAAATAAAGAGGACCAAACTGAGGTTCAGTGTATAGATGAGTCCTTAATTGATCTAGAAGCGACTTGTTACCAGATCTATGCCCCTGTATGTGGGTGCGATGGGGAAACCTATTCTAATGATTGTATTGCAACAAATAAGGGAGTCCTTCAATTTGAAGAAGGACCCTGTAACTCAAATTAATTAAAATATGGAATGGTATTTAAAAAACAGGTGGTGGATATGGACCCTGACAGGCTGTTATCTAGCTTATCGAATTATTACAGGCTTTATATACAGCTAAGTAGATGATGAAGCCCTTAAATGAAAAAGAAATTAAAAATAAACTCAGTGCGCTAAGCTCAAATTGGGTTTACAATAACAATACACTTGAAGGGCGGTTTCAGTTTCGTGATTTTTTGACGGCACTTGACTTTGTCAATACAGTAGGTAAAGTGGCTGAAAAATACAAGCACCACCCCGAAATCCACCTTAATTTCAGTAAAGTAACGCTTTTTTTAACTACACATGATCTAAATAATCAACTCAGTCAGAAAGATTTTGATTTGGCTGTGGCAGTTGAAAAATCGAGATTAGAGTGCGGTAAGCATTAAATTACGCCAGCGCACCTTTATCCCTCCACCGTCATGAATCTGAAGGGCTACTGCTCCTTTTCCCTTTCCAATTTTCTCGTCTTCAAGTTCCACCATAGATACACCATTTAACCAAGTAGAGACTTTATTTCCTTGGACCCTTATTTTCATTTTATTCCACGCTCCCATTTTCAGTGCCTCATCTTTTGAAGGATCAGGCTTAATGAGCCATCCTCTTCCATAGGATTCGTAAATTCCGCCTGTGTCACTACCGGGAGGGGCCACTTCTACTTGCCAACCACTCACTTTTGTTCCTTCTACTGTAGAACGAATAAAGACACCGCTATTGCCATTGGCTTCTTGTTTAAATTCAAGTGTCAGTTCAAAATCATCATAAAAAGCATTTGTTGAGAGGTACCCATAGGCTTTATCTGGACCACTTTCACAAACTAAAAGTCCGTCTTCTACATACCATAATTCTGTACCGTGTATGGTCCAGCCATCAAGGTCTTTCCCATTAAAAAGAGAGATTTGAGCTGAACTTAGAAATAAATTAAAAAGAATGAGTAGTAAAGTTATTTTTGATTTCATTTTGATACTGTTTTTCCAACAAGATAGCCATTTAAATGCTATGCATTAAAAAAGCAACTAAAAAAAGAAAAGAATTAATACCTTGGGGAAAAAAGATGAAAAATTTAATTTCTCTTGCTCTTTTTGTTGTTTATTTTCATTTGTGTGTTGCACAAATCGATCCTTCAAATATTGATATAATTAGAGACCGCTTTGGGGTTCCACATATTTTTGCACCTACTGATGCAGAAGTTGCATATGGTCTTGCATACGCCCATGCAGAAGATGACTTTAAGACGATTCAATTAGGCTATTTAGCCGGAAATAATATGCTTACTGAATACCTTGGTAACCAAGGGATTGGAGCAGACTTTATCGCTCAATTTATAGGCTCTTCTGCGCTTTTTGATGCTGCTTATGAATCTGACATCCACCCAGATTATAAAAAAATTATTGATGCATACGCACAAGGTTTAAACCGTTATGCCCAGCTACATGCTGAAGAAGTTTTATATGAAGGTTTATTTCCTCTTTCACCAAAAAAAATGATGCGTTATGCACAGTTGCAGTTGTTTATTTCTTCCAAAGGCGATCAATGGGTTCAACGCATAGTTAAAAATCAATTGAATTATGATTTCAAAGCAGAGGAAATCCCCAAAGGATCAAATACTTTTGCTTTTAATAGTGCTAAAACAAGTGATGGTGCTACTTATTTAGCCATAAATACGCATCAACCCCTAGACGGCCCCGTCTCTTGGTATGAGGCCCATCTTTGTAGTGAAGAAGGCACCAATATTATAGGGGCCTTATTTGCAGGTAGTCCGAATATTTTAATTGGCGTAAATGAAAATTTAGGCTGGGCTCATACTGTAAATCAGCCAGACAAAACAGATGTCTATGCCCTGGAAATGCATCCGAAAGAGACGCTCAAATACAAAGTAGACGGGCAGTACCTTGAACTAATTCCAAAAAAAGCAAGCCTAACTTTTCGCTTTCTAGGTCTCCCTATTAAAATCAAAAAGACTTACTTTCAAAGTATCTATGGTCCCACACTCAAGAATAAAAAGGGCTATTTTGCCGTGCGCACCCCTGCCCTATTTGAAATAAGAGCCCTAGAACAGTGGTGGCGAATGAATAAAGCCACTAATTTCACCGAGTTTTATGATGCGCTCAAAATGAAGGCTTTGCCAGGCTATAATATTGGTTATGCAGATAAGAATGATACTATTTTTTATATCTCAAATGGATTAATTCCCAAACGGACTAAAGGTTATCAGTGGGAGGGAGTAGTCCCCGGTAATACCCAAAAAACACTTTGGACAGAAACCTATGACATTGAAGAATTACCCCAAGTTATTCAGCCCCAATCAGGCTATATCTATAATGCAAATCATACCCCTTTCCGATCCAGCGGAAGTCAAGACAATCCAAAACCAGCGGAATTTGAAGCGCATATGGGCTTTGAAACCTATGACAATAATCGATCTACCCGGTTAAAAAATTTAATTGACCAATACGATAAAATAAGTTACCTGGACTTTAAAAAAATCAAATACGACAGGCAATACCCTACGCCTTATGTATTTAGTTGGATGGATATCAATCATTTAGATAATCTAGAAGCTGAAAAGTATCCAGATGTTAGTGAATTAATCCAAATACTACAAAATTGGGATCGTAAAGCAGATGCAAACTCTATAGGCGCTGGGGTCTTTGCTGTTTTTTACAGACAGCTTAGAAACTACTACCCTACTTTACCTGAGCCTAAAATATATGCACCTGCCTTGCTTCTTCAAGCACTTAGGGAAACCAAGGCATATTTATTAAAGCATTTTAAGTCAACAAAAGTCACACTAGGTACCTACCAAAAATTAGTACGTGGAACTAAAGAGCTTCCAATTTTTGGATTGCCAGATGTGATTACTGCTATGTCCTCACAACCTTATAAAAATGGGAAAGTTAAAGTAGTGAGTGGGGAATCTTATATTGAATTGATTAGATTCACCGAAGAAGGACCTGAAATCGAGTCCGTCATTTCATATGGAAGTTCGGACCATCCAAATTCTCCTCACTTTAGTGACCAGATGTCCTTATATTCAACGTTTAAAACAAAAAAAATGACTTTAGATAAAGAGCAGATCTATGCTGAAGCCGAAAAAATTTACCATCCAGAATAAGGAGCATAAATTAAAATCGAATGGAGGCGATGGCATCTGCATAAATCGCTTCATATTTTCCTACTACATTTTCAATTGAAAACAAGCTGGCCTGTTTTTTTGCTTGCGTTCTGAACTGAGCATGCTGTTCTTCATCAGTAAGAAGGGACTTGGCTTTTTGTGCCATTTTCTCTATATCTCCCACGGGAGCTAAATAACCTGAAAAGCCCTCTTTATTTACTTCGGCCAATCCACCCGCATTAGACGAAATAACGGGAACACCATGAGCCATGGCTTCTAAAGCAGAAAGTCCAAAACTCTCCTTTTCAGAAGGGAGTAAAAATAAATCTGAATAACAAAGAATTTTATCGATTTCATTGCTATTCCCTAGAAAAATGATTTTGTCTTCTAGTCCTAAAGCTTTTACCTGCGCTACGGCATTTATTTTTTCAGGCCCTTCACCTACCATCATAAGTTTGCAAGGCAATTCTTTATGAAGACGCTCAAAGATAGCAATCACATCCATAATGCGTTTTAGCGGTCTAAAATTGCTAATATGGGTAATGATTTTTTCCTCTTTTTGCGCCAATAAACTTCTTTCACAAGGCTTTCCTAACCGGTTTATTTTTTCAGTATCAATAAAATTAGGCACCACCTCAATTTTAGTATGTATATCAAAAAGGCGTAGGGTGTCTTCTTTAAGGCTTTGTGAGACCGCAGTAACGCGATCTGAGTGATTGATGCTGAAGGTAACCGCTGGCTTATAAAAGGGATGACTCCCTACTAAAGTAATATCCGTACCGTGTAAAGTAGTTACAATAGGAATTTTAATCCCAATATCCAAAAGCATCATTTTGGTCATATAAGCCGCATAGGCATGAGGAATCGCATAATGTACATGAAGTACGTCGATTTGTATTGTTTTTATGACATCAACCAAACGGCTAGAAAGGGCCAACTCATAAGGTTGGTATTTAAAAAGAGGATAGTCCGGGACATTGACTTCGTGAAAGTGGATAAGAGGGTGCTGTAAGGCTTCTAAACGAACTGGCTGGCGGTAGGTGATAAAATGTATTTCATGCCCTTTTGCTGATAATGCAATGCCCAGTTCTGTAGCAACAACGCCACTTCCTCCAAAAGTTGGATAACAGACAATAGCAATTTTCAAAATTTGTTTTTTTTTAATTAATCAAAGAGGCATAAAAATGCGCCTGCAAACGCGTTCTTATATTGCTTTTACTAAAAGTAAAATCATCATTTGGATACGTTCTGTTCGCTAAGATAACGATAACTAATTTCTTTTCTGGATCTGCCCAGGCAAATGTTCCAGTATAACCCGAATGACCAAAACTTTCCATCGATACACAGCCACAAGTAGACATATGAAGTCCTTCTATTTGTGGCTTATCAAACCCAATCCCTCTTCGATTGCCCGCAGCACAATAGGGACATTTATTAAACTGAGAGAGGGTTGTACTATCAAGCAATTGAAACCCTTTAAACTGACCTCCTTGAAGGTACATTTGCATGAGGGTAGCTACCGACTCGGCGTTTCCAAAAAGACCGGCGTGTCCCCCTACCCCCTTTTGCAAAGCCGCTCCCATATCATGAACATGACCATTGAGCTCCTGATGCCTAAAGTAGGTGTCAATTTCAGTTGGGACAATCTCGCTCTCTTGAAATTTTGCCAAAGGTGTATAGGTCATTCTCTTTAAGCCCAGGGGCTTTACAACTTTTTTTTCTACTAGCTCATCATAGGGCTGTCCAGTAGTTGTCTCAAAGTATTTTTTAAGAATATAATAAGGAAAGTCTGAATATTTATATTGTAAAGTGTCTTCTAATGGGCTATTTTTTATTTCCTCATACAGCACTTCTTCATAGCCCGTCTTTAGATACAAATTAGAGGCTACTGGTGCTGAAAATTTGGAAGAAGGTGTTTCACTATAAAGGCTTTTTTTAGGATTGCCATTTTTAGTTAGCGTCTCTTTATAATAGGGGATCCATGGTTTTAAACGCGCATAATGCGTAAGCATATCTCTTAAACTCAATGGGGCCTTATTGGAATTCTTCCACTCGGGTAGCAGTTCTTCCACAGTGGTCTCTAAAGTAAGTGCTCCATTACTTACAGCTTGAATAACTAAAGGGAGGGTCCCTAAAATTTTGGTCAGAGAAGCTAAATCATAAAGATCTGTTGGTTTTACTTCTTGTTGTTTTTTATAAGTGTGATAACCAAAATTCTTTTGATAAAAAATTTTTCCCTCTCGAGCTGCAAATATTTGCATGCCAGGGGTCATCAAAGAATCTATTGCTTGGAGGGCTAAGTGATCTACGGATTCAAGTTTTTGAACGTCAAAACCTACTTCAGCAGGTGAAGCATAGCCAAATTCTTGTTGACTCTCTAAATCGATGCCTGCCCCTTCTTTTAAAGTATTTGATATTGATACAGGAAGCCTCCCCACAATAGGCTGCGCACCAAATAAAGCTTCAACACCTAATTTTTGTGCAATTGGACTATTTTGATAGGCTAAGAGTAGGGCATCTATGCCTGGTATGGATTCGATTGCACTTAATGCATAGGGCTTAACAAATACAGCGAGTATCAATTTTTTATTAGGAGCTAATTTTTTGAGTAATTCGAGTTCTTCTTTATTAAAATTAGAAGCTTTCCAAGGCGTTGCATTAGACCGATGAAAACTCACAATAATAGTGTCTAGATCACTCGTTTCCTTTAAAATATCGGCTGCTGTGAGCATTGAAAGATTTCGAATTGTACCATAGTGCTTTAAATGCTTTTCAAAAGGAGTGGATGTTGCATCTCCTAAAGGCAAATGACCCAGACGAGACGAAGGTTTTAATGGAAGCAACTGGTTGTTATTTTTTAAAAGCGTCAGTGCTTTACCCATTGCCTGCGCAATAAGCAAGGTATCCTTTGGTGTATTCAAATCTGCTATTAAGTGTGTTGTTTGAATGGGTTTATAGCGAGCCAATCCAGCTTTAAATTTTGCTTTTAGTACTTTTTTTACGGAATGTGCCAGCCGTTGTTCTGTAATTTCCCCCCGTTTTAGTGCAGCTGCTATCGCATTGATTCCTTTAGGGATGTCGTTAGAAATCATTAACAGGTCATGTCCTGCCTTAAAAGCAGTTAAATCAATATTTTCTACCCCCGCATATTCTGAAACACCTTTCATATTCAGTGCATCTGTCACTACCAATCCCTTAAATTGCATTTCTTTAATCAAAAGTTCTTGAATTACCTCTTTCGAAAGTGAGGTAGGAAGCCCTGCTTGTGTAAGTGAGGGTATATTTAAATGGGCGACCATAACCGAGCTTAAGCCCTCTTTGATTAGTGCGCGATAAGGAGCAAGTTCTGTCTTTTGCAATCGATCCAGATCAAAGTCTACTGTGGGAAGTGTTTTATGCGAATCTTGTGCAGTATCGCCATGACCTGGAAAATGCTTTCCAGAAGTTAGTATTCCCTCTTGATGATGGCCTTTCATAACAGCCATAGCTTGTTTGATAACCCGCTCTTTTGAAGCGCCATAAGAGCGATTTCCTATAATCGGGTTGAGTGGGTTTGTATTGATATCTAATACTGGACTAAAACTATAGTGTATTCCCAATCTTTTTTCTTGGGCTGCCATACGGGCACCAATATTTCTAAGCAGTACTGTGTCTTGAACCGCGCCCAAAGTCATGGGCCATGGAAAAGGCTGGACTGAATCTAAACGCATTGCCACTCCCCATTCGGCATCCATGGCGATTAAGAGTGGTGTTTTAGCCGCTTTTTGGAAGGCATTTAACCAATGGGTTTGTTCTACTGGGCCGCCCAGTGAAAAAATAAGACCCCCCACGCGGTTGTTTTTAACAAGGTCCATAGTTTGCTGAAAATGAGTACTGTCGCGCTCTGTAAAAACCATAGGCATAAATAATTGACCTATTTTTTCTTTCGTACTTAAACTGCTGTAAATACTATCTACCCATTGATTTTGTGCCTTTGCATCTGAAGCAAGTAAAGGATCTGGTGTTTGGCTGTATAAGAGAAAAGAAAATCCTAAAAAAAGAACTAAAAAGTATTTCATAACTATTAATTCGTAGATTAAAAAAAACGATTATGCCAACTTTCTGCCGCGGGAACTTCCCAAAAGTTTCGATAAGCTGCTACTGTATCAACCAGATTATTAAAAACAAGGGTGTTAGAAGTCACAGATTTATTTTTGACAAGTGCTTTAAAGTCTGATAAACTCTTATGGGTTAGATATTCCCCTTGTTTAAAAGTTACATTCATTTTATCAAGTAAAGCCAAATCGAACTCTTTTTCTAGTGCTTGTATAAATCGGACGGAAGCATCAATAGAACAGCCACTCGCTTTAACCTGCTCTTGATTGATTCCAATTACGATAAAGCGATTATATGGAAGTTCGTATGCAGCTTCCAAAGACTGATTATGTGCCGTCCATTGATCCAAAAAATTTTCAATCGCTGCTTTAAGTTTTTCGCATTCATCAGCGCCAAAGGGTCGATTCGAAGGGTAAATCCAAACTCTCGATTCAGGGGGTAAATTTTCAAAAGAAATGGTCATATACTAGAGGTCATTAGCATTTGCTATCAGTTCAGCAACATCCATTATTTTTATTTTCTCTTCCTGCCCTTTATTTTTTACACCGTCTGTCATCATTGTTGTACAGAAAGGGCAAGCCGCTGCGATAATTTCAGCCTGAGTCTCCATAGCTTCTTCCGTTCTTGCAATATTTACTTCCTTAGTGCCGGGCTCAGCTTCTTTAAACATTTGCGCACCTCCTGCCCCACAGCAAGATCCTTTCGCTTTGCAAGATTTCATTTCTACCAATTCAGCATCTAGTTTCTTTATCAAATCACGGGGCGCTTCAAATACCCGATTGGCCCTGCCTAGATAGCAAGGATCGTGATAGGTAATGCGCTTTCCTTTATAAGTGCCTCCCGCTACTTTTAAAGTTCCCTTTTCAATTAAAGATTTTAAAAATTGGGTGTGATGAACGACCTCGTAATGTCCTCCAAGCTCTGGATATTCATTTTTCAGTGTATTAAAGCAATGGGGGCAAGTAGTTACTATTTTAGAGACTCCATAAGCATCGAGGGTAGTAATATTTTGCAGGGCTTGCATCTGAAATAAAAATTCATTTCCAGCGCGCTTTGCAGGGTCGCCAGAGCAGCTCTCTTCCGAGCCTAATACGGCAAAGGGAGTATGTGTGTGATTTAGAATTTTGACAAATGCTTTGGTTATTTTTTTCGCCCTATCATCAAAACTTCCTGCACAACCTACCCAAAAAACAACTTCTGCTTTTTTTCCTTCTGCCTGAAGTGAAGCTAATGTAGGAACCTCTAAACTCATAAAGATTTAAGATTGTGACTGACCGTCATCAAATACTTCAATAGTTACTTCTTTTTCAATTAGGTCAGTAAATTTTCCATTATAACGCGTTGCTTTAACTAAATGGTTGTCGATCCAATGGTAATTTCCGCCTCGTGGTTTTCCCATCAATAAACTGTGGTATTTAAACCCATTTTCTTTGAGCCATTTTTCCGTCACTTCACGATGGGCCTCAACTCTTGAAGTAAAAAAGCAGATTAGATGTCCTTCATCATACCATTTATTTAACGTTTCTAGTGCGTCCGGGTATAATTTTGCAGTAGCCATTCGTTCAGGCTCTTCGTTTGGGATATCATCACAGATTGTTCCATCAATATCGATAAGATAGTTTTTTATTCCTTCAGGTAAAACAGGGCTTACTAATTCTCCTGCCTCCACTTTTTTATGTAAATAACTTTCTGCTTCTTCTCGTTCCATAAATATTTAAATTGATTTAATTATCGTTTACCCACTGTAAACGGTCTTGATTATTAAAAGGCCAAGGAGCCCCATTATTTTCGATATTACTCATCATTGCATTTAGCTCTTGAGGGGCTGCGGATTGTTCCATAACAAGGTATTGTCGCATATCCATTATAATTGACATTGGATCAATAGCTATGGGACAAGCCTCAACACAAGCGTTACAGGAAGTACATGCCCACAGCTCCTCCGGACTAATATAATCATTTAAGAGTTGTTTTTGATCGTCTTGGTAGACCCCTTTATTCACAATTCGATTTCGGCTTACTTCCTCTAGCCGATCACGTGTATCCATCATAATTTTGCGTGGGGATAATTTTTTTCCTGTTTTATTGGCGGGACAAACCTCTGTGCATCTTCCGCATTCTGTACAAGAATATGCATTCATCAATTGTGTCCACTTTAAATCAAATACATCACTTGCACCGAATTTTTCTATTACGGCCTCATTAGGAGTTTGACTTCGTTCTGGAAATAATATTTGCGTTACTTCATTTTTAATAGTTGAATCCACATTAAATTTCCCTAAAGGGGCCAGATTAGAATAAAAAGTATTGGGGAAGGCCAAAAGAATATGTAAATGCTTTGAATAATAGAGGTAGTTTAAAAAAAGAAGAATGCCGCCAATATGTGCCCACCAAAAGATACGTTCTAAAAATAGTAAAGAGGAGGTCGGTAATTGGGCAAAAAAGGGAGTGAGATAGTGCGAAATTGGAAAGCTTCCAGCTTGTATATAATGCGGTATTTCCCGCTGCTGTAGTAAGGCATCAGTGGCATTCATACATAGGAATAAAAGCATAAGAACCACTTCGAAATACAAAATATAGTCGGCGTCTTTCTTGGGCCAACCTTTCATTTCAGGTTTCCAAAAGCGTTTTATTTTTAAAAGGTTTCTCCGCGCCCAAAAAAACAGAACCGCTCCAAGAACTAAAAATGCCAATAATTCAAAACTTCCAATTAAAAAATCATAAAAGCGGCCGAGAAAAGGAGCGAATACACGATGGGTGCCCAACAAACCGTCTAGAACAATTTCTATAAGTTCAATATTTATTAAAATAAACCCCAGATATACGATAAGGTGTAAACTCCCCGCCAAAGGCTTTACACCCATTTTTGATTGACCCAATGCCAGGCGAATCATACGTTGCCATCGGGCTTTTTTATTATCTACACGCCCTGCGGGCTTACCTATCAATATTGAACGTTTTAGACGTCCCATATTACGAATAAAGAAACCAATTCCTATAGCGAGTAGAATAAGAAAAATAAAATTTGGCAAGTAGCCCATAGTACTTTATTCTTCTTTTGGACTTGTAGTATTTGCTTTTCTCCCAAAAAGAGAAAAATGCACATAGTTTTTAGGATTCGCTTTCAAGTCGGAAAGCAAAGCCTCCAGGGCCTCAGAAGAATCCAATAAGGATTGATAAAGTGCTTGATCATTAAGAAGTTTAGCTGCAGAGCCCTCTCCACTATTTAGATTTTCAAGCAACGTATTTAGATCAATTGCTGTTTGTTCAAATTGCCTTACTACCGCTCCTAAAGGCATTTGGTTTAGGGAGTCAGTAAGTTGGTTAAGATGCGCTGTCGTAGCCTCTAAATTTGACATAGTGCCTTTAAAACTCTTTTCGTTTTGCAGTATTAAACGATTCATATTTTCTGTTAAATCTGCAATCGTATTTACACTATTTGAAAATCCCTCTAATGCAAGTTTTAAGTTATTTTGGGTCTGATAGTTCATAACATTACTAACGCCTGCAAAAAGGGAGTCCGCAGAAGTTAAAAGACCCTCAATTTTGTCTTGTAAAGGGGCAATCTGTTGATTTACTAATTCTGTCAAGCCTGGTTTTACTTCTGATGGTAAAACAGCACCCGACTTGATTGTATTGCCCTCTTCATAAACAGGTATAATGGCAATTGCTTTTCCACCAATGAGTCCAGCTTCATAAAGTTGGGCTTTGCTTTTATTAGAAAAACGAAGGTCGCTTCTCAAACTGAAGGTAACGTTGATTTTATCGTAATTTTCATTGAAATCTATCGACCTTACTTTTCCTACATTCATTCCATTGATCGTTACATTAGCCCCTATTACTAATCCTTCTACATCGTTGTAATTAGAAGACACTACAATGCTGTCATCAAGTAAAGAAGTCCCTTTGAGGTAATTAAATCCAAAAATAAAAATGACAATACAGCCGATAATTAAAAGGGCTGTTTTTACTTCACGAGATAGTTTCAAAATTGCTCATTTTAGATACTAAACAAAGTTAGAAATTATTTTCAGAAGAGCCCTATTTTATGAGCTTAAGTGCTTCCCCTAGACTAATTTTTTCTCCCTTATGAAAAGCCACTATAAAGGCATTTGTATAGCCCTTTTTACGTGCCGTTTTCAATAAATTTTGAGCAGTATCATAGCGATTCGTATTATTAAAGTAATAACGGTATAGCGTTCCACTTTTTTCTCTACTCACAGGGTTTAATCCCTTAAAATTATAGGGTTTTGTCTGAATCTTTTTACCACTTGCTGCAATTTGAATTTTAAAAACAACAGCATTGGATTCATTTGAATCATCTTCAAGAGAAAGACTGCTTTGAGTAGTGAGAGCTATCTTTTGATACCCAGCCTGTAGTTGGTCTTTGTACTGTAAGATGGCTTTGGCTATGGCGTCTGCCATTTGAGCCTGTCCCTTTGTTGAATTTAAAAAAGCCCCTTCAGATTGATTTGTCAAAAAGCCAGTTTCTACTAAAACACTCGGCATATAAGTGTATTTCAGCACGACAAAACCCGCCTGCTTTACAGTCCTATCTTTCCGATTCAAATTAGAAATAAAACTTTTTTGAATTGTATTTGCTGCAGCTATACTTTGATCGAGATAGGTTTCTTGCATTAAAATTAAACTAATAACAGATTCAGGGTCATTTGGATCAAAGCCGTCATAATTTTGCTCATAATTTTCCTCAAGAAAAATAACTGAGTTTTCTTTTTGTGCAATTTGAAAATTCCGCTCATTGGCATGCAATCCAAGTACAAATGTACCCGCGCCATAGGCGCTCGAAGAAGTAAAGGCATCACAATGAATCGATATAAATAAATCTGCATCCGCTATATTTGCAATATTAGCCCGCTCTATGAGGTCTACAAAAACATCTTTTTTTCGTGTGTAAATAACTTTTAGATTCGGATTTTGCTCAAGCTGACTCCCTATTTTAAGGGCAATATTTAAGGCTATCTTTTTTTCAAAATAGCCATTTCCTCTATTTCCAGAGTCATGTCCGCCATGACCCGCATCTAATACCACGACAAAAGGATTTTGCTGAGCCACTAAACCACAAACAGTGAGCGGGAAAAAGAAAATAAAAAAAATGAATACCGAGAGGAAAGAAGCGCGACCTCTTTTAAAGGGTTTTATAAAGTTAGAAATCGACAAAAATTGTTGATGCATCCTTAAAATTATCATTAATTTTGGTCGTTTAAACCAAGCACAACAAATTTAGGGCTTATCACTTTGCAATCAAAGTTTTATCATATCGCATTTATACTCTTATTCTTTGGTATTGGAAATGCTCAAACCACCCTATCAAATACGTTAAGCAAAGAGGTTCTTCTTGACAGCATTTCGCAACCCAAGCCCAAAAAACCTCTTCTTTTGGCCGAAGTTGAATACAAGGCTAAAGATTGTGTCCAAATAGACCGTAAAAACAATAAATTAATACTTTATAATGAAGCAGAGCTTTATTATCA
>WTIP01000035.1 GCA_011525195.1 Flavobacteriales bacterium | reverse complement strand
CATCTACCTTACTAAACACTTTCTCTCCCCAGGATGAAGTCAAGGTGATTTCTGTATTTGGAGTGCCAGTCCCCCAAATCGCGTTAAGCTGGTCCTGTTGAAGGACCATATGATTCGAAAAAACTTGAGTAACACTAAGTTCAATTTTAGGAGTATTACACCCACCAATTAGAATTACACAGAAGAGAAAACAAAGTGCTTTTTTAGACATATTTCAATTTAATGAATTTTTTTATACTTCAATGTCTTAGTTAATTCACTAAAAGATGAAGTTGTGCTGCATCTTTTTAATCCCCTCAAGTAATCCATATATTATATATTTAGTTTGGTGAAATATTTGTTTATACTTATAGCCCTTCTTTGTTATTCTTGTGCTGACGATGAATTTTGTGTTTGCAAGGGTGAAAACTCATTTGAAATCCATTCTAAAACAGACATGAATAATTGTTATTTACTCTTGGATTATGATGTGTTTTGCTAATTCCATTCTGTATATCCATCATAATATCTTGGTTTTTTAAAGAAAATTACCAATCATTAAAGCCATTAAAACTAAATGGTAAGAGTTGTGAAATCCAAAAAGATGAAAGAAGTTATTTTATAATCTATTTCATAACTTCTGGATTAAGTTCAGCATTAACCAATTCATTTACTTCGGTTAGTGCTGATTTGAAATAATCCATAAAAAATATCACCCAATAACGTTGTCTAATTTTTAGGTTGAGATAGTTTTGTGCAGATTTAAGTTCTGCAATTGCCTTAATCTCTTGAGAGTTTTTATTGATGTATCCGGCTTTCCCATTTATCCTATTGTCCATCTCGTTATAAGTAGTCTTTAATACCGCAACAATTTTTTCATTCTTTTCAGATATAAGATTTTCACGAAATGCTTGCTGCAACTGTATTTCGCTATTGACATTTTGGAGTAAAAAATCTAATCTGTCATCCAATAAGGCAGTTAATGCTAATCGGATTCTTTCATTATTTATCAATCCCAAGGAACCGTCATCTATAATTGCTTTTAGTTCTGAAATTGGGGGGTGAAACTCCCTGTAGTCAAGAAAAATATTGTGGAAAGATTTTATGTATGTACCATCTTTTAAGACATTGACCAGTGAGTCTATGTTTAATGTATTCCAATTACTCGACATATAATCCATTAAATGGTTTTCCTCATTTAAAAGATTTAAGCGGTTATTGGTGTATTCATCTATAGTCTGCACATTAATTTGAATAGTTTTCAATAGTCTTTTTTCTTTTTCTTGATTCTCTATATCCTTTTGGACCTCACTTATCCAAAAAGAAGCCGATATACCAATTATAATGGCCAAAATCTCAATTCCAAGTTTTGAGAAAACTTTTGTGTTAAACATCATTATTTTTTTATACAGTTCTAATCCTTTGTCGCATTAAATAGCTGAGCATTATTTGCAGCTCAATGAACATAATAATCAAAGTGAAGCCTTTCTTACTCCTTAAATTAATTAGGTTTTAATTTTTTAAAGAGTCTTCCTTTAGCTTGAATGGAATTGTGTTTTGCTTTTCATCATAAAAGGAAATAGAAATACCAGTAGCATTTACAATAAATTCAAGTAGATATTTTATGCAATATATTTTTATACTCTAATTTACAAGAATATTCCCAATCAGATTTTTGGCATATCCTCTTCATTAACTTCATGAAGGAGTATGATTAGCCCTTCCAGGTACCTCCATAACGGTAGTGACTATTGTTGGCTTTCACATCAATAACACATGATTTGCACAAAAAGTGCCACAAGCGATCTGATTGGTATTGCACCCTATACATTACATGGTAGTCGCTATTACAAACAGGACACTGCTTAACTCTTCTCATGGTTTTGTTTAAAGCTGTGAAATTATCTTACTGAATACTCTGGTATTTTGGCCATAAAGTGAGCTGTTACTAATTGATTGACCAAAACCACTAGCCTACTTTAGCAGCTCGACGTTTGCGTTCGTTTTCGTCTAAAAACACTTTTCGCAGTCGGAGGCTATTAGGGGTAACTTCAACATATTCATCACCTTGAATGTATTCTAAAGCTTCCTCCAGTGAAAATTTAATTGGAGGGGCCAACTTCACCTTGTCATCTGAGCCAGCTGCACGCACATTGGACAGCTTTTTTGTTTTAATTACATTAACCACCAAATCGTCTCCACGTGAATTTTCACCTATGACCTGCCCTGCATAAACTTCTTCATTGGGTGCTATAAAAAACTTCCCCCGATCTTGAAGTTTGTCCAAAGAATAAGGAATTGCACTTCCTTTTTCCATGGAAATTAAGGAGCCGTTAATACGCCCTGGAATAGGGCCTTTGTAGGGGGCAAACTCTTTGAAACGGTGATTCATAATGGCTTCTCCTGCAGTTGCGGTAAGTAGTTGATTTCGCAAACCAATGATACCCCGCGAGGGAATAATAAACTCACACAACATTCGATCACCCTTAGGCGTCATGCTCAACATTTCCCCCTTGCGCAGGGTTACCATTTCAATGGCTTTCCCAGACACCGCTTCGGGCAAGTCAATTGTCAATTCTTCTATGGGTTCGTGTTTTACACCATTAATTTCTTTTATAATCACCTGAGGCTGACCAATTTGCAATTCATAGCCCTCGCGACGCATGGTTTCAATCAACACCGAAAGGTGTAGTACCCCTCGTCCATAAACAACAAATTTATCCGCTGAATTTGTTTCTTCAAGACGCATGGCTAGGTTGCGTTCCAATTCTTTTTCTAAGCGTTCACGGATGTGTCTGGAGGTCACAAATTTTCCCTCTTGTCCGAAAAAAGGAGAATCGTTTATGGTAAATAACATACTCATTGTAGGTTCGTCAATAGCGATGGTAGGCAGGGCTTCGGGCGCCTCAAAATCGGCTATAGTATCACCAATTTCAAAGCCTTCTAAACCTATAACTGCACACAAATCTCCTGCAGCAACTGTTTCTACTTTCTTTCGTCCTAAACCGTCGAAAAGGTGCAGTTCCTTAATTCGGGAAGGAAGCTGGGATCCATCGCGCTTCACTAAATTAATTTTCATGTTTGTTGCAAGCTGGCCTCTTTGTAATCTGCCTATAGCAATTCTCCCTGTAAAGGAGGAAAAATCAAGTGAAGTAATAAGCATCTGGGTATTTCCTTCTTCAATTTTAGGGCTGGGAACATGCTCTAATACCATGTCTAACAATGGGGCTACTGAATCGGTTTGCTGCTTCCAATCGGTACTCATCCAGTTGTTTTTTGCCGACCCATAAACTGTTGGAAAATCAAGTTGCCACTCCTCTGCACCCAGTTCAAACATCAAATCAAAAACAGCTTCGTGTACTTGCTCTGGGGTGCAGTTATCTTTATCTACTTTGTTTATTACAACAAGTGGTTTTAACTTAAGGTCAATGGCTTTTTTAAGTACAAAACGAGTTTGTGGCATTGGCCCTTCAAAGGCGTCTACTAGTAAAAGTACACCGTCGGCCATATTTAAAACACGTTCTACTTCACCTCCAAAATCAGCGTGGCCGGGGGTGTCAATGATGTTGATCTTTACATTGTTATAGTTTACCGCAACATTTTTTGATAAAATAGTAATACCGCGTTCCCGCTCTAGATCGTTGTTATCTAAAATCAGTTCCCTTGTAGTCTCATTGGAACGAAACAAATTACAATGATGTAATATTTTATCTACTAATGTGGTCTTCCCATGGTCTACATGGGCAATGATAGCGATGTTTTTTATGATGCTCATTGCTTTTTTTAAGTGGCGCAAAGATAGTGGTATATCACGTACTTGAAGTATAAAAGAGTCACCATTTAAAGTAAAGGTGATGGCTTTTTAAACTTAAACTTTGAGATTGAGATATTTGAAGCTACTCCTCTGTACTT
>WTIP01000144.1 GCA_011525195.1 Flavobacteriales bacterium | reverse complement strand
ACAACCTCCAAGAGCACTCGATAGTATTGGTTCGTGGCGGAAGAGTTAAAGATTTGCCGGGGGTCCGCTATCACATTGTTCGTGGAGCGTTGGATACTGCCGGAGTGGAAGGACGTTTACAAAGACGCTCAAAATACGGTGCCAAAAGACCCAAAAACTAAATGGTAATTTTTTAACTGAATCATGAGAAAAAAACAAGCAAAAAAACGTCCCTTACTACCCGATCCAAAATTTAATGACCAGTTGGTCACTCGTTTTGTCAATAATTTGATGTGGGACGGAAAAAAATCAATCGCTTTCAAAATATTTTATGATGCAATGGACATCATTGAAACGCGTAAAGAAGATGACGAAAAAACAGCACTCGAAATTTGGAAAGAGGGACTCTCTAATGTAATGCCTCATGTCGAGGTGCGCAGTAGAAGAGTAGGAGGAGCAACCTTCCAAATCCCCATGCAAATACGTCCAGATAGAAAAGTTTCGCTGGCCATGAAATGGTTAATTAGCTTTTCTAGAAAGCGCAATGAAAAATCAATGGCTTTGCGTTTGGCTAATGAAGTTTTAGCCGCTGCTAAAGAAGAAGGAGCTGCCGTTAAGAAACGTCAAGACACACATAAAATGGCTGAGGCAAATAAAGCCTTTTCACACTTTAGATTTTAATAACGTAATAGCAGATTAGCAAGCAGCCATGGCAAGAGATTTAAAATACACAAGAAATATAGGGATCGCAGCGCATATCGATGCCGGTAAGACTACAACAACCGAGCGGATCCTTTTTTATACAGGGGTGAGTCATAAAATAGGTGAAGTGCATGATGGCGCAGCAACTATGGACTGGATGGAGCAGGAGCAGGAAAGAGGAATTACCATTACTTCTGCGGCGACTACCTGTTCCTGGAATTTTCCTCAAGAACAAGGAAAACCAACTGCCGACTCAAAGCCCTACCACTTTAATATCATAGACACTCCCGGCCACGTGGATTTCACAGTTGAAGTAAACCGATCCCTTCGCGTACTCGATGGATTGGTTTTTTTATTTTCAGCCGTTGATGGAGTAGAACCTCAGTCTGAAACCAACTGGAGACTCGCGGACAATTATAAAGTACCGCGTATCGGGTTTGTGAATAAGATGGACCGTCAAGGGGCTAACTTTTTAAATGTAAGTACCCAAGTACGTGAAATGCTTAAATCCAATGCTGTGCCTATTGTACTTAATATAGGTGAGGAAGAGGATTTTAAAGGAATTGTAGATTTAGTTACTAACAAAGCCATCATCTGGCACGAGGACAATTTTGGTTCTACTTTTGATGAAGTGCCCATTCCTGAGGATATGAAAGCCGATGTGGAAAAATACCGTGCAGAATTAATCGAAGCGGTTGCCGAATACGATGAGGCTTTATTGGAAAAATTCTTTGAGGACCCTGATTCAATCAGTCCAGATGAAATTCACAATGCGCTACGCGCTGCTACACAAGACATGAGTATTATACCCATGATCTGTGGGTCTTCCTTTAAAAATAAAGGAGTACAATTTTTATTAGATGCGGTATGTCGTTATTTGCCTTCTCCAGAAGACAAAGAAGCCATTGTTGGAACAGACCCTAATAACGGGAGTGAAATTGCACGTAAGCCCACTGTGCAAGAACCTTTTGCTGCATTGGCATTTAAAATTGCTACAGATCCTTTTGTGGGGCGTTTGGCTTTCTTTAGAGCCTATTCGGGAAGACTTGATGCAGGTTCTTATGTATTGAATAACCGTTCGGGGAATAAAGAACGCATCTCAAGAATTTATCAGATGCACTCTAACAAGCAAAATTCAATTGACTTTATAGAGGCAGGTGATATTGGAGCAGCAGTAGGTTTTAAAGATATTAAAACGGGTGATACACTCTCAGCTGAAAAGTCTCCTATCATTTTAGAAAGTATGGAGTTCCCTGATCCGGTAATTGGGATCGCTGTTGAACCGAAAACCAAAGCCGATGTCGATAAGCTTGGAATGGCGCTAGGTAAACTGGCCGAAGAAGATCCTACTTTCCAAGTTAAAACAGATGAGGCTTCGGGTCAAACGATCATCTCGGGGATGGGAGAATTACACCTCGATATTATTGTAGACCGTTTACGCCGAGAATTTAAAGTTGAGGTAAATCAAGGACAACCCCAAGTTGAGTATAAAGAAGCTTTAACTGCCGCTGCACAACACCGTGAGGTCTATAAAAAGCAAACAGGGGGTCGTGGTAAATTTGCAGATATTGTCTTTACTATTGAGCCCGCTGAGGACGGTAAGTCAGGCCTTGAGTTTGTCAATGAGATTAAAGGAGGCAATATTCCTAAAGAATACATCCCTTCTGTAGAGAAAGGATTTAAAGAGTCAATGAAGAATGGTCCATTAGCTGGTTTTGAAGTTGATGCGATGAAGATTACGCTCAAAGACGGGTCTTTCCACCCTGTTGACTCCGATTCGCTTTCTTTCGAATTAGCAGCTAAACTTGGATTTAAAGAATCTGCTAAAGCAGCCAAAGCCGTAATTATGGAACCTATAATGAAACTTGAGGTATTAACACCTGAAGAAAATATGGGAGATATTGTTGGGGATTTAAATCGTCGTAGAGGACAGGTCAATTCAATGGATGACCGTGCGGGATCTAAAGTGGTTAAAGCAGAAGTGCCTCTTTCTGAAATGTTTGGCTATGTAACTGCGTTGCGTACCCTATCTTCAGGACGTGCTACCTCTACAATGGAATTTTCACACTATGCAGAAACACCTTCAAATATTTCGGAGAGTGTGATTGCTGAAGTAAATGGTAAAAAAGCATAAATCAAATCGCATGAGCCAAAAAATTAGAATCAAATTAAAATCTTACGATCACAATTTAGTTGATAAATCAGCTGATAAGATTGTAAAAACAGTGAAAACAACCGGTGCAGTTGTTACAGGACCTATTCCTCTCCCTACTCACAAGAAAATTTTTACTGTTTTACGTTCGCCTCATGTCAATAAAAAGTCACGAGAACAATTTAAATTATGCTCTTACAAGCGACTGTTAGATATATACAGCTCTTCATCAAAAACAATTGATGCACTGATGAAATTAGAGTTGCCTAGCGGAGTAGAAGTTGAAATTAAAGTCTAAATAAAAACAATAACAAAAAATAAATAAATGTCTGGGTTAATAGGAAAAAAAATCGGTATGACCAGTCTTTTTGACGAAAACGGGAAAAATATTCCCTGTACAGTGTTAGAGGTTGGGCCATGCGTGGTTACCCAAGTCAGAACCAAATCGGTTGACGGGTATGAAGCACTTCAACTGGGTTTCGATGACAAGGCAGAAAAAAGAGTGAGTAAGGCCGCCCAAGGGCACTTTAAAAAAGCCAAAACAGCTCCGAAAAGAAAGCTTGTCGAATTCCAGAATTTTGAAGAAGAATTAAAATTAGGAGATACAGTAACAGTTTCTCATTTCTCAGAAGGAGAGTTTGTAGATGTTTCTGGTACTTCCAAAGGAAAAGGATTTCAAGGTGTTGTAAAGCGCCATGGATTTGGGGGTGTAGGCCAGGCTACGCATGGACAGCACAACCGTTTAAGGGCTCCTGGTTCAATCGGTGCCGCTTCTTATCCTGCTCGTGTATTCAAAGGAATGCGCATGGCTGGACAAATGGGCAACGAAAAAGTTAAAGTTCAGAATCTAAGAGTCCTAAAAGTAGTTCCCGAGAAAAACCTCCTTGTAGTGAAAGGGTGTGTTCCCGGTCACAAAAATTCATATGTAACAGTTCAGAAATAATGGAAATCAACGTACTCAACATAGAAGGAAAAGAGACCGGAAGAAAGGTTAAATTAGACAAAGCAGTATTTGGTATTGAACCTAATGATCACGCAATCTATTTGGATGTTAAGCAGCACTTGGCCAATAAGCGTCAAGGGACTCATAAAGCCAAAGAGCGCACAGAAATTATCGGTAGTACACGTAAAATTAAAAAACAAAAGGGAACCGGTACAGCACGTGCAGGAAGTATAAAAAACCCTTTATTTAAAGGTGGAGGACGTGTTTTTGGTCCTACCCCTAGAGACTATAGTCAAAAAGTAAATAAAAAAGTAAAACGCTTGGCTCGTAAATCGGCTTTAAGTATTAAGGCAAAACAAAAATCCATAGTGGTTTTAGAAGATTTACAATGGGAGAGCCCCAAGACCAAGAATTACCTTCAAATGCTCGCAGCCCTCGGCCTTGCTGACAAAAAAAGCGTATTGGTGTTGGGCGATTTGAATAAAAATGTATATTTGTCGTCTCGTAATTTAAAAAATTCTAAAGTTGTAATCAACTCAGAATTAAACACTTACAGTATATCAAACGCCAATAGTTTGATTTTTTGTGAGGGAGCAATTGCAGGACTAGAATCAATTTTGAAAAAATAACCATGAGTGTATTAATAAAACCTATTATTACGGAAAAAGCCACGCTGGGTAGTGAGCTTCATAACCGCTATACTTTTTTAGTACACCCACAGGCTAACAAAGTTGAAATCAAAAAAGCAGTTGAGGCTGCATACGGAGTAAGTGTAGAAAAGGTTCGTACTTTAAATTGTGGTCCTGAGCGTAAGCTTCGCTACACCAAGACAGGAATTCAAAGAGGCAAAACAAATGCGACTAAAAAAGCCATTGTGCAAGTTGCAGACGGAGATGCCATCGATTTTTACAGTAATTTATAAGAGCGCCAAATGTCAGTAAAGAAATTAAAACCGATCACTCCAGCGCAACGATTTACCGTAGTTAATGGCTTCGATGCCCTAACTACTGATAAGCCGGAGAAAAGTTTATTAGCTCCTAAAAAACGAACTGGAGGAAGAAATAATAAAGGAAAAATGACCGTACGCCATGTAGGTGGAGGTCATAAAAGACGCTATAGAATTATTGACTTTAAGCGCAATAAAATTGGAGTAGAAGCTGAAGTAAAAAGTATTGAATACGATCCTAACCGATCTGCATTTATCGCCTTGGTAGCGTATACAGATGGGGAAAAACGTTATATCATCGCTCAAAGCGGCTTACAAGTAGGTCAAAAAGTGAGCTCAGGCGAAGGTGTAGCCCCTGAAGTAGGAAATGCGATGAAGCTTTCTGAGATTCCATTAGGGACCATTATATCCTGTATAGAGCTCGTACCTGGTAGAGGTGCTGTAATTGCTCGTAGTGCAGGGTCTTTTGCCCAACTAATGGCGCGTGACGGAAAATTTGCTACGGTAAAAATGCCTTCAGGTGAAACCCGAATGATTTTAATCACTTGTATGGCTACAATTGGGGTTGTTTCAAATTCAGACCATCAGCTATTAGTTGCTGGTAAAGCAGGTCGCTCTAGATGGTTAGGCAGAAGACCTCGAACCAGACCTGTAGCAATGAACCCTGTGGATCACCCGATGGGTGGTGGTGAAGGCCGTGCTTCTGGAGGACATCCAAGATCACGAAATGGAATACCTGCAAAAGGTTTCCGTACCCGATCAAAAACTAAAGCTAGTAACAAGTTCATTATAGAACGTAGAAAAAAATAAAACCCTATGGCTCGTTCATTAAAAAAAGGACCTTTTGTACATCACAGCCTCGAAAAGAAAGTGATGAAAAATATTGAAGAGAACAAAAAATCTGTAATCAAGACTTGGTCACGTGCCTCCTTGATTACACCTGATTTTGTTGGCCAAACAATAGGGGTGCACAACGGAAAAACATTTGTTCCAGTTTATATTACAGAAAATATGGTGGGACATAAATTAGGTGAATTTTCACCTACGCGAAATTTCCGTGGTCATGCAGGAGCTAAAAATAAAGGCAAAAAATAAAAGTACTCATGGGAAATCGCAAAAGACAATCCGCACAAGCGCTTAAAGAAGCCAGAAAATCTTTGGCCTTTGCCAAATTAAATAATTGCCCAACCTCACCGCGAAAAATGCGTTTGGTTGCCGATCAAGTTAGAGGAGAATCGATAGATAAAGCTTTGGCGATCTTAAAATTCAGTCCCAAAGAGGCTTCAAGACGTTTAGAAAAATTAGTGCTTTCTGCAATTGCCAATTGGCAATCTAAAAACGAAAGTGAAGACATCGAAAAAGCAGCTCTTTATATTTCAGAAATCAAAGTAGATGGAGGGAGTATGCTTAAAAGATTACGTCCAGCTCCACAAGGAAGAGCACACAGAATACGCAAACGCTCAAACCACGTAACTGTTGTTTTGGGATCTAATACTATAGAAGCTTAATATGGGACAGAAAACAAACCCAATAGGAAATCGTTTAGGAATTATCAGAGGATGGGACTCTAACTGGTATGGTGGAAGAAACTATGGTGATAAAATCGCTGAAGACGACAAAATCCGCAAATATATTCATGCCCGCTTGTCTAAAGCCAGCGTCTCTAATGTAATAATCGAGCGTACCTTAAAAATTATTACCATCACGATTACTACTGCCCGTCCTGGAATCATTATAGGGAAAGCAGGTCAAGAGGTAGATAAGCTAAAAGAAGAACTTCGCAATATTACAGGGAATGAAATTCAAATCAATATTTTTGAAATTAAAAGACCTGAATTAGACGCTCAGCTTGTAGCTGCCAGTATTGCCAGACAGATTGAAAGCAGAATTTCATACCGTCGAGCGATTAAGATGGCGATAGCTGCTGCTATCCGAATGAATGCGGAAGGGATCAAAGTTCAAATTTCTGGAAGGCTCAATGGTGCTGAAATGGCACGATCAGAATCTTATAAAGAGGGACGTATTCCACTTTCTACCTTTAGAGCAGATATTGATTATGCTTTGGTAGAAGCCCACACTACTTATGGTAGATTGGGTGTGAAAGTTTGGATTATGAAAGGCGAAGTATATGGAAAGCGTGAACTTTCACCACTTGTAGGGATGTCAAAAAAATCTGGACAGGGCGGAGGAAATGCATCCAATGGAAAAAACCGTCAACGTCGTCGTAACTAATATTAAAGGGATTAAAAGTCATGTTACAACCTAAAAAGACAAAATTTCGTAAAGCACAGAAAGGCCGTATGAAGGGGCTCTCTCAAAGAGGTCATCAACTTTCTAACGGCATGTTTGGAATCAAAGCATTGGACTCTGTATTTATTACTTCTAGACAGATAGAAGCTGCTCGTATTGCCGCTACGCGTTATATGAAAAGAGAAGGGCAGCTTTGGATTAAAATTTTTCCAGATAAGCCCATTACCAAAAAGCCCCTTGAAGTACGTATGGGGAAAGGTAAAGGAGCTCCAGAATATTTTGTTGCAGTTACCAAAGCAGGTAGAATTATGTTTGAAGTGGCAGGTGTGCCTCATAGCGTTGCCAAAGAAGCACTTCGGCTCGCTGCCCAAAAACTTCCAGTAAAAACAAAATTTGTTGTCGCTCGCGATTACGAAGCATAAGTTAGGATTATGAAACAATCAGAAATAAGTAAGCTTTCTAAAGAAGACCTTCAAGATAAATTAGGAGAATATCTTAAGCAACTTGAGGAATTGAAAATGACACATGCCATTTCGCCTTTGGAAAACCCATTGCAAATTCGCTCTGCACGAAGAGTCATTGCGCGATTAAAAACAGCCCTAAGCAATCAAGAAGCATAAGCACATGGAAACAAGAAATTTAAGAAAAGAACGTATAGGGGTAGTGACCAGTACTAAAATGGAAAAATCTATTGTAGTCTCTGAAGTCAAACGTGTGAAGCATCCCATGTATGGAAAATTCGTTTTGAAGACCAAAAAGTATATGGCTCACGACGAAAATAACGATTGCAATATCGGAGATACAGTAAAAATTATGGAAACACGACCCTTAAGCAAGTCAAAGTGTTGGCGAATGGTCGAAATAATAGAAAGAGCGAAGTAAGATGGTACAACAAGAATCAAGACTTAAAGTTGCGGATAATACAGGTGCTAAGGAAGTACTAACTATCCGTGTTTTAGGGGGTACAAAAAGACGTTACGCCTCTATAGGAGATAAGATCGTTGTTACAGTTAAAGAGGCAACACCTTCAGGAACAGTAAAAAAGGGTCAAGTCTCTACAGCAGTTGTTGTTCGTACACGCAAAGAAGTGAGAAGACCTGATGGTTCTTATATTCGCTTTGACGAAAATGCTTGTGTTTTATTAAACCCAACAGGTGAGATGAGAGGAACACGGGTTTTTGGACCTGTTGCTCGAGAATTAAGAGACAAGCAATTCATGAAAATCGTTTCATTGGCACCTGAGGTGTTATAAGTTTTAGCTATGGCAATAAAAATTAAAATCAAAAAAGGAGATACGGTACGTGTGATTGCGGGTTCCAATAAAGGAGCTGAAGGAAGCGTGCTAAGTATATCTCGCGAAACGAATAAAGCAGTAGTGGAAGGGGTCAATGTGGTTAAAAAACACAACAAACCCAATGCCCAAAACCCGCAGGGGGGAATTACTGAAAAAGAAGCGCCCATTCACCTCTCCAATCTATCATTAATCACTGCGGATGGAAAAACCACCAGAGTGGGTTATCGAATGGAAGAGGGTGTTAAAGTTCGCTTTGCTAAAAAAACTGATGAAGCCATTTAATTATGAGTTATACACCAAGACTTAAGAAAGAATACAACGAACGCATCGTTACTATTTTAAAAGAAGCGTTCAGTTACAAAAGTGTGATGCAAGTGCCCAAACTTGAGAAAATTATTCTCAGTAGAGGTGTAGGTGCTGCCGTTGCTGACAAAAAATTAGTAGACCATGCGGTTGAAGAGCTTTCACTTATTACAGGTCAAAAAGCAGTTGCTACCTTATCAAAAAAGGATGTCGCTTCTTTTAAGCTCAGAAAAGGCATGCCTATTGGAGCCAAAGTTACACTCCGTGGAGAGCGTATGTATGAGTTTTTAGACCGTTTAGTGACCACAGCGCTTCCTCGCGTCCGTGATTTCAGAGGGGTTAAAGCCACTGGTTTTGATGGAAGAGGAAACTATACACTCGGTATTACGGAGCAAATTATTTTTCCTGAAATTGATATCGACAAAGTAAATCGTATCAGTGGTATGGACATCACCTTTGTCACAAGTGCTCCTACAGATCAGGAAGCAAAATCATTATTAACCGAATTGGGAATCCCTTTTAAAAAGAACTAATATGGCTAAAGAATCTATGAAAGCACGGGAAGTAAAACGTGCCAAAACTGTTGCCAAATATGCTGAAAAAAGAAAGGCATTGAAAGAAGCTGGAGAGTATGAAGCGCTTCAAAAACTTCCTCGTAATGCTTCTCCTATTCGTATGCACAACAGGTGTAAATTAACAGGAAGACCAAAAGGATATATGCGTCAATTTGGAATTTCTCGTGTCACCTTTAGAGAAATGGCCAATAAAGGTTTAATCCCAGGTGTAACTAAAGCCAGCTGGTAACTTTAAGAATAATAATATGTTTACAGATCCAATTGCAGATTTTCTAACACGAATTCGAAACGCCAATAGTGCAGGACACCGCGTTGTCGATATTCCAGCTTCTAATATCAAAAAAGAAATTACCAAAATCCTTTTTGATCAAGGCTATATCTTAAGTTATAAATTTGAAGACACTGCCAATAATCAGGGTACGATTAAAATTGCACTGAAATACGATAAACTTACTAAAGAGCCTGTGATTAAGAAATTACACCGAATCAGTACCCCTGGTTTGAGAAAATATTCAGGATCTGATAGTCTTCCTCGCATCCTTAATGGCTTGGGTATTTCCATTGTTTCCACTTCTCAAGGAGTAATGACTGGAAAACAAGCCGCCAAAGAGAATATTGGAGGAGAATTAATTTGTTACGTATACTAAATCAAACAGTATAAACCATGTCAAGAATAGGAAATAATCCAATCACTATCCCAGAAGGCGTCACAGTAGATGTTCAGCCTACTCAGATTCATGTGAAAGGAAAATTAGGAGAACTTACTCAAGATTACAGCGAGGTTCAAGTTGTTGTTGAAGAGAATACGATTAAAGTAGTTCGTCCTTCAGAAAAAAAATCGGTAAAATCTAAACACGGTTTATACCGCTCTTTAATCGCCAATATGATTGAAGGGGTGAGTAATGGATTTACAAAAGAACTTGAATTAGTGGGTGTGGGTTACCGCGCCAGTAATCAAGGTCAGAAATTAGACCTAGCACTTGGGTATTCACACAATATACTTTTGGATATTGCCCCTGAGGTGAAAGTTGAAACCATCTCAGAAAAAGGAAAAAATCCAATCGTCAAACTCACCTCACACGATAAACAACTGGTAGGTTTTGTTGCAGCAAAAATTCGCTCGTTCAGAAAACCAGAGCCTTACAAAGGAAAAGGAGTCAAATTTGTTGGTGAGCAAATAAGAAGAAAAGCAGGAAAATCAGCATAAAATAGGATTATGGGATTAACAAATTTAGATCGTAGAAATAGAATTCGTAAGCGTATTCGTAAAGTGATTAACGGCTCAGCCGCTACTCCAAGAATGTCGGTTTATAGAAGTAATAAAGAAATCTATGCGCAGTTAATTGATGATGAAACAGGCAAAACTATTGCGGCTGCCTCATCAAGAGATAAAGAAACTGCAGATGCTAAAATTACTAATAAGACAGAAATCGCAGCAAATGTTGGTTCACGTCTAGGCCAATTAGCATTGAAAGCAGGCGTTTCAGAAATAAAATTTGACCGCGGCGGTTATTTGTATCACGGAAGAGTGAAAGCGTTGGCTGAAGGTGCTCGAGAAGCTGGATTAAAATTTTAAGGAAATATGTATCAAGATTATAAAAACGTAGAATTAGTAAAGCCTGCAGGCCTAGATTTAAAAGATCGTCTAGTGGGGGTTCAACGCGTTACCAAAGTAACTAAAGGAGGTCGCGCTTTTGGATTTTCTGCCATTGTAGTTGTAGGAGATGAAAATGGAGTAGTAGGGCAAGGATTAGGTAAATCAAAAGAGGTTTCGGAGGCCATAGCGAAAGCGGTTGAAGATGCTAAAAAGAATCTAATTCGTATTCCCATAGATAAAGGAACCCTTCCTCATGAGCAAAAAGGAAAGTACGGCGGAGCGCGCGTATTTTTAAAGCCTGCTTCTGAAGGTACGGGAGTTATTGCCGGCGGTGCAGTTCGTGCTGTACTCGAAGCAGTAGGCGTACACAATGTACTTTCTAAATCGCAAGGGTCTTCTAACCCACACAATGTAGTAAAGGCCACTTTTGATGCACTCTTGCAGTTGAGAAATCCGCAACGCATTGCTGAACAAAGAGGTATTTCATTAGATAAAGTCTTTAACGGTTAAGCACAGATCCAATGGCACAGATTAAGATAAAACAGGTAAAAAGTAGCATCAAGCGTATCAATAACCAAAAGCTCGTTTTAGCTTCCTTAGGATTAAAAGGTATTGGTAAAGAGGTCACGCATGAGGCGACCCCTAATATTTTGGGAATGGTTGAAAAAGTAAAACATTTAGTTATCGTAACTGAAGTATAAAAAAGTCAATATGAGTTTAGAAAATTTAACACCTGCACCTGGTTCAACAAAAGCCGCTGGAAAGCGCTTAGGAAGAGGTCAAGCTTCTGGAAAAGGAGGAACAGCAGCACGTGGTCATAAAGGAGCTAAATCGCGTTCAGGATACTCTAAGAAAATTGGTTTTGAAGGAGGGCAAATGCCCCTTCAAAGACGTGTTCCCAAATACGGCTTTAAAAATATCAATAGAAAAGAGTATACAGCGATCAATTTAGACACCTTACAAGGGCTATTTGATGACAAAAAAATTAAAAAAGACCTCGATCTGGATACAATAATAGCACTGCGATTAGCACATAAAGATGCTTTGGTCAAGATCTTAGGTAGAGGTAAAATAGAAGCCGCCCTTAAAGTAAGTGCTCATAAATTTTCTGCTTCCGCAAAAGCCGCAATAGAAGCTGCCGGAGGTGAAGCAATAACAGTATAATTAAACTTCTATGAAGAAAGTATTAGAAACCCTTTATAACATTTATAAAATTGGAGAGCTTCGAGACCGTGTTGTTTTGACTTTAGGAATGTTATTGGTTTATCGAATAGGTGCACAGGTGGTCCTTCCAGGGATTGACCCGGTCCAGCTTGCAGCACTTAGCAGTCGAACAGACGGCGGTGGACTATTGGGGATACTTAATGCTTTTACGGGGGGTGCTTTTGCCAATGCATCAGTTTTTGCATTAGGGATCATGCCCTATATCTCCGCTTCGATTGTAGTTCAATTAATGGGTATTGCAGTACCCTATCTTCAAAAACTTCAGAAAGAAGGGGAAAGCGGACGAAAAAAGATTAATCAAATTACACGCTGGCTTACAATTTTAATCTGTATAGTGCAAGCCCCAGCCTATCTATATGGGTTAAGTGCATTGGGAGTGCCTGAAAGTGCATTTGTATTAGGTAAAGGACCTATTTTTATCATTTCCTCAGTAATTATACTGGTAACAGGAACCATTTTCGCAATGTGGTTAGGAGAAAAAATTACTGATAAGGGTATTGGTAATGGGATCTCCCTGCTCATTATGGTGGGGATTATAGCAAATTTACCCCTCTCTTTTACTCAAGAATTTATTTCTAGAGTATCTGAAAATAATGGAGGGTTAATGTTAATTCTTATTGAATTGGTCTTGTGGATAGTCATTATTCTACTTTCTATTTTACTCACTTTAGCCGTTCGAAGAATACCTGTTCAGTACGCAAGAAGACAAGCAGGCGGGTCAGCTTCAGATCGAACAGTTTATGGTTCCCGACAATATATCCCCTTGCGTTTAAATGCTTCTGGGGTTATGCCTATTATCTTTGCTCAGGCCATCATGTTTGCCCCTGCTTATATAGGGGGTGCCTTAGGTGACTCAGACGCTGGTCAGTGGATGCAAGCCAATTTTTCGGATATTTTTGGTTTATGGTATAATATTTTATTTGCTGTATTGATTATTGTCTTTACCTATTTCTATACCGCAATAACAGTACCTACAAATAAAATGTCAGACGATTTAAAACGAAGTGGAGGCTTTGTCCCTGGAATTCGCCCGGGTAATGAAACCTCTGAATATTTAGACACAATTATGTCTCATATCACCTTTCCAGGGTCTTTATTTTTAGCTGGGATCGCCGTTTTTCCTGCTATCGTGGTAAAACTTATTGGGATACAGCAAGGTTGGGCCCTCTTTTACGGAGGAACTTCATTGCTGATTATGGTGGGTGTAGCGATAGACACTATCCAGCAGGTCAATTCTTATTTATTGAATCGACATTATGATGGGTTGATGAAGACCGGAAAAACAAGAAGAGGAACAAACTAGAGATATGGCTAAACAAGCAGCAATAGAACAAGAAGGAACTATTATTGAGGCACTCTCTAATGCGATGTTTCGCGTTGAACTCGAAAATGGGCATGTTGTTACCGCCCATATTTCAGGAAAAATGCGTTTGCACTATATCAAATTGTTACCTGGAGATAAAGTAAAACTCGAAATGAGTCCTTACGATTTAACAAAAGCAAGGATCACATTTAGATTTTAAAATAGAATTCATAGATATGAAAGTAAGAGCATCATTAAAAAAACGCAGTGCAGACTGTAAAATCGTACGACGAAAAGGACGCCTGTACGTGATCAATAAAAAAAATCCTAGATTCAAACAAAGACAAGGTTAATTATGGCTAGAATATCAGGAGTAGACATTCCAAACCAAAAAAGAGGCGTTATTTCCCTTACCTATATATTCGGTATTGGTAAAAGCCGTGCTCAAACCATTTTGCAAACGGCTAAAGTAGACGAAAATAAAAAAGTTTCTGATTGGACAGATGACGAAACAGGTCGTATTCGCGACGCTGTAGGAAGCTATAAAATTGAGGGTGAATTACGATCAGAAGTACAGCTCAGTATCAAACGTTTAATGGATATTGGGTGTTACAGAGGAATCCGCCACAGAGCAGGACTTCCCTTAAGAGGACAGCGTACGAAAAACAATTCGCGTACCAGAAAAGGGAAGCGTAAGACAGTAGCAAATAAAAAGAAAGCAACTAAATAATAGTTTGTAATTATGGCTAAAACAGCAGCTAAAAAAAGAAAAGTAATTGTTGAGTCGATAGGTGAAGCTCACATTACGGCCTCATTCAATAATATTATAATTTCCCTTACGAATTCTAAAGGAGAAGTAATATCTTGGTCTTCAGCAGGGAAAATGGGTTTTAGAGGATCTAAAAAAAATACCCCCTATGCAGCGCAGACAGCAGCAGAAGATTGTGCCAAGTCTGCTCAAGAAGCTGGATTACGGAAGGTAAAGGTATTTGTTAAAGGACCTGGAAATGGTCGTGAATCCGCAATTCGAACCTTACACAATAGTGGAATTGAAGTACTGGAAATAGTCGACGTAACTCCACTTCCGCATAACGGTTGTAGACCGCCTAAAAGAAGAAGAGTTTAATCAATAATTAATGTCACAAACAGTAAAAAAGCTATCGAAGGAAGTGACCTTAATTCATAGCGTACTGTAAAAAAAAACAATTATGGCAAGATATACGGGTCCAAAAACAAAAATCGCTCGCAAATTTGGCGAGCCTATCTTCGGAGAAGATAAATCTTTCGAAAAAAGAAATTACCCTCCCGGCCAACATGGTAATGCACGACGCAGAGGGAAAAAATCAGAATATGCGATCCAGCTCATGGAGAAGCAAAAAGCAAAATTTACCTACGGTATTTTAGAACGTCAATTTCGCAATCTTTTTGAAAAAGCGAGTCGGAGTAAAGGAGTAACAGGGGAAGTATTATTACAACTCTGTGAATCTCGTCTTGACAACGTAGTGTATAGATTTGGCCTCTCACCTTCAAGAAGTGGTGCGCGGCAGTTGGTGTCTCACCGACATATTACGGTAAATGGGAATATTGTTAATATCCCTTCATACCAAGTAAAAGTAGGAGATGTAGTGGGTGTTCGAGAAAAGTCTAAGACTTTAAATATCATAGTTGAAGCAAAAGGAAAAGACAATGCTGCTTACGAATGGCTAAGCTGGAATGCTGAACAGCTTCAAGGTACTTTTGTCAGTACTCCTGAGCGTCTACAAATTCCAGAGAACATCAAAGAACAACTCATCGTAGAATTATACTCTAAATAAGCAAACGGAAGCA
>WTIP01000152.1:12134-15098 GCA_011525195.1 Flavobacteriales bacterium | reverse complement strand
CTCTTTGGAAGTATGGTTATGACTCTGAACTTGTTGGGTAATTAAGCTTACTAAAACTTAAATCATCGGAACATTCTTTTCAATAGTATCAAGAATTGGATTTTAAATTACAATGGATTAATTTTTTAATAGTATGAAAAAAACATTAATTACAATATTTGTATTTGTTTCAACTTTTACAACTGCTCAAACTGAAGAAATTGACTCACTTAAATTAAATGAAAGTGTAAAGTTAATTTCTATTGGCACAAAAATTGGAATGCCCAATTTGATTTCTTTAAACGGAGAAATTACAATCCCATTTCTTAATAATCATTTTGCCCCTTATATTGATTATGGGGCTTTCAATTTAGAAATCAATGATGTTGAATCAAATTTAAACTATACTGAATACGGTATTAACTTTTATTTTTCTAATAAAGGAAAAGGGTTTTACGCAAGTGTTGGGAAGGCCCAATTAGGCAGTGAGTTCACTTTTAAAAATTTGACTTTCGAAGAAAATGGGATAAAAGAAATTGGCTCAGCAAAAACAAACTTGGACATTAACACTTTAAATTTAAAATTAGGTTTAAAAACTGGAGGCTCTTTTTATTTTAAATTTGAAATTGGTTACGGTATTGGTTCAATACCAGATAGTATAGACTTTACTGCTATCTCAAATGGAATTACAGAATCTTTTTCTGAAGATGTACCCACAATTCCTGGTTTAAGTTCTGGAGGACTATTAATTTCTAATTTTGGTTTCGGATTATCCTTTTAGTAATTTATATAGAAGCAAGCAATTTTTAACAGAGTGACTCCTTGGGCTAATAATGTCTTTTAAGCTTTGAATCTTTAGAGGAAGTATTTAGTTTAGTTAAAAGTATTAATAGTTGAGGAATAGGGTTTGATTAAATTATTGGCAAATCCTTTTTTATAAATTTCTAGTTATATTGAAATGATTTTTTTTGAGCAAATCTTATGAGCACTAAATTAACAATGTCCTTTTTGGCAGAACCAAATGATGCGAATTTTAGTGGAAATGTTCACGGAGGTAAAGTAATGAAATGGATTGATGAAATAGGTTATGCATTAGCAGTAAAGTTTTCAAAAAAATATTGTGTAACAAAATTTGTTGACGACATCGAATTCCTTAAACCAATCCAAATAGGTGATTTAGTAATCCTTGATGCTGAAATAATAAAAATTGGTATTTCTTCATTAAGAATAAAAGTGGATGTCTCAAGTTTGAATTTAATTAAAAACAAAACAAAAAAAAATTGTGAGTGTTTTGTTGTTTTTGTTGCAGTAGACAAAAAAGGGAAGAAAATAAAAATAAATTAATTAGGGATTTATAAAAAATTAATATGAAAGTAGAAATTTTAGATTCTGATTGGTGGGATTTAAAAGGCACCCCTTTTAGTTATTTTCATTTAAAATTGAGAATTGAAGATGAAGCTTGTTATTTAAACCTTAAAATAGATAGTGAAGGTAGATTTGAAGTTAGTATTTCAGAAGTGTTTGGTGAAAGATGGGATAAATCAACTATTGTAGATATATCAAGTAAATACCACATTTTAATCACTAAACTTTTAGATGAGATTGATGACCAACTTGGAATAAATTTAGACTCACCACAAAACTTAGACAATCCAAAGATTATTGGACTCAAAATAGATGATTTTTAAATAAACGGAATATCCTCTTGATTAAGTTCAAGAATTTCTATACCTATAGAACCACCAATAATTAAAGGAGTTAACAGCGATTTTGCAGTTTGAGCTTTTTATTCTTCTTTATCAAGAAGCCCTTCAAAAGTATCATCCTCTTTAAAATCTCGAATAACTTCTTTCATTTTCTTACTAATCTTAACTAGATAGATGACGTCTTCGGTTCGAATTTCTATAGCCTCTATTAAGTCTCCATTGGCATTAGAGAAAGAGATTACATCATCATCACCATAATTATCGGGAAATTTTTCTGATAGCAGATTAAGTAGTGCGTGATTCAAATTTTTATAATCTACAATGATGCGTTTCATAACTTTTGATTTAAGTGGGATCCAAAAAGGAGAGGTAGCATTTATACAGGATTAAAAAAAAGGAGGAAACTAAACCCTAATTTCACAAAGAAATAAAGAAGCTAAAGAAGAAAAAGAGGCGGAAGTGAACACTAAATTTCGGGGGTTTATTTGATAAACCTTATTTGGGTTTGACTTCCTTGCTCCCAAAACACCGAAGATAAAAACAGGTTTCAAAATATTGAGCGAAAAGATTAATGACCAATCTTTTACCCTACAAATAAAAGATAAAAAACAATTTGTTTCTATTTTCTCAAAAAAAAAACAGGAGCACTCTTGATTTTTAGATAAGTGCGGAAATTTGTTAAGCAGCGCTTACTAGAAATGAATAATAAAGTAATTTTTTATAAATTAACAGTAATATTCTTGGGGTATGCTTTTTTTTCTTCTTGTAAGCTTGATTAATCCAACACCTTCACAGGAATGGATTCCTTACTTCGAAGACAAGAAGATTTCAATTTCATATTCTTCAAAAGTCTGTCAGGACAATCAAAATGGGTTTGCTTTTGAATATTATGTCATTCAAGTTCAAAACTTGACTGATCAAACCCTTGTTGTAAATTTTAATAAAAGTCCAGAAGAAAATAGCAAAGAAGAAGATCTAACAGCCTTTGTTTTAAAACCAAAACAGGTCAAAACAGGAAGCTGTGCCTATAACCCAGTAAAATTGAGGATTTTTAAGGCGGACCGAAGACCAAATAAGACCAGTAAAGCCGCTCCTTTTGTCTTATCTAAAATAAGCTCCATTGAGGTCAATTAGTCTTTTATTGATCGTTCTTTTAATGGGAGGGGCCTATGCGCAAGAAGTTCAATTTACCGCTACGATGTCTTCAACTACATGTAGTGGCACTTTAGTTCAATTTGATGTGCTTTATATACCCAGTGAAAATAGTGTAACCGAATTT
>WTIP01000152.1:6584-12034 GCA_011525195.1 Flavobacteriales bacterium | reverse complement strand
GGCAGCCCAACTGTTTTGGATAATTGTGCGATAAATTCTGTGATCAATGACAACCCCACTTTGACCTTTGTCAATGGTTTAAATTTATTGACATGGACCATAACCGACAGTGCGAGTAATACGACTACAGTAACCCAAACCATAACGGTTAATGACAATGAAGACCCGGTACTAACAATTCCTGCAGATATTCTTTCACCCAATTGTAATGTTGATATAGGAGTAGCAAGCGCGATAGATAATTGCGGAGGTTTAATACCGACCAATAATGCACCTGCTGTTTTTTCTCTTGGTATTACAGCAGTGGTTTGGCAAGTTTCAGACGCTGCAGGCAATACTGTTTCTGCCACCCAGCTGGTTACCGTTTCAGACACAATAGCCCCCCTCAATACAGCTCCTGCAGATGTAACTGTCACAACAGATTTAGACTCTTGTACCGCATCAGGGGTAGCGCTAGGGGCACCGATTACAGGAGATAATTGTACAATTGCTTCCATATCAAATAATGCCCCCGCGAATTTTCCGATCGGGACCACAACTGTGACGTGGACTGTTACAGACGCCGCAGGAAATACGACCCTATCAACACAATTGGTAACTGTAAATGACGACGCTCCCCCGAGTCTTATTCCGCCTCCTGATATTGTCTCAGATTCTTGTACAATCATATTAGGCAACCCAACAGTTAGCGATAATTGCGCGTTTACTTTTTCTAATGACGCACCGCTGTCTTTTCCCACAGGAACAACCACAGTGACTTGGACAGCAAGTGATACCTTTGGAAATACAGTTACCGCCACCCAACGAATTACCTTTAATGACAGCACAAATCCCACTATTTTCATTCAAGATGAAAACATACTTGTCCAGACAGATTTAGGATCGTGTTTTGCCTCAGGGATTAACCTAGGAAATATCATTTCAAATGACGACTGTGGCATTCTCTCTTCGGGGAATGATGCCCCTCTGCAATTCCCAATTGGAGTAACAATAATAACCTATACAGTAACGGATACTTTTGGGAATTCAACATCAAAAACACAAAGCGTAACAGTTGTTGATGTAGAGCCTCCAGTGGCACGCGCCAAAGAAGTAGACGTCTCATTAGACGGAAATGGAAATCTCATTATCCCTTGGGGACTTATTGATAATGGAAGTTCTGACAATTGTACCATTAATAACTTCAGCATTTTATCTCTGGACGGAGGAACGATTTTTATTGATCAACAAAATCTCGTACTAAAGCAAAAGAACTACGGACGAAATCAAACGAAAAAAAGCAGCTGTGACCTACTAGGAACAATGAAAGCCGTATTTCTTATCACAGACAGTTCGGGAAATACAGCTTCAACAACCTTTAATTTAACCATTACAGATGATTTAAACAGTTGTAATTTGGTCAACCCCCCTAACGACGAAAATAATGCACCCCTGGACACAGATCAAGATGGGGTTGTTGACCTCGAAGACGCATTTCCTTTAGACCCCGCAGAATGGGCCGATAACGATAAGGATGGCATCGGAAATAATGCAGACCCAGATGATGATAATGATGGATTTTTTGATGACATCGAACGTTTAGCAGGGACAGACCCGCTGGATTTTTTAAGCAAACCGCTGGATACAGACCAGGACGGGATTATTAATTTATTGGATTTAGATGACGATAATGACGGATTTGAAGACATCCTTGAATTAGAAGTAGGAACAGACCCTCTAGACGTAAACAGCTTTCCTTTAGATACAGACCAAGACCGCATTATTGACTTTTTCGATGAAGACGATGATAATGACGGACAATCAGACGCAACAGAACTTCAATGTGGCTCAGATCCACTGAATAATAGAAGTAGGGCGTTAGACACAGACAATGATGGAATACCTGATTGTCTTGATGAGGATGATGATGGTGACGGTTATGAAGATGAATTAGAACAAGCCTTTAATACAGACCCTTTGAATAAAAATGAATATCCCAATTTAGATGGCGATGGCGATGGGGTCCCGCACGGCTTTGGATATGTAAGCTCTTTTAATGACAATTGTCCTGAGGTGCCCAATCCAGACCAATCTGATATTGATCAGGACGGAGTGGGGGATGTGTGTGATAACTGTATTTCAGTTGCCAATGAAGACCAAGAAGACAGAGATCAAGACGGAGTAGGAGACTTTTGTGATGTTTGTCCAGATTTGCCCAATGAGAATCAAGAAGATTTTGACGGCGATGGTCTGGGGGACCTGTGTGATTTAGATGATGACAATGACGGACAGTCTGATGAAGTAGAAATTGATTGTGGGTCTAATCCAAAAGACCCCAATTCATTAAGCCCCGATTTTGATCAGGATGGAATACCCGACTGTAATGACCTCGACTTTGATAATGACCAAATAGAAAATAGAATAGACCCCAACCCTTATGGCTATGACGACCTCTTAGTCAGTCAATTTATTTCTGATAATGGCGACGGGATCAATGATCGTTTTACAGTACTCAAAATTGAAAATTATCCGAATGCAGTGCTTTCTATTTACAGTAGATCAGGGATTTTAATTTATTCAAAAAAGAACTATCAAAATACCTGGCCAGCGGATCACAATAAACAACCACTCCCAGAGGGAAGTTATTACTATCAAATTGACTTAGAAGGAAATGGGGCAATAGCCTATAAAGGATGGATTTATTTGACAAGATGACAATCAGACCGATCGTATATTTAGCGCTTTTATTTCTGCCTTTGCTAAGCTTTGGGCAGCAGGAGAGTTATTATTCCTTTTATCGCAATACAATGAATATTATCAATCCTGCTTTTGCGGGAGCTGAGGAAGGAACGGTTTTTTCATTTACTTCACGACGCCAGTGGTCATTTGATGAAGAAGCACCTAATACACTTGCCTTTTCCTATTCCTCTGTCAGAGCAAATAAGGTAGGGTTAGGAATTTCTTTAGTAGCAGACCGGGTTTTTATAGAGCAACAAACAAATGCCACAATTGATTTTTCCTATCAGCTCAATATGGAAACTACTCAAGTTTATTTGGGCTTAAAAGCAGGAGGAAATTTTTATAAAGCAGACCCTACAGGACTTTTGGGCTTTGCCGCCTCTCCAGATCCCATCCAACAGGCCTTTTCTAAATTTAATCCCAATATTGGGGTGGGCGCTTTATTAAAAAGAGAAAATCTGTGGCTCTCTTTTTCGCTTCCTAGAATTTTTAAGTCAAATAGAACAAAAGACTTGGCCATTACAGCCAAAGACCGTGTCCACACTTATCTTGGAGGCGGCGCCACACTCCCGCTGGGGACCAATCTTGATTTAAAGCCCTCTATACTGCTTAGAAAAGTCAAAGGACTCCCCTTGAGTACTGATCTTACCGGATTTATAAGCTGGCAACAAAAGTTTGATGCGGGCATGTCCTACAGGTCAAGTGGAGCATTTTCTATACTTTCCTCAGTGCGCATGGGGAATTTTGATCTCGGCTATGCTTATGAAACACCCATTCTTAGTGGACTCGCACAGCTTAACCTGAAAACACATGAGGTTTTCCTTAGAATTCATTTAGGGGCGAAAGCCACAGAAGCCGCTACAGACCCTGTAATAGAAGAAGAGGAATAAGCTCCTTCTTTAATAAACAGGACTTTTTGCAGAGAGCTGAGTACTGATGGCATTCCATAAGGCCAATCTTTTTTCAAGGGCCTTTTTTGCTGCTTCAGTTGCTTCCTCCCATTTCTTGGGATCATTTCCACAGAGTAATTCCACCATTTTCAAGGCCAAGGGACCGTGTTCATCACCATCTACTTCTATATGGCGCTCGAAATAATACAAAATGGGTTGGGTATTGACAGCGTCTTTCTGCCCCATATTTTTAATCATTGCGATAAATAGATCCGGGATGAGATCTTCCCGCCCAAACGTAAAGACAGCAGCAATACAATGTAATTGATCACTTTGTATCGTCTCAAAAGTAAATTTTAGAAAATCTGCCACTGCCTCAGGGAGGACGAGAGACTCAATTTCAGCCAATATATCAGACGAGTGAATTAAGCGTTGATAGTTGGAATGAAAGAGCGTCGTGTCTACGCCAAGGGCCTCCATTGCATTTAAATACATTTCAAAATGACTCAGGGGACGCCCTTCATAGTCGAGGTCCGTTTCTTCACCCCAGACGATCTCATTGATTAAACGGCCCAATTCAGGGTGCGCAGCAGGGCGCCAGGGAAGCGCAGTACAAGTGAGGGTCAGCTGTAATTTTTTGACTAAAGACATAAAATCCCAAACAGCATATATATGGTGAGAAGTAAAGAGCTTTAGGTCTTCTATAGTCTTTATTTTTTCGTATAAAGGGTGCTCAGTAAGTTGTTTTTTTAGAGGGCTTAGATTTCTTTCTAATTCATTAATCATATCGGCATTATTTTGACTTCAAAGATAGGATTTAATTAAAAAAAAGAATCCCTTTTCAGCATCAGAGTCAAACAAAAGCGGCTAAGCACTATAATATGACCCTCACAAGCACAAAAAAGTAGGGCTGTAGATTTCATTTGGTGAAATAAATGAAAAGTCAAACAAGGGCTTAGCTAGTAACCAGGGGTTTTACTTTTTCTCCGATCAGCTGCATGGTCTTTTTTAATTGATGATGCGTGAGATTGGCATTGTCTAATTGAAAAGTGAGGCGGTCTATTCCCCCTAAGGCGGCACTGTGTCTTTTGATTTTTTCTGCCACTTCTTCCACATCACCAACGAGTAGGGCCCCTGTACGTCCATTTTGAGCGGCAAAACGTTTAAAAGTAACGGGAGGCCAGCCTCTTTCTTTTCCTATGCGGGTAAAATTATAAGCATAACCGGGGTAATATTCCTCAACCGCTTGGTCTTTGGTCTCAGCCACATAGCCGAGAGAGTGAATTCCTACTTTTAGGTCTTCTGGAGCATAACCCGCTTTTAGACCCGCTTTGCGGTAGAGGTCTACGAGGGGCTTAAAGCGGTGGGTTTCACCCCCAATAATTGCAATCATTAAAGGCAAACCCAAACTACCGGCTCTTACAAAAGAGGCGGGTGTTCCACCCACACCCAACCAGATAGGTAGGGGATCTTGCAAGGGACGTGGGGTAATTCTTTGTTGCTGTAAAGGCGCTCTAAATTTTCCCGACCAGCTGATGATTTCTTCTTTTCGGATTTTTAATAGCAATTCCAATTTTTCAAGAAAGAGAGCGTCATAGTCCTCAAACTGATAACCGAATAGAGGGAAAGATTCTGAAAAAGAACCCCTTCCAACGACCATTTCAGCTCTTCCCGAGCTCAAGAGGTCTAAGGTTGAATAATTTTGAAAAACACGAACAGGGTCTGCCGCACTCAATACCGCTACCGCACTCCCCAATCGGATTCTTTTTGTTTTCGCCGCCGCGGCCGCAAGGATCATATGAGGCGCAGAATCTAGAAATTCCTCTCGGTGGTGTTCTCCGA
>WTIP01000152.1:0-6484 GCA_011525195.1 Flavobacteriales bacterium | reverse complement strand
CACTGAGTAATTACTTTAAAAATCAACCGTATAAAAAGTGGTTCAGCACAGGCTATGAACCCTTATTAAATGGGATGCATGCTAGTTATTATCCAGAAGGAGCTCGGGACAAGGTTTTACATACAGATATTTGTTCTCCACTGGCGACACAACCAACTTGGAGTAAGCTCTCCCAAAAACACAACAAAGCCTCTGTAAAAAAGGCTTTGTTCTTTGGCAGCAGCTGATCAAATCAATACAGCCCAATTTGATTATTCTCTCTACAAGAAAAAGCTATTTGGACCAATTAAACCCCTCTTTTATTGAAACCCTTTATGAGATCAAACAAACAAAATCGGGCGCGCCTCGCAAACCCTTTTATTTGGATTTATTTGAAGTAGAGATTTTGGGCCATCACACTCACTTAATATATGGCGCCCCTAAAAATCTTCCCTTTGGCTCAGTGACAACTGATGCCAAAAAAAGGATGGGCGCTATAATTAAAAAAAGAGTGTTTTAATCCGAAAAAGGGAGAATAAAAAAAGCATTCAAAATCATAGACTAGAACCCCCGCTTTATAGCAATCAAAAAGGAGACCCAACAGCTTATTTAGTGTCGTAAAAAAACGCAAACGGGGACCGCTATGACATCAAAAGAGCCTTAGTATATAGAAGCACACCAACCCAAAACCTGAACAAAATCATCCTAATTAAAATATTAAATAATTTTGTTTAATTTTAGCAAAAAAGAAAAAGACTGTGATCGATAGAAAAAACACCTATGATTTTGGGAATTATACACGCAAAATAAGGATTGATAGGTATTCTTGGTTCAAAACATGGATGTGGCTTTGCAGAGCCCTCTTTTTTTAAAAAATAAACAAATGTTTATTTTTTTGAAAAATTTGCAAAGAGATTTTAACAGTTCTGTGGAGGGAAAGGATCAAATTTAAGAATCAATTGTTTTATCCTAATCCGCTCAAATTCAACAGAAGGGGCAAGTTTGGGCGATTTTTTTTTTTGAAATTATTTTTATTGTAGCTTTAGTTAAAGGAGAGGTAAATTATACTGACACTCACCGAATTGAAGACCAAAAGCTTACATGAAAGAAGCACAAACGATATTAAAAAAAACCTATTTTGAAAATGGTCAACTTCGTTCTGAAGGCATGATTATTTTGGGAGAGAAACATGGTGAATGGCGGTATTATTTTGAGACGGGCATAGTTAAATTGATAATGTCCTTTGTGAAAGGAATCAAAGAGGGAAAAACCTATTGGTTTCATCCCAATGGAATGATTGGATGGGAAGAAAACTACAGCCAGGGAAGCCCAAGTGGTACATTCTTTTATTTCGATAAAAAAGGGAGAAAGAGAATTGAAATTGTCTATGAAAAGGGGATAGAAAAATGCTTTTTATTCGATGGGAAAGAAATGAAAAAGAACTAAAACCAAAATTCTAATTTGCAGAAGACGGAATCCAACGTGTACTTAAATCTACAGTATCAAAGTCAGTATCTAAGGGAAAGAGCGGCCGCTTTACTCTTTTATAATCCAGCCGTTCGAGATCTTGATCTACGCCACCAGGGGTTAAAGCCATAATCCAATCTCCTCTCATATTATAGAGTTCAGGCACCAAATACCCAATTTTTACAATAAGAAAATCGGCGGCTCTAGGCTTGAGATTCAATTGAGTAAAATCTTTTTCTCGGTGGTAGGGTTTGCGCTTGTTAGTCACAATAACGCGTAAGCTACCCACCCTTATTACAGCCTCAACTTCAGCATGCACATCACCCTCAAAAAGGGCATCAACAACCCCTTCTAAAAGTAGGGGAGGTGCAAAACGATCATCTACTTGCGCCCCCACATGAGCACGCACATTACCTCCTACGCCCACTTCTAAAGCGGCACGAATCATTTCAGGTCCTGGAATAGAAGCATAAATCGCCACAGGCCCAGAAGGCGACTGAAATTCCTTTCGTGCCAGGAGTTCACGAAGTGTCCATGTAACATCCCCGGCACCTCCAGCAGTTGGATTATCCCCCATATCACTAATAATAAAGGGTTTTTTTGCGGATTTAAAGCCCAAGGCTAAACTTTCTTCTAGCGTAGCAGTAGGCGCAACAAAATCAAATTCATCGCGAACTTGCCAAAAAGAAGAAGCCAAATATTCTGCGCTTTTGCTGACCTGTTCTTTGTCGTCTCCTGTTACCATGACCACAGCGTGATTGCGCGGTTCATCAGCCCAAGCATAGCCAATCCATATGGCAGCATCGATAACGCCTTGTTTTTCGGTCTCAGGATGTACTTTGGCATAAAGGCTCTTTCCGGGCTCAATGCGGGTGCTTGTTTTTTCTCCAGGGAGTAAGATGGGAACAGGAATCCAGGCTTTATATTGAGGCTTTCCTTTTCCCGAAACCAAGCGTTCAAGCAAATTATCCACGGCGCGCTGCTTGGAAGCCAAAGCATCTTCATGGGGAGCCATTCGGTAACAAGTAATTAAATCAGTATGTTGCGCCAAACGCTCAGAAACATTACCGTGCAGATCCATAGAAGTTGAAATTAACACCTCTTTCCCGATTACGGCCCTAATTTTTTGAATAAAATCCCCTTCTGGATCGTCAATTCCTTCTACACTCATGGCACCATGTATATCAAAAAATAACCCATCATAAGGTTGATTCTTTTCTAAGAGGGCTATAGTAACTCCCACCAAAGAATCATAAGCCTGTCGTGTTACGATTCCTCCAGGTAAAGCATGCCCCCTTAGGGTGGGGACCCATTCAGCGGCTTGGCGCTGAGGACTGTTTTCTTGTAAAAAAGGATAATAATCAAAAATATCATCGCCTTGTCGCGCTAAAAATGCAGAGGCAGAGGTGGTTGCTGGGGAAAATGTGCTCGACTCTATTGCCAATCCCGCTATGGCAATTTTTGGCAGACGGCCCTCAGCCTGTGGCTGATCACAACCCAAAAAGAAAAAGGGAAAACAAAGAATTGGGAGGAGAGAGGTTACAAAGCGCATATCAAATCATTTTTCCTAAAGATACAGACTTTAGCAGAAAAAGATTTCTATTTCATGTGGAATCACGCGTTAATTAATCAGACTCAATTTGAAAGCCGTTGATTGAAATTCTTTACATTTAATAAAATTATTTTATTTAAAAAATGAAGCAAGTTTATTATTGGTCCTTGGTTGCGGCCTTAGCAGGGTTACTCTTTGGTTTCGATACAGTCGTTATCTCGGGAGCGGATAAAAAATTACAGGCACTTTGGAATTCCTCAGATGGATTTCACGGCGCTGTAGTGATGGCTATGGCCCTCTGGGGAACAGTAGCAGGGGCCCTTTTCGGGGGGTTTCCTACCCAGTATTACGGAAGAAAAAAAACATTGCTCTGGATTGGAGTTCTCTATACGGTTTCTGCAGTAGGCTCTGCTTTGGCCAATGATCCTATTAGCTTTGCCGCATTTCGTTTTATCGGGGGGTTAGGAGTAGGAATTTCTACTATTGCTGCGCCGGCCTATATATCAGAAATTGCACCAGCGCAATACAGAGGGAGGTTGGTTGGACTCTACCAATTTAGCTTAGTTTCAGGGATTTTATTGGCTTTTATTTCCAATTATCTCTTGAGCGGAATCGGAGAAAACGATTGGCGCTGGATGATGGGCGTTGAAGCCTTTCCCGCACTTATTTATACACTGCTTTGCTTTGGGATACCCCAAAGCCCACGGTGGTTAATTACCCAAAATAAACTTGAGGAGGCCGAAAGTATCTTCAAGAAAATTGACCCACAGGCCTCTTTTTCTCAATTGGTTAAAGAAATACAACACGACAAGGCAAATAACAGTTCAACAGAGTCTATTTTTCACTCAAAATATCGATTCCCCCTACAGCTTGCGTTTCTAGTTGCATTTTTTAATCAACTCTCAGGAATAAATGCGTTTTTGTACTATGCACCGAGAATTTTTGAAGAAGGAGGACTGGAAGCCAGCGCCTCACTATTGAGCAGTATCGGAATTGGAATAACAAATCTTGTTTTCACTTTAATAGGAATCGCACTTATCGATAAGTTAGGCAGAAGGCAGCTCATGTATATCGGTTCTTTCGGCTATATTATTTCGTTGAGCTTAGTGTCTTGCGCGTTCTTTTTTCAATGGGGCGGCCTACTCATTCCGCTTTTTCTCTTTCTTTTTATTGCTGCGCATGCCATAGGTCAGGGTGCCATTATTTGGGTTTTTATTTCTGAAATTTTCCCGAATCACCTGCGCAATGCGGGGCAGTCATTTGGCACCAGTGTGCACTGGGTATTGGCAGCGATTATCCCGTCTTTTGTTCCCTTGCTTTTTGGCAGTATAGGCGCAGCAGTAGTGTTTCTTATCTTTGCTTTATTTATGGTCCTCCAGCTTCTTTTTGTTCATTTTATGATGCCAGAAACAAGGGGGGTTACACTGGAACAACTCAGTAAAGATTTAATTAAAAAAAAGAGCGATGATAAAAGCGACTAGACCTATTTTTTATTTCTTTGTAGGGGCACTGCTATTCTTTTTTAGTGGATGTCAAAAGACCAAAACCAAGCAAAATAGGAACATGCTTCAGACAAACCAAGAGGAAGTAAAATACAGGCCAAAACTCCATTTTACTCCTACAAAAAACTGGATGAATGACCCCAATGGGCTTTTTTATCTAAATGGGACCTACCACCTCTATTTTCAACATCACCCTGATTCAAATGTTTGGGGGCCCATGCACTGGGGGCATGCTACTTCAACCGATTTAATCCACTGGAAAGAGCACTCCATTGCGTTGGCTCCTGATCGGCTGGGCACCATTTTTTCGGGAAGCGCCGTTGTAGACCATCAGAATACTTCTGGGCTGGGCTCTCTAGAAAACACGCCCATTATCGCAATTTATACCAACCACGACGCAGAAGCAGCGGAACAGGGAAGCACCACATTCCAAACCCAGAGTATTGCCTATTCCTTAGATGAGGGTTATACCTGGGAAAAATACAGCAATAACCCCGTCATTAAAAATCCAGGGATTCAAGATTTTAGAGACCCTAAAGTCATTTGGATGGAAAGTCAAAAGAAATGGGTTTTAATCCTCGCTGCGGGTCAAGAGACCCAATTTTATAGTTCAAAAAATTTGATTGATTGGAATTTCGAATCCCGATTTGGGGAAGGAGTCGGAAATCATGAGGGCGTGTGGGAGTGCCCAGATTTATTTCCAATGCAAATAAAAGAGACAGGGCAGATAAAATGGGTTCATCTGGTGAGTATTAACCCTGGCGGACCCAATGGAGGGAGCGCAACACAATATTTTATCGGAGATTTTGACGGAAAGACGTTTACACTAGATCCCGAATTCAAATCCCGCATAGATGAGAAGCACGCCTACTGGGTTGATTTTGGAAGAGACAATTATGCAGGGGTTACCTTTGCGAATTGGAAAGACCCTGAAGGAAACCCCCTTTTTATTGGCTGGATGTCCAACTGGCAATATGCTCCCCAGGTCCCCACTACAGGCTGGAGAAGCACCATGACCCTCCCTCGAATACTAGAGCTGGTACAAACAAATAATGGCCCGCTTTTACGTTCGTCTTTAGCCCCAGATTTTAAGTCGATAACCGCTAAAAAAGGAACGGTTCCCGAAATGCTTCTCGAGGAAAAAAAGACAGTAATTCCCCCAGGAGAAATCGATCTTTCGGCAGCCCAAATTACAATTCACCTTAAGGAGCTAGCCCCCACGCGCTACACCTTTCAATTGTCCAACTCAAACGGAGAGACACTTTCTTTTGGCTATGACCATCAGAAGAAAACTTTTTTTATAGACCGCAGTGCTTCTGGGGAAACACGCTTTTCTCCGGTATTTGCTGCCCAACAATCTTTGGCGCCGCGTTTTCGCGATGACTCCACGCTGACACTTAAAATGGTGCTTGATAAAACCTCTATTGAGTTGTTTATGGATGAGGGGGAAACGGTCATGACAGAAATCTTTTTTCCACAAGCACCCTATGAAAAAGTAGTAGTAAGTGCGGATCAAAAAACAGTGACAAAGATTTCAGCAGCATATATCGAATTCAAACCCCAACAAGAATAAACAGTAGACGAAACTTATTTGAAGATCAGACCAAATGCAAATTAGTTACCATAAAGTTAAACTCGCCAAACGCTTTCCTCTTGCTATTAGTAGAGGGGTGCGGTCCCATTCTGAAAATCTTTTCTTACACTTAGAAAAAGATGGGATTAGTGCTTGGGGAGAAGCCGCTCCTGGTAGTACAGAGGGCGCCAGCTCTGTAGAAGAAATTCAAACAGCATTAGAGGCTTTTGTAGCTGAAGGAATAGAAGGCCTCTCAATACAAGCCCTTTATGATCGGGCGCGAAAAGAGGGCATACCCCCTTGTGCCTATGTCGCCTTAGATACTGCGCTTTGGGACTGGACAGCAAAAAAAGCAGGGCTTCCCCTCTATCAGCTTTTGGGCTTTTCTAAGCCTTCCACACCGACTTCTGT
>WTIP01000010.1 GCA_011525195.1 Flavobacteriales bacterium | reverse complement strand
GCAACCTCTTGAGCCGTAATCAAGTGCACTATTCAGTTATGCTACGAGGCCTTATAATGGTTGCAAATATAAATAAAATAAAGATTAAGGAGGAAATCAAATTGACTCAAAAAATTGAAAGATTATTTAAACTAAGCAGTATATTGCCCTAATGATAGACGCAATTGCAATTGTTGTAGGATTAGCCCTCTTAATTAAGGGAGGCGATTGGCTGCTAGATGCTTCGGTAGCTTTATCCTTACGTTTAAATGTTCCAAAGATTGTCATTGGGATGACGGTAGTCTCTTTTGCGACCTCAGCACCAGAATTAATTGTCAGTATAAAATCTGCCTTAAAAGGATTTCCTGACCTGGCATTAGGAAATATTGTAGGATCAAATATTGCCAATTTAGCTTTTGTCTTGGGTACTGTCATTGTGATTTCACCTATAAATGTGACAAAAAGTTTTTATAAAACGGATTGGCCCATCATGATTTTGGCTACTTTTTTATTTTACTTTTTTCTTGTAGATGATCGTATTATTTCGCAGGTCGAGGGAGGTATCTTATTAATAGCATTAGTTTTATTTCTTCTGGTAATTTTAGTTTTTCAAAAAAAGGCCGTAATTGAAAAATCACTTGAGGTCAATCAAATAGAATTGACTTTACAAAAAATGATAGGACTACTGCTTTTGGGAAGCTTTTGTCTTTGGTTAGGAGCTGAAGTATTGGTTGGATCAGCTGTCTCTATAGCACAATCAATGGGGGTGAGTGAACGTATTGTGAGTATTTCTGTTATCTCTATAGGGACTAGCATACCCGAACTTTCAGCCTCTATAATTGCGATATTCAATAAAGAGAAAGCCATATCACTTGGAAACCTTATTGGATCCAATATTTTTAATATTCTTGCCGTTATGGGTGCCACCGCTTTAATTCATCCCATACAGATTGTAGACCAAGCATTACTATCCAATGATATGTATTGGATGCTCGCAGTATCAATTTCTATATTGCCCTTAGTCTTCTTTCCCAGATTCATGCGGCTAGGAAGGTATGAGGGACTCTTTTTAATCTCTTTTTACGCGCTCTTTATCTATCAAATGTTTAGCTAAAAAAAATCCCCTAATACTATTAGGGGATTTGTATTTAGTAACAGTAATTCTGTTAGGCAGACTTGACTGTTTTGATAATTCGAGAAGCGATTTTATAAGGATCACCATTAGAAGCAGGTCTTCTGTCTTCTAACCAACCTTTCCATCCATTTTCAACCGTCATAATTGGAATTCTAATCGATGCACCTCGGTCTGAAACCCCAAAACTGAATTGATCGATAGATTGTGTTTCGTGTTTTCCAGTAAGGCGTTGTTCATTGTGTGCTCCATACACTTCGATATGTTCTTTAACAACAGGGCGGAAGGCTTCACAAATTTTCTCATAGGTTTCTCTAGAACCACAAGTTCTTAATACTTCATTTGAGAAATTAGCGTGCATACCAGAACCATTCCAGTCTGTATCGCCTAATGGTTTGGGATGCCAATCGATCGCCAGACCGTATTTTTCACCCAAACGCTCTAATAAGTAGCGAGACACCCACATTTCATCTCCTGCTTTTTTAGCACCTTTAGCAAAACATTGGTATTCCCACTGTCCAGAAGCTACTTCCGCATTGATTCCTTCTACATTGATTCCAGCTTCAAGACATTGGTCTAAATGCTCTTCGATCATTTCTCTACCGTATGCATTTTTTGCACCAACAGAGCAGTAAAACTGACCTTGAGGGGTTTGGTCTCTTGGAAAGCCAAGAGGAAGGTTGGACTCTGGGTCCCATAAAAAGTACTCTTGTTCAAATCCAAACCAAAAATCATCATCATCGTCATCGATAGTGGCACGACCATTTGATACGTGAGGCGTTCCATCAGCATTTAATACTTCAGTCATGACCAACCAACCGTTTTTACGATCAGGATCTTCATATAAAGCAACAGGCTTTAGTAAACAATCTGAAGCATTCCCTTCTGCCTGTCTTGTTGAGGAACCGTCAAATGACCACATTGGGCAATCCGCTAAAGTTCCCTTAAAATCGGATACAATTTTTGTTTTGCTGCGTAAATTAGCAGTTGGCTGATAACCATCTAACCAAATATACTCAAGTTTTGCTTTGCTCATGATATTAATAATTTTTTCACAAAAATAAAATTTTATGCAACCCCCCAATAATTTAATACCCTAAAGAAATTAACAAACTAATATTTTTGCAAACCCCCTATTTTTTTAAGGGTAAAATTTATTTATTTTCATTTTTTTGTAAAATCACTATTAAATATTCAAAATAATTAAATTTGTTAACAACTTAGCAGACACCAAATATCCATGGATACATTACGAAAAAAAAATATTGAAAAATTAGCAAGCCCAGCTGAACTTCCTTTATTTAAAAAGAGCTTATCCTCCGATTTTGGGGAAAATGTTTTTAATAACAGGCAATTACAAAGATATATAAGTGATCACGCCTTTAAGCAGATGCAACTTAGTATTGAAAAAGGGACTCCGATGGGTACAGTCTTGGCAGATCAAATTGCTTCTGCTATGAAAGCATGGGCGATTAACAAGGGAGCGACGCATTACTCACATTGGTTTCAGCCCCTTTCAGGAACCACAGCTGAAAAGCACGAATCTTTTTTTGATTTGGATGCTTCTGGCGTTCAGATTGAAAAATTTGACGGTGAGCAATTGGTTCAGCAGATTCCCAATGCTTCTAGTTTTCCAAGTGGGGGGATTCGAAATACATTTGAAGCACGAGGCTATACAGCTTGGGATCCCACTTCCCCTGCATTTATCTATGAAAATACGCTGTGTATACCCACTATTTTTGTCTCTTATACAGGAGAAGCACTTGATTACAAAACCCCCTTTATCAAGTCGCTTCAAAAGTTAGATGATGCAGCCTTTGAAATTTGTCGTTATTTTGACAAATCAGTCTCTAAGGTTTATGCTACTTTAGGCTGGGAACAAGAATTTTTTCTGATCGATAAAAGCTTGGCATTGACTCGGCCTGATATGATGCTCACTGGCCGAACCCTTTTAGGTCATGCACCTTCTAAGGGCCAAGAACTGAACGACCATTATTTTGGTTCGATACCTGCACGGGTGGGTCTTTTTTTTCAAGATTTAGAAAATGAATGCAGCGCTTTAGGGATTGCCATAAAAACGAGACACAATGAAGTAGCTCCAGGGCAATATGAAGTAGCACCCGTTTTTGAAAATGCGAATCTAGCTGTAGATCATAATATCCTAATGATGGATCTTATGAATAAAATAGCGCTCAGACATAATTTTACTGTTCTTTTTCACGAAAAGCCATTTGATAAAATCAATGGCTCAGGAAAACACATCAATTGGTCTCTAAATAATAATGCAGGTATTAATTTATTAAGTCCAGGAAAAACCCCTATGAGTAATTTGCAATTTCTCTCTTTTTTCGTGAATACAATTGCAGCAATTTTAAAATATAAAGAGCTAATTCGTGCAGCAACAGTTTCTGCAAGTAATGATTTGAGGATTGGTAAAAATGAAGCACCTACGTCTGATCTTTTTGTTTTTATTGGAATTTACTTATTAGAAGTCCTTGAGGACCTTGAAAATGTTTCAAAAGGAAAACTTTCCCCTGAGGAGAAAACGGACCTCAAATTAAATGTGATTGGAAAAATACCCGAAATCTTATTAGATAATACAGACCGAAATCGTACTGCACCAGTTGCCTTTACAGGAAATAAATTTGAATTTAGAACAGTAGGCGCTAAATCCAATTGTTCCAAACTGATTACTGTCATTAATGCAGTGGTCACGGCACAACTCATCGAATTTAAAACGGCGGTTGATCAGTTTATCGATAAGAAAAAAATGAAGAAAGACGATGCCATTTTTAATGTACTCAGAGAAACCATCGCAACGATTAAGCCCGAATTAAGTATAGAAAATTTAAAAGAGGAAGAACAGACTCCAAGTTCAACACCTTCTCAATTAACGAGTTATACCCAGGCTGCCAGTGTTGAATTATTTGAAGGACTTTCTATTTTTTCAAAAAGAGAGCTTGAAGCGCGTTTGCTGGTAGATCTAGAAGCCTATATCTCTACCATTCAAATAGAAAGTCGTACACTGGGTGATTTGGCCCGAAATCATATTATTCCAACGGCGATACGCTATCAAAATATTTTGATTGAAAATATCCAAGGCTTAAAAGAAATTTATGGGACTGGCTTTAAAAAATATGCCAGTGAACAGCTTATTCTTCTTGAAAGTATTTCAAATTATATAGCCCAAATCAATGAAGGAGTAACAAAAATGATCGCTGCGCGTAAAAAGGGAAATCAACTTACAGATTTTCATAAAAGAGCCTTGCATTACGAAAGTGAAGTAAAGCCTTTTCTGACTTCTATACGTTACCAGTGTGATAAACTAGAACTTACTGTAGAGGACTCACTTTGGCCACTCGCCAAATACAGAGAGTTGTTGTTTGTTCGTTGATAAGTATCTTTTAATTACGCGGCATGTTCGTCTAAAACCGCTATTTTTGAATAAAAATTAACCATGTCTGACAGATATGTAAAGCGGGGTGTTTCTGCTCAAAAAGAAGAAGTCCACCAAGCCATAAAAAAAATTGACAAAGGGCTTTACCCCAAAGCGTTTTGTAAAATTATCCCAGATGTACTTACAGGCAGTTCCGCTCATGCTCTCGTAATGCATGCAGATGGTGCAGGTACAAAATCCTCTTTGGCATATATGTATTGGAGAGAAACAGGAGATTTATCTGTTTGGAAAGGTATAGCCCAGGATGCGTTAATCATGAATACAGATGATTTACTCTGTGTGGGTGCTACACAAAATATATTGCTCTCTTCAACAATTGGTAGAAATAAAAATCTTATTCCTGGGGAAGTGATAAAGGCCATTATTGAAGGGACGGAGGCTTTATTAGATACTTTAAATGAATGGGGGATTACAATAAAAAGTACAGGGGGCGAAACTGCTGATGTAGGAGATTTAGTACGTACTATTATAGTTGATTCAACAGTTACTGCTCGCATTGCCCGGGAAGATATAATCGATAATGCCAATATACAGGTGGGTGATGTAATAGTAGGGCTTTCTTCTTCAGGTCAAGCAACTTATGAATCAGCCTATAATGGCGGTATGGGAAGCAATGGTTTAACCTCTGCACGCCATGATGTTTTTTCTAAAGAATTAGCTCAAAAGTATCCTGAAAGTTTTGACCCTCAGTTGCCAAAAGAGCTCGTCTATTCAGGCTCAAAACAGCTTACTGATATTTTAGAGGGCGTGCCTTTAGACATCGGAAAGTTAGTGCTGTCTCCTACACGGACGTATGCTCCAATTGTTCATCAAATTTTTAAATCCATTGACAGAAAACAAATTCATGGAATGATACATTGTAGTGGGGGAGCTCAAACCAAAATTTTACATTTTATTGACCAACTGAAAGTAGTTAAGGATTCGCTCTTTCCAACTCCACCTCTCTTTGAGCTTATTCAAAAAGAATCCGCTACAGATTGGAGGGAGATGTATCAGGTTTTTAACATGGGGCACCGAATGGAATTTTATGTATCACCAAACTTGGCAGATCAAATTATTTCTATTTCAAAAAGCTTTAATGTAGACGCCCAAATTGTAGGCAGGGTAGAGTCTGCCCCTAAAAAGAGTGTACTCCTAAATACGCCTTATGGGTCTTACGAATACCCCTAAAAATGGCAAAAAAGTCAATAATACTTCTACAACTAGTATTGTTTTTGGGTATATCAAAAGCAAGAGCACAAGAGGATTTATTTACCCTTATAAGGGAAGATACAGAGCCTGAAAAAGTGCAATTATTACCAGAGAAAATGGTATTTACACAGCGCTTGCTGTGGGGTGAAAAGGGTTTATTAAGAAAAATAAATTGGGTTCCATTAACCCTTGAACAACGAGAAAAAGAACTCAAGCTGAGGCGAAAAATGCTTACAGTACATCAAACCATAGGCTTTATTACTCTTCGAGGAATGATAGCTCAGGGTCTACTTGGAGCCCAGCTTTACAATCAAAAATTTGAACTGACCCCAACACGCTATGAGATTAATTTACCTTCTTTTTTTAGGGGTTAAAATGAAAGATTTTTTAAAAATAGAATTTCGGATCGTCATTGAGGAATAAGAGGAATAATCAATTCACAATTTGTAAATTTGTGCTACCATGTTAGAAAAACTTCAAATTATACAACAGCGTTTTGACGAAGTATCAGATCTGATTATTCAACCTGATATTATTGCGGATCAAAAAAGGTATATACAACTCAATAAAGAATATAAAGACTTGACGGTTTTAGTTGAAAAAGCCAAAAGCTATAAAAATCTACTTTCCAACCTCAAAGAAGCAGAGCAGCTCCTTAAAAATGAAAAAGACGCTGAGATGCTCGCTATGGCTAAATTAGAAATAGAAGAAGCCAAAGAAAAGCTACCTAATTTAGAAGAAGAAATTAAATTTTTACTAATCCCCAAAGACCCTGAAGATGCAAAAAACGTAGTGATTGAAATTAGAGCTGGAACAGGGGGGGATGAAGCCAGTATCTTTGCAGGCGACTTATACAGAATGTATACTAAATATTGCCAATCTAATAAATGGAGTGTAAGTTTAGTAGATGCAAGTGAGGGTACAGCTGGAGGATTTAAAGAAGTTATTTTTGAAGTATCAGGAGAAGACGTTTATGGCACAATGAAATATGAATCTGGAGTCCATCGGGTCCAGCGTGTGCCTCAAACCGAAACACAAGGGAGGGTCCATACTTCAGCTGCCACTGTTATGGTTCTGCCTGAGGCAGAAGAATTTGATGTTGAAATTGACATAAATGAAGTGCGCATTGATTTTTTCTGTTCTTCTGGTCCTGGGGGACAGTCAGTGAATACAACTTACTCTGCCGTTCGCTTAACACATGAGCCCACAGGGATTGTGGCCCAATGTCAAGATCAAAAGTCCCAACATAAAAACAAAGAGAAAGCATTAAAGGTATTGCGCTCACGTTTATATGAATTGGAATTATCAAAAAAATTAGCTTCTGATGCTGAAAAAAGAAATTCTTTGGTTTCCTCAGGAGATCGATCAGCTAAAATTAGAACCTACAACTACCCCCAAGGGCGAGTTACAGATCATCGTATTGGCCTTACACTTTATGATTTGCCGAATGTAATAAATGGAGATATTCAAAAGTTAATAGACGAGTTACAGCTCCATCAAAATACTGAAAAACTCAAAGAAGCAGGGGAAGTACTATGACACAAGAGGCACTTTATGAACAAATACGCTTAAAAAAGTCTTTTCTCTGCATAGGACTGGATATTGATTTAGAGAAATTACCGCCTCAATTTAAAAAAAGTAAAGATCCTCTTTTTGAGTTTGCCCAGTCTATAATCGATGCTACTCACTCTTATGCAGTAGCTTATAAGCCCAATTTGGCTTTTTTTGAGACCTATGGTTTGGAAGGATGGAAAGCCTTTGCTAAAATTACGCAGTATTTAAAACAAAAGCATCCCCAGCACTTTATTATTGCAGACGCCAAACGAGGGGATATAGGAAATACGGCGAGCCGTTATGCAAAAGCATTTTTTGAAAATTATAATGTAGACGCAGTAACGATAGCGCCGTATATGGGAAAAGATGCGGTAGAGCCTTTCTTGTCCTATAAAGATAAATTTGGAATTTTACTTGCGCTTACCTCAAATCCTGGAGCGAGTGACTTTCAATTTACTGAGTTAGCAGGACAAAAACTCTACGAAAAAGTCCTTGAAAAGAGTAAGAATTGGGAAGGCGCTCAGCAATTGATGTATGTGGTAGGGGCCACTAAAGCTGCTGCTTTATCAGACATCAGAAAAATCATTCCAGAGGCTTTTTTATTAGTGCCAGGTGTAGGAGCCCAAGGTGGAAGTCTTAAAGAAGTGGCTGAGGAGGGCCTTAATAAACAATGTGGGCTTTTAGTAAATTCTTCTCGGGGAATTTTATATGCTTCTCAAGGAAAAGATTTTGCAGAAGCTGCCGCTAAAGAAGCGCAAATACTGCAAGAAGAAATGGCCTACTATTTAGAGCAAAAAAAACTATTGTAATGCTGCACTACACGGTATATAAGGCAAAAAATAATTCAGAACAATGGGTCACATTTATTCATGGGGCTGGGGGAAATTCTTCGATTTGGTTTAATCAAGTTCGTTTTTTTAGCGCCTATTTTAATATTTTATTAGTGGATCTTCGAGGACACGGGAAGTCGATAGATTCATCCACTGACCAAGAGTATTCATTTCCCTTAATTATTTCCGATTTAATTGAGGTGTTAGATTGTTGCGGCATAAAACGTTCTCATTTTGTAGGGATTTCACTCGGTAGTATTTTAATCCAAAAGATGATGCATACCCATCCCAATAGGATAGAAAAAATTGGTTTAGGGGGAGCCATACTCAATCTGAATATACAGTCTAGGATTCTTATGTTCTTGGGGAAACTCACTCAAACTATATTGCCTTTTATCTGGATCTATACTTTTTTTGCCTATGTAATTATGCCCTATAAAGCGCATCGCCGCTCAAGAGCACTTTTTATTCAAGAAGCAAAGAAAATCTCTGAAAAAGAGTTTAGAAAGTGGTATAAACTGACCTCAAAACTCCTGCCACTATTAAAAACGATTCGAGGACAAGAGGTTAGAATTCCAACTTTATACATAATGGGGAGTCAAGACTATATGTTTCTTCCTTTTGTCAAAAAGATTGTAAAACTTCATCGCAAATCAAAATTATTGGTTTTAAAACAATCTGGACATGTCGTCAATATTGATAAGCCCGAGCAGTTTAATAGTGAGCTATTAAATTTTCTTCAGTCTGCTAATTAAAAACGATTGTTTTATTGTTATAGGTCATAATTTTTCTTTCACAGTGAAGCTTTAAGGCCCTGAGTAAAACAACGCGCTCAAGTTCTTGCCCTTTTGAGATAAAGTCCTTTACTTCATGACTGTGTGATACCCTGATTATATCTTGTTCTATGATAGGGCCAGCGTCTAATTCCTCTGTAACATAATGACTAGTGGCACCAATAATCTTTACCCCCCGTTGAAAGGCAGAATGATAGGGTTTGGCTCCTGGAAAAGCAGGCAAGAAAGAATGATGTATGTTAATAATTTTTGAAGGGTAAACATCAATAATTCGCGAGGAAAGTATCTGCATATAGCGCGCCAATACGATACAGTTCACTTCGTATTTTTGGAGTAATTCAAGTTGTTTTAATTCTGCTTTTTCTTTAGTGTTTTTAGTGACAGGAATATGATAAAAAGGGATAGAAAACTGTTCAGCTATAGAGGCTAGATCATTGTGATTACTTATGATGAATGGAATCGTACAAGCCAGCTTTCCAGAGCGTTGTTGGGCAAGTATATCATAAAGGCAATGGTCGTATTTAGAAACAAAAACGGCCATTTTAGGCAGCAGGTCAGCGAGATAAAAACTACACTGCATTTCAAAATGAATACCCAGCTCTTTTTGAAAATCTAATTTAAAGCGCTCGAAGCTAGGCAAGCCAAAGACTCCCTCTACTTCCACACGCATAAAAAAGGCCCCCTGAACACGGTCTACATACTGATCGATATAGACAATATTCCCATTTTTTTGATGGATAAAATTAGTAACCGCTGCAATAATTCCCTTTTTGTCAGGGCAATGCATCAATAATACCAGTCGTTTCACAAAAAAGAAAAGTTAGTCTCCGGGTTGAGTAATCGTAAAGTTTTCTTTGGCTTTGGCTTCTTCTACCATTATTTTTACTTCAGAAAGTAGTTTTTTAGCGTCGTAAATAACTCCTTGTCTGATGGTGTATTTTACGCCTCCTACACGAACTACTTCATTGGCTTCTGTTAATTTAATAGCGCCTGTACCATAGAGAACTTTAAGATTTTCTAAAGGGTTTTCTTCTACTATTACAAAATCTGCGTCTTTACCTATGGCCACAGAGCCTGTTTGCTGATCGATACCTAAGGCTTCTGCACCATTAAGAGTAGCTGCACGAATTACCTCTAGCGGATGAAATCCAGCTTCTCTAAGCATTTCCAGTTCGCGGATATAGGCAAAACCATAGAGTTGGAAAATAAATCCAGAATCAGAACCTGCCGATACCCTTCCTCCTCTATTTTTATATTCATTGATAAAAGTCATCCAGAGTTTATAATTTTCTTTCCAAGAGACCTCTTCCTCTGTTCCCCAATAATGCCAGTATGAACCATGAGAAATTTTGCTAGGCTGATAAAAACGCCAGAGCGAGGGGAGTGTATAGTCTTCGTGCCATTCTGCTCTTCGCGCACGATGTAAATCTCTACTGGCTTCATAAATATTAAATGTAGGAACGAGTGTAAAGTCTAGGTCTATCAATTCGTTCATTACTTTATTCCAATGTGCAGAATAAGGCTTAGCTGCCTGTTTCCAGAGGTTTCCAGCTTCTCCAAAACGATGTTGCTCATTTTGATAATTATAATCTAAAGGATAGTCTTGAACAGTTCTGTCTTCAAATAAGGCCTCAGGCAAACCATACCAATGTTCCATGGTTGTTAAACCGGCTCTGGCAGAGTGAAGCACATTCCATCGTGCTACGCTTAGCTGCGCGTGATGGCAAGCGGATCGCAAACCTAATTTTTTATTTTCTTCCAATGCGGCTTTCATGATTTCGGGTTCTGCTCCAAAAAACTTGATTCCATCAGCTCCTTTTTTTGCATTTTCTCTAACCCATTCGCGTGCCGCTTCTGGAGAATCTATTGGACTTTTACTACCCTGTCCAAATCCAGTATAAGCCAATACACGTGGTGCTATAATCTCATTTTTGGCACTTCTTTCTTTCAGATCAAGTGTATAAGCGATACCTCTTCCACTGGGTTCGCGTACTGTTGTTATTCCATGAGCAAGCCAAAGTCTGAAAACATAATCCCAATCTGCCCCTTGAGCAACTCCTCCAATATGCCCATGCATATCAATAAATCCAGGAAGTATATAGTGGCCATTTGCCTCTATCTCCTTTCCTCCTTTTTTTAATATGGGTCTCTTAGAATCGTCTATTGCTACCCCTGGGTATCCTACGACATCAATTCCTACGATTTTATTATTTTCTACAGTAATATCAACAGGTCCAATAGGGGGGGCGCCATTCCCATTGATTAAGGTGGCACCTCTGATGATTAATTGTGAATAAGGGCCTTCTGCAGTCGAAGTGTTTTGATCTTGTGCTTTAGTTAAAAAAAAGCAGCTAAAGGATAGAATTAGGAAGAAGTACTTCATCGTGTTTTATTTCAAATATAACTAAAAAAAAACCTCCTAATAAGAATAGGAGGTTTTTGTTCTCAATTATGGATTGGTTGGTTATGGATGTTTTATTAATGTTGGTTTAATCGGAAATCAGAGTAGGCGTCCATACCGTGCTCCATTAGGTCTAAACCTTTGATTTCTTCTTCCGAATCAACACGTAATCCTATTGTTTTCTTGATCGCGAAGAGAATTATGAAAGCTGTAATACAAGAAAAAGCACCTACAATACCCACTCCGATAAGTTGCGCGATAAATTGATCAACACCCGCCATTGCACCAAAAATTCCAACCGCTAGTGTACCCCAGATACCACAAATAAGGTGAACGGCTACCGCCCCAACAGGATCGTCTAGTTTTAATTTGTCTATTAATGAAATCCCTAATACAATAATGACTCCCGCAATAATACCTATTAAAATAGCGTCTGTGGGGCTCATTTGATCCGCGCCAGCTGTGATACCAACAAGCCCCCCTAAAACGCCATTCATGAACATGGTCAAGTCAAAGTTTTTATAAAGTAAATTTGAAAATAAAGCAGCAGACACCCCTCCTGCAGCAGCAGCAAGGCAAGTAGTTACTAAAGTTAGCGAGGTAAGTTCAGGATCTGCAGAAAGTACAGAACCGCCATTAAAACCAAACCATCCGAGCCAGAGAATTAAGACACCAGCTGCAGCCAGTGGGATATTGTGCCCAGGTATGGCTTTCGGATTTCCCTCCTTATCAAATTTTCCGATACGGGCACCTAAAAGATAGATAGCGATTAGTGCGGCCCATCCACCGACCGAGTGAACAAGTGTAGAACCAGCAAAATCATAAAATCCCCATTGGTCTAAAAATCCTCCTCCCCATTTCCATGAACCGATAATTGGGTAAACAATACCGACATAGAAAATAGTGAAAAGCATAAAGCTATTTAATTTGATACGTTCTGCAACCGCTCCAGAAACAATCGTAGCTGCTGTAGCTGCAAACATTCCTTGGAAGAGAAAATCAGTCCACCACGTATAACCTCCACTTGCATAGTCAATCGTCATGCCTCCCTCAGGGGCAGTAATTCCGAAACCAGCAAATTTTAAAAAGCCCATTGCGCCTTCATCAAATCCAGGATACATTAGATTAAATCCGCCCAAACAATAGAGCAAAAGACCTGCTGTGATTACAAAGAAATTTTTAAATAAAATATTAACTGCATTTTTTTGTCTTGTGAGTCCAATTTCGAGAAATGAGAATCCCAAGTGCATAAAAAATACAAGGGCTGTACAGATCATCATCCATACGTTATTTGCTGTAAATAAAGCTGTTTCCATTTTTTAAAGTTTTTAGTTTAGTGATTTACCTCCTTTTTCCCCTGTGCGAATTCTGTAGGCTTCTTCTACTGGAAGAATAAATATTTTACCATCTCCAACTTTATCTGATGCCGCTGATTTTAAAATCGCATCTACAGTAGGCTGAACAAAGTCATCATTGACCACAATAGAAAGATATCTTCTTTGAATTTCAGAAGTACTGTAAGAAATCCCTCTGTATACATGTCCTTCTTTTTCATTTCCTACACCCGTCACATCCCAGTAGCTAAAAAAGTTGACTTCAACATTGTGAAGTGCTTCCTTGACTTGATCAAATTTTGACTTTCGAATAATTGCTTCTATTTTTTTCATTTTTTTAGTTTAACTTAAGTAAATATAAGTAAAATGAACCCCCAAAAGGGGGCTCATTTAGAGTTATTCTCTTTCTCTTTTTCCAGGATATGCAATAGATCCATGTTCTGAAATGTCTAAACCTTGTAGTTCTTCTTGCTCAGTTACTCGAAGTCCGATTGTATATTTCAAAACAGAAAAAACTATGAATGATAAAATAATAGCCCAAACCATGTATGCGGTGGCGCCAATCAACTGAGAAATCAGTTGTGATATACCTCCGCCATTAAACAAACCAATACCTTTATCACCGTCAACTCCCCAAAGACCAATAACTATTGTACCCCAAAATCCAGCTATACCATGAACAGAAACTGCTCCGATTGCATCATCAATTTTGAGTTTTTTCTCAATAAATTCTATAGAAAACACAACTATTATACCTCCGATTAAACCAGCCATGACAGCACCGGGTGCAGTCATATTACCACATCCTGCAGTAATACTTACCAAACCAGCTAGCGCTCCATTTAGACTCATAGATAAATTTGATTTTTTGAGATACACCCATGAAGTAAATAATGCACCCAAACCTCCTGCAGCAGCGGCAAGATTGGTTACTAAGACAACTGTAGAGGCACCTGTTGCATCGTCACCACCCCAAGCTAATTGTGATCCGCCATTGAATCCAAACCAACCAAGCCATAATATAAATACCCCGAGCGTTGCTGTCACTTGGTTGTGTCCAGGTATAGGTTGAACTTCTCCATTTACAAACTTTCCAATTCTCGGTCCAACCATGTAGGCAGCAACAAGTGCAGCGAATCCCCCTACACCATGTACTATTGATGATCCAGCAAAATCAATAAAACCTAAATTTGTTAGCCATCCGGACCCTTGCCATTGCCATCCACCAGAAATAGGGTAAATAATAGCTGTCATTACAAGAGTGAAAATTGCATATGTCTCGAATTTTGTTCTTCCAGCAATTGCACCTGATACAATTGTTGCAGCAGTAGCAGCAAACATGGTTTGAAAGAAAAGATCAGCTCCTTCACCTTGAAATAATCCACCCCAAAAAAACCATCCATTAGATGTATCTCCATACATTAATGAATATCCTACTAACCAGTACGTTAAAGAACCAACACAAATGTCTAAAAGGTTTTTCATGGCAATATTTACAGCATTTTTCGAACTTGTCATTCCAGATTCTACAAGAGTAAAACCAGCTTGCATAAAAAAGACTAATATTCCAGATAATAACATCCACAACATTCCCATATCACCCTCAATAACTGCAGTATCTTGAATAATTAATGGAATATTGATAAATAAATTTTTAAAAATCATAGTATTGTATTTAAATTAGAATGAATATATCATCGCAACTACAAATGATGATAGGCTATCAGCTGTCTCAGTTGGACTGATGGCAAAAATCTCAGAGGAAGCACTGTCAATTCTTAGTTCAGGTTTGAAAATAAAATTGCCAGAAGTATAGCTTCCCGTAAGTGTCAAGGAGAAATTATCTGCATCACCTTCAGAAACTAAAGCGCCAAAGCCATCTGTTTCTGAAAAGAACTCACCCCTAAAGCCGATCGCAAAATTATCACTTGTAGTGAGTTGTGGGTATAAGGCGACTCCGGCAAAACCCATATCACCCTCTAAAGAGGCTGAAGTTGCATTAATTCCTAAGAAAAAAGTATCGCCTAAATCAAAACCACCTGTATAGTCTATTTGAGCATAGCCGTCCCCGCCTAAGAAGTTGAGATATTGACCGTATAGACCAAGTTGGGCTCCAAAGGCTGTATAACGAGAATAATTTGCTTCGGTTTCATCTGTCTGATTAAATACACCGAGCATTAAAGAAATATCTTCAGCTAATTCGAAATCTAATTTTAGCCCCGTATGTGAAAAAGGACCATAAGAAAACATATAAGAGGTCGAGTAATTGAAATTTGCTGCTGGAGAGATTACTTCATAGCCTAAGAAAGTATTAAAATTACCCATGGTAACGGTGACCCCATCACCTAAGTTGTAATAAGCGTAGAGCTGATTGACCAATTCTGAGGAATTTCCTACCGAACCAAAAACGGCGTCGGAACCTCTGGGACCAAATACAACATCAGCGACAAAACCTGATTTTTCTCCTTCATAAGAAACGATGAAGTTCGCCATCCCAAGAGCGAAACCATTGAGATTAGCAAAAGAAGTGCCTGGCGCTACTGGATCTTCAGTAAAACTAGACCTAAAGTAAGTGTCTACAGAACCACTGAGATTAAAGGTTGCTTCTTTTTCACTGTCAGCTTCTTGAGCTGATAAACTTGCTGGCGCAAAGGCAATTGCTACAATTGCGAGTGCGATGATAGAATTAATTTTTTTCATTTTAATAAATTTGATGGCCAAAACTAACTTTAATTAATTAAGACCCTCAATTTATAAGGGGTATTATTTTAATTTTTATAAATAAAAAAAATAGACACCCTAAAAATTAGGGGAATCCTAAAAA
>WTIP01000103.1:41475-53121 GCA_011525195.1 Flavobacteriales bacterium | reverse complement strand
AAAAATAAAAGGGAGGAATAAATTCCTCCCTTTTGCCCCAAATCTTACCATGAACTTAACCTACTTATGTTCAGGTCTTGTAAAGATGATAGAACTAAGTTTAATTGATTTACTTTAATCGATTAAAAGTAGATATTATAGATAAAAAGTATCAGTAAGCTCTTTGATTATTTTGCTCTACAAAATTAATAAAAGCGCGATTGACCACTCGACAACCTCCAGGGGTAGGGTAATTACCCGTAAAATACCAGTCGCCCAGATTTTTTGGACAGGATTCATGAAGCCCTTCGACAGTTTGAAAGATAACTTCTACTTCTGCTTGAACCGAATCGTTTTTTAATAGCCCCGAAATCTTATTAGAGATTTGTTCAGCGCTATAGGGCGCATAGAGTGCTTTAACGTGGTTGGCGGGTGCAATTTCGTTTTGATCGGTACTCTCTTTACACTTTTTATAAATACCATCTATGACTTGGTCATAAGTACCGTCCTCTTTGTGAAGTGCTAGGGCGGCCCGAAATGCAATAAATTCTTCGAGCTTTGCCATATCTATTCCATAGCAATCGGGATAGCGGATCTGTGGAGCACTTGATACAACTACAATTTTTTTAGGCCCTAGGCGGTCCAGCATTCTAAGAATACTTTTTTGTAAGGTCGTTCCTCTCACGATACTGTCGTCTATAATAACCAAATGATCAGTTGGTTTAACTACCCCATAGGTGATGTCATAAACATGGGCTACTAAATCGTCGCGATCACTGTCCTCAGTAATAAAAGTGCGAAGCTTTGCATCTTTGATTGCAATTTTTTCTATACGGGGTTTTAGACTCAGTAATTTTTTTAAATCTTCACTATTCTGTTTTTCAGCCCCTATTAATTGTTGGTGTAGCTGCTCGCGCACATGATCTTGAACAGCTCCAATAAGCCCATAAAACGAAGTTTCAGCTGTATTTGGAATAAATGAAAACACAGTATTTTTTAGGTCACCCTCAATAGATTTATGTACTAAAGGAAAAAGTGCTTTTCCTAAATTTTTACGCTCCTCATAAATCTCTGCATCTCCCCCTCTTGAAAAGTAAATTCGCTCAAAGGAGCACGCTCTTTTTTCTTGCGGCTCTATGATTTTTTTGATTGTAGTGCCGCCAATTTTTTTATTGATTAAAGCATGGCCGGGTTCGAGTTCTTGAACCGCTTCATACGGAATATTAAAAACCGTCTGTATGGCAGGACGTTCCGAGGCAACAACTACAATTTCATCGTCTGTGTAGTAGTATACAGGTCTTATTCCAACGGGGTCTCTTAAAACAAAAGAGTCTCCATGTCCTAAAAGGCCTGCCATGGCATAGCCACCGTCCCAATTTTTGGAGGCTTTTCTTAAAATCTTAGAAAGCTTTAAGCGTTCTGCAATGAGGGGTGAAGCTTCTTTTTTGGTATATCCTTCTTTTCTTAATGTTTTATAGATTTTGGCCACAGCATCATCTAAAAAGTGACCGATTTTTTCCATTACTGTAATGGTATCTGCTTTTTCTTTCGGATGCTGACCAAGATCAACCAGATTTTCAAAGAGTTCATTGACATTGGTCAAATTAAAATTACCCGCTACAATTAAATTACGGTGCATCCAGTTATTCTGCCTCAAAAAAGGGTGTACACTTTCAATATTATTTTTGCCAAAAGTACCATAGCGAACATGACCAAGCATTAATTCACCCAGATAAGGGACTCTTTTCTTTAATGCTTCAGGGTCAGCACTAATTCCAGGATGTTCATCCAGTTCTTTCTGAAAACGCGCATTTATTATTTTAAAGATCTTTTGAATGGGCTGCTGGTCAGCAGAACGCACTCTACTGATATAACGTTGGCCTGGAGACATATCAAATTTAATACTTGCAAAACCAGCACCATCTTGTCCACGGTTGTGCTGCTTTTCCATTAATAAGTACATCTTATTGATTCCGTAAAAGGCACTTCCGTATTTTTCTTTATAAAAAGAAAGCGGCTTTTTTAATTGCACTAAAGCAATTCCACATTCGTGTTTTATTGCGTCACTCATCGCATACTCATATTAGTTCAATTTCAAATTCAGTCAAGGATTTAAATGACTGAACTCGTTTTACAAGTTCCCCATAAGAGAGATTTTCTAATGCTTTTGTTCCAAATTCTTGCACCGTAAATGAGGCCATTGCAGACCCTATAATAATGGCCGTTTTCATTTCCTCAAAGCTAATTTTTTCTTGTTGAACCAAAAAAGCAGTAAACCCACCGATAAAGCTATCGCCTGCTCCTGTAGGATCAAAGACCTCTTCAAGAGGAAGTCCTGGGGTACAAAAAATATCATTGCCATGAAATAAGAGCGCACCATGTTCTCCTTTTTTAATAATTACATATCGGGGACCTTGAGCCATTAATTCTTGAGCAGCCTCTACAAGTGAATATTTTTGGGTCAGTTGTCGCGCCTCTTCGTCATTTATAGAAATGACATCGACGCGCGCAATAAGCTGATCTAGTTTTTCCCTATAGCTCTCTATCCAAAAATTCATAGTGTCCATAATGACTAAATCAGGCCGGGTTGTCATTTGATTGAGCACCTCTAATTGGATATTAGGATCCAGATTTCCCAATAAAACAACACGGGCATCTTTAAATTTTGAAGGTACTTCTGGATTGAATTTAGTCAGCACATTGAGCTGGGTCTCAAGTGTAGTTCGGGTATTGAGGTCATTGTGGTATTTTCCACTCCAGAAAAAAGTTTTTTCTTCCTTCAGTTGAACAACTCCTTTTAAATCAAGTTTTTTTTCTTTTAAAAGATCGAGATATTTAGATTCAAAATCGCCCCCTATAATTGAAATCAAACCACATTGTGTTTTAAAATGAGAAGCCGCTAAGCCAATATAGGTGGCACATCCTCCCAAAATCCGACCTGTTTTTCCAAACGGGGTCTCAATGGCGTCATAGGCCATAGTGCCTAAGACTAAAAGTTTGTTATTCATGATATAAAAGTACAAAACTCTGGGGGCCTTTGACGGATAATTTATAACATTTATTAAGTAAAAATAAACAGTCTATTTAGGGGGTGTATTTTCTTTTTCGACCTGTTCATAAATGACATCTGAAAGTAAGTTCTCACTTTTTGCAGCTTGAATGGCCAACAGATCACAGCGCTCATTTTGAGGATGATTATTATGGCCTTTAATCCATTCAAAATGCACCTTATGTTTTCGGTAGACTTTTAAAAAGCGAAGCCACAAATCCTTGTTTTTTTTGTCTTTAAAATTTTTTTTCTCCCAATTAAAAACCCATTTTTTTTCCACAGCATCGACCACATATTTAGAATCAGAATAGACGACAATCTCGAGGGGGGTTTTCTTCAGTTTTTCCAAGCCTATAATTACCGCTAGAAGCTCCATTCTGTTATTTGTCGTTCTTTTATAGCCCTGAGCAAACTCTTTGGTATAGTGCATACCCACCCATTCTAGAATAATTCCGTACCCACCGGGCCCTGGATTACCCAATGAAGAGCCGTCTGTATAGAGATAAACTGATTGGGATTTCATGCGCCTTCACTCTTTAGAAGTTCCGCAATTGTAATCGGAAAATAGCGGTGTTCAAGTTGATGCACTTTTTCAGCGATTTGACTTTCCGTATCGCTCTCCAAAAGGGGTGTTTTTTTTTGAATAATGATTGCCCCCTCGTCATAAGCTTCATTTACAAAATGGATAGTAATACCAGACTCTTTTTCTCTGTTGGCTTTTACTGCCTGGTGGACATGATTACCATACATGCCTTTACCTCCATATTTTGGGAGGAGTGCAGGATGAATATTTATAATTTTTTTAGGAAATTTTGCCACCCAGTCACCTCCTATTTTCCATAAAAATCCAGCTAAGACAAGTAAATCGGGTTCTAAATCACTTATTTCTTTTAATAATCCACCATTGGAAAACTCACTCTTATTAAAAATCCGAGCCTCTAATCCAAAGGGTTTAAGGCGCTGTATAACACCAGCATGCGGATTATTGGTGTAAACCCCAGCTACGAGAATATTGGGATCTTGTTGAAAAAACCGACAAATTTCCTCCACATTAGACCCATTCCCTGACGCAAATAAAATTATTTTTTTTTGCATTAAATCTGGTTTAATAGTTAGTAAATATACTACAATAGACAGTGTATACAGAATTGAATTTTGATTTTGAATTGAATAATCAACACCTATTTAGCGTAATCATCCAAAGTTTTATATTTTTGCTGAAGATAATTTAACTTAAGAAACATGTCAGACATTTCCTCTAGAGTAAAAGCCATCATAGTTGATAAACTAGGTGTTGATGAAAACGAAGTAGTTGCAGAAGCAAGTTTTACGAATGACTTAGGAGCAGACTCACTGGATACCGTTGAATTAATCATGGAATTCGAAAAAGAATTTGATATTCAAATTCCAGATGACCAGGCTGAAAATATTGCAACGGTTGGACAAGCGATTCAATTTATTGAACAAGCAGACTAATTTTTAAAATTTATGGAACCAAGACGTGTAGTTGTTACCGGATTGGGAGCCCTTACACCAATTGGTAATACCCTCTCAGCCTATTGGGAGGGTTTACTAGCTGGGACGAGTGGCGCAGCAGAAATCACCTATTTTGATCCTTCTTTATTTAAAACGCAATTTGCGTGTGAATTAAAAAATTTTGATCCTTTAGATCATTTAGACCGTAAAGAAGTAAGAAAATACGATCGTTTTGCCCAATATGCCTTAGTAAGTGTTGCTGAAGCAATCGAAGACGCTGAATTTTCTATTGAAAAAGTAGATAAAGACCGCGTAGGTGTAATCTGGGGCGCTGGAATAGGCGGTTTAGAAACTTTTCAAAATGAAGTGCTCAATTTTGCTGCTTCGAATGAAAATCCTCGTTTCAATCCTTTCTTTATTCCTAAAATGATAGCTGATATTGCCCCAGGCTTAATATCGATCAAATACGGATTTAGAGGACCCAATTTTGCAACTGTTTCTGCTTGTGCTTCTGCCTCTAATGCCATGATAGACGCACTTAATTATATTCGTTTAGGCTATGCAGATGTTATGATAACAGGCGGATCAGAAGCGGCAGTAACCAAAGCAGGAATAGGTGGATTTAATGCCATGCATGCTTTATCCAAACGCAATGAAGATCCTAAAACGGCTTCACGTCCTTTTGATAAAGATCGCGATGGATTTGTATTGGGAGAAGGTGCCGGAGCACTTGTATTAGAATCTTACGAACACGCGATTGCTCGGGGGGCGACTATCTATGCAGAGCTTGCAGGGGGTGGACTTTCAGCAGATGCCCACCACATGACCGCTCCTCATCCTGAGGGACTTGGAGCGAAAAAAGTAATGGAAAACTGTCTTAAAGATGCGCAACTCAAACCCGAAGAGGTCGATGCCATTAATATGCATGGGACTTCAACTCCATTAGGAGATATTGCTGAATCGAATGCAATTGTTGCTGTATTTGAAGAACATGCCTATAAGATGAATATCAACTCCACCAAATCCATGACGGGTCATTTGTTAGGAGCCGCGGGCGCTGTTGAAGCAATTGCTTCAATTATGGCCATCAAGCACGATATAGTACCGCCTACGATTAACCATCAAACCCCTGATGAAAATATTGATCAAAAAATTAATTTTACTTTTAATATCCCCCAAAAAAGAACGGTCAATGTTGCATTATCAAATACATTTGGTTTTGGCGGTCATAATGCCTGCCTAGTATTCAAAAAAATAGAGTAATTTAAACTTGTGAAATTATTAGATTACATACGAAATTCCCGAATGGAAACATCCGGGAATTTTTTTGTAGAGCTTCAAAAAAACCTTAAAATCAAACCCCAAAATAAAACACTCTATAAAGAAGCCTTTACCCATAGTTCTGTAAATCTCAAAACGAGTGAAGGAAACCCCCTAAATTTTGAACGCTTAGAGTACCTAGGAGACGCGGTACTTAATTCTATAGTAGCTGAATTTTTATTTCATTACTATCCAAATGCCAAAGAAGGGGCACTGACAAAATTACGTGCCAAAATTGTAAGTCGCTCTAAACTCAACGAAATTGGAAAGCAGATGAAGTTATTCGCAATAGCGGAAATTTCTCATCACAATAACTTTTTAGGAGATAATATACACGGTAACTTGCTCGAATCCCTAACAGGTGCTTTATTTATTGACAAGGGCTATTACAAAACAAAGGAGTATATCATCCAGAATATTATTACCCCTTATATAGATATGGAAAGCTTGGATTCTGATATACTAAGTCATAAAGCGTTATTACTTGAGTGGGGTCAAAAGAACAGAGAAGTATTTGATTTTGAAACAGCTCATACCGAAGGACTAGATCCCAAAGTAAATTACTCTTGTCAGATTTTTTATCAGCAGAAATGTATTGCCAAAGCCAAGGCTGCTTCAAAGAAAAAAGCAGAAGAAAAAGCCGCTAGAATTGCAGTAAGGGCTTTAAAAATTAAAGCAGCTAATAATGAGGTCTAGTGCTCGAATACATCTATTACCCTTTGAAGAAGAGCCAGGTGAGGAATTTTTACTGGCGCTTCATACGAGTATAGAAGCCTATCGGATCGCCTTTTTTTTAAATCAGCACTGTCAGACTCAATTTAAACGGATTGAAGATATTATCTTAAAAAATCAAGCGGCTTCTTTTGCCCATTTTGAATGGGACAACCCTTTATTAGACCAAAAAGTCTGTCTTTTTTCTAACCAATATACCTCTGATGAAGTACAAACCCAAAAAAATAATACTACATTATTTGACCTGCCTTTAAGAAATCAAGTATCTTTATTTTCTGAATTTAAACAGGTAGATTTTTTTATAAAATCAAGCCGTAAAGAGCTAATTCAACGTCTTTTAAAACCACTTAACTCATGGAATGCTGTGAGTATGGTCTATGCGTTGTCTTCATCAAAGATGAAAAACCAATTGAACTTAATATTTGATTAATGAATACCATAAAAAAAACGAAAATTGTTGCGACACTAGGACCTGCAACTGCTTCAGCGGAAGTCATAGAGAAAATGATTTTAGCAGGAGTAAATGTTTTTAGAGTAAATTTTTCTCACGCAGATTATCAAGATGTAAGTAAGCGTATCCAAATGATTCGCCAAGTCGATCAAAAACTCAATACCAATACCGCCATTTTAGGAGACCTTCAAGGTCCTAAATTGAGAGTAGGGGAGATGGAAGAAGGAGTTGAAGTTCAGCCAGGCGATCGCGTTCTTTTTTCAACAGAGGCCCCTTTTGTTGGAAACGCCCAAAAGGCGTATATGAATTATAAAAACTTTCCTAAAGATGTGGCAAAAGGAGAGTGTATTTTACTCGATGATGGAAAGCTTATTTTTGAGGTAACACAAACCAATAAAAAAAACGAAGTAGAAGCTGTAGTCATTCAAGGGGGTCCATTTAAATCAAAAAAAGGAGTAAACCTTCCCAATACTAAAATTTCCCTTCCAGCACTTACAAAAAAAGACATCGAAGACGCTAAATTTATTTTTACCCAAGACATCGATTGGATTGCGCTTTCATTTGTTCGATACAGTCAGGATTTAATAGCGCTTAAAGAGCTGATGGAAGCCCACTGTGACCGAAAAATTCCTATTATTTCTAAAATTGAAAAGCCGGAAGCGATAGAAAATATCGATAAAATTATTGCCTATAGTGACGGGCTTATGGTTGCCAGAGGGGACCTAGGGGTTGAAGTACCTGCACAAGAAGTGCCCTTAATTCAAAAAAAATTAGTGCTACTAGCCAAAAATGCGCGTATTCCGATCATCATCGCTACTCAAATGATGGAGACTATGATTGATAGCTTAACACCTACTCGAGCGGAAGTAAATGATGTAGCTAACTCTGTCATGGATGGTGCCGATGCCGTTATGCTATCGGGAGAAACCTCTGTAGGTAAATATCCTGTAGAAGTGATACAAACAATGGCTAATATACTTACTGCGGTAGAAAATTCTGAACTCATAGAAGTACCCCATACTCCTCCTACAATTCGCACCAAAAGATTTATTACAAAATCTATTTGTTATCACGCAGCACATTTGGCAAATGATATAGAGGCAAGTGCTATATGTACTTTGACTAATAGTGGATATACAGCCTATCAAATTTCAGCGTGGCGCCCCCTTTCTCATGTACTTGTATTTACATCAAATCGAAATATTTTAAACCAGCTAAATCTTCTTTGGGGGGTGAAGGCTTTCTATTACAACAACCTCAATAGTACAGATAAGACGGTAGAGGAAATCAATCAAATTGCCTTCGAAAAAGGCTATGTTGAAAAAGAAGACATGATTGTAAACCTTACTGCCATGCCCATAGAGTCAAAAGGGATGGTAAATACACTCCGCGTTTCAATTATTTAAAAAGGAAGGAGTAGCTGTTTTTTTAGTGCTATTTTTTTTACTAGAGTAGGTTTTGTTTTCTCAGTATTTAAATTAGAAACAGAGAGGCCAATAAGCCGAACTGAATTTTTTAGCTTTTCTTGATAAAGTAATTCTTTAGCGCGCTCAAAAAGAACTCCTTTTGTAGCCAAAAAATGCGCGCCTGTTTTACTTCTGGTTTCTTGAATAAAATCGCTGTATTTTATTTTTAAAGTCAATGTCTTTCCCGCCCTCTTTTTTTTCTGCAACCGTTCTGCTAGTGACTGCGCCAGCAACATAAGTTTTTCCTCTAAGTAAAGCTCACTACTTAAATTGGTATTAAAAGTTCGTTCAATCCCAACGGATTTCGGTATGCGCTCTGGTTTTACAGGGCTGTTGTGAATGCCTCGAACTACCTCATAGTAATACTGACCCGACTTCCCAAAGTGGGCCTTTAAAAAGTCCAATGTGTGCGCCTTAAGGTCTTTACCTGTATAAATACCCAAATGATACATTTTAAGTTTGGTCTTTTTTCCTATACCATGAAATTTTTTGACATCTAGGTTTTCTAAAAAGGGAATGATTTCATCTGGGGGGAGTGTTTTTTGACCGTCTGGTTTATTCCAATCACTCGCTATTTTAGCCAAAAATTTATTAATCGAAATTCCTGCAGAAGCGGTAAGTTGTGTTTGGTTTTTGATTTGCTCACGAATTTTTTCTGCGATCAGCGTCGCCGAAGGGTAGTTAGACACATCTAAATAGGCTTCATCAAGAGACAAGGGCTCTACTAAAGGGGTATATTCTAGAAATAGAGAACGTAGGGTTTCCGAAATTTCTTTATAACGCTCAAATCTCGGTTTCGCAAAGATTAATTGTGGACATAGGATTTTTGCTCGTGCATTATTCATGGCACTTTTCACCCCGTATTTGCGCGCTTCATAACTGGCCGCAGCGACTACTCCACGATCACCTCCTCCACCCACAGCAAGTGCTTTCCCGCGCCATTCGGGGTGGTCTAGCTGTTCAACTGAAGCATAAAATGCATCCATATCAATATGGATAATTTTACGGTTGATATCAAATGAATAGTGCATGGATAGAAATCTTTAGACAGCTACTCATTCTAAAGGGCTGTTTCTTGAATTAAGCAGTAATAAATAGATTTTCATAAAACACAAAGGTTCGCTTATTTGCGACTACTCACTCGTCTTTATATATTTTTACAGTGAGTTTGCCCTCATTATCAATATGCGCTCGATACATGCCTGGGGTATTCATTTCCATGGCAATATTTCCTTGATTGTCAATGCCGACAACTCCTCCATCTCCCCCTAATTGTGCTACCTTTTCATGGATGACAACTTTTGCAGCTTCTTGGATAGTAAGCCCTTTGTATTCCATGAGTGCTGAGATGTCATGGGCCACTACAGAGCGAATAAAAAATTCTCCCCAACCAGTAGCAGAAATGGCACAAGTTGCATTATTTGCATAGGTGCCTGCACCTATAATTGGCGCATCCCCAATTCGATTCCATTTCTTATTAGTCATCCCTCCTGTAGAGGTTCCCGCTGCAAGATTTCCATTGGCATCCAAAGCGGCGCAACCTACGGTGCCATAGCGCTGCTGATCCAAAAACAGCCTTTCCTGGGCAGAGGCTTGTGTTTGCCCTTCTGCTTCTTTCACTCTTTGTAAAGAATTGATTCTACGTGCTGTAAAAAAATACTGTGGCTCAACGATTTCAAGGCCCTGTGCTGCGGCAAACTCCTCTGCCCCTTTGCCTGAGAGCATTACATGAGGAGAGTTTTCCATGACTTCAATAGCCGCTGAAATGGGATTTTTTATCGTTTTAACACCGGCTATAGCACCTGCATCAAGTGTTGCCCCATTCATAAAAGAGGCGTCTAATTCTATGGTTTCCTCAGCCGTGAGTACAGCTCCTTTACCCGCATTAAAGAGAGGGGAGTTTTCCATTACATGGATTGTTTTTTCAACCGCTTCTTGACTGCTTCCTCCATTTTTGAGGATGTGATATCCAACTTGAATTGCTTCTTCAAGCGCAGCTCGATAAGCGGCTTCTTTTTCAGCCGTCATATTTTCACGTAAAATAGTACCCGCACCCCCGTGAATTATAATCCCAATAGGCTGTGCTACCGGCTCTTTTGGCTTAGGAAGCGTACATGAAATGAGAAGAAAGAAAGAAAGAAGTGAACTTAGTATTGAAAAATTCATTTTTCTTTTAAAGTTAAGTTTTTCTTTGGATTGCAAAAATGAGAACTTCAATTTTTCCATTTCTCAAAATAAAGTACTTTTACAAAAAAAAGTATGTATTCTATCCTCCGCAGTATTCATTCTTATTGGGCCTTTTTTGTGCTTATTATTTTAGCGGCCGCTATCTTAAATGCTTTTATTGGCAAATCAAAAGGGCGAGAATTCAGCGCTAAAGACTTACGCATCAGTCTTTTTGGGCTTATTTTTTCCCATATCCAATTACTTATCGGATTGGTATTGTACTTTGTATCTCCTTGGTTTGATCAGTGGAGTGCGCTCGGCATGGGTGTAATGAAGGACGCTCAAGCCCGTCTGTACTTAGTAGAACATCCCCTTACGAATCTTATCGCCATTGTTTTAATTACTATGGGATGGTCTATGCATAAAAGACAAACACTTTCTTCTAAAAAGTTTTTGAGAATTGGGCTGTTCTATACTTTAGGTTTACTCTTGCTACTCAGTAGGATACCTTGGGATTCTTGGATATAAAAGCGGTATAATCTAATTTTTTTCACCCCAAATGAATCCCTTATCAGATGCGCATTCCATAGCCGTAATTGGGAGTGGTAGCTGGGCTACGGCAATTGTTAAAATACTCACTGATAGTAATAAGCATGTATATTGGCATGTCCGATCGGCTGAAGATAAAGCGTTTTTACAGACGGAATATCGAAATAAAAAATACCTAAAACAGCTGCAGTTTCAGCCTGGACAGTATACAGTAAGTTGTGATTTAAATGAAGTTATCTCTAAGAGCAAGTGGGTTGTCTTTGCACTACCCTCAGCCTATTTAGAACAAACAGTGTCCGAACTAACAGTGCCACTCTCCGATAAATTTATCCTTTCGGGTATTAAGGGGATTTTACCTGAAAGTAAAACGACACCCGGCATTTATTTCACAAAAAAGTTAGGGCTTCCTCAAGCGCAATTCTTGGTACTTTCAGGACCCTCACATGCTGAGGAAGTTG
>WTIP01000103.1:28611-41375 GCA_011525195.1 Flavobacteriales bacterium | reverse complement strand
AGTCTTCAACTGGGCTAGAGTGTTGCCTTAAATTGATTTAAAAAGCGAATGTCGTTTTCAAAAAACAAACGTATATCACTGATTTGATATAAAAGCATAGCAATGCGTTCAATTCCCATACCAAAGGCATATCCCGAATAGCGTTCAGGATCAATCCCACAATTTTCTAAAACATTTGGATCTACCATTCCACAGCCCATGATTTCTAACCAGCCTGTTCCCTTGGTGATTCTGAAGTCGGTTTCGGTTTCTAGCCCCCAATAAATATCTACTTCTGCACTGGGCTCGGTAAAAGGAAAATAAGAGGGGCGTAAGCGAATCTTGGAATTTCCAAATAAAGCTGTGGTAAAGTATTGTAAAGTTTGTTTTAGGTCTGCAAAAGAAACCTCTTTTGCAATATACAAGCCCTCAATTTGATGAAAAATACAATGTGATCGTGCTGAAATAGCTTCATTTCTAAAAACCCGACCTGGAGAAATAGTTCTAATGGGGGGTTGATTTTTTTCCATATGACGCACCTGAACAGAAGAAGTATGTGTACGCAAAAGAATATCGGGATTGGTTTGTATAAAAAAGGTGTCCTGCATATCTCGAGCGGGATGATGGGCGGGTAGGTTTAATGCTGTGAAATTGTGCCAATCATCTTCAATTTCTGGCCCTTCAGAAATCGTAAAGCCAATTTGTGAAAAAATATCAATAATTCTATTTTTTACTACAGATAGTGGATGTCTATTGCCAGTTTGTATAGGAAAAGGGGTTCGGGTAGGATCCTGTATCTTCTGCTGTTTTGATTTGGAATATAGCTGCCCTTGAAGGCTTTGTACTTTCTCATGAACAGCAGATTTTAAGGCATTAAGTTCTTGACCATAGGCTTTTTTTTCTTCATTGGGGACGGTTCTAAAAGCTGCAAAGAGTTCATTGAGAATGCCTTTTTTTCCTGCATAGCTTACTCTAAAACTTTCTATCGCTTCCGCCTCTTTACTAGAAAAAGCTTCAACTGCTTTGAGGTGTTTTTTTACTTCATCTATCATATTGCAAAAATAGGGTAGTTTTAGGAAATGACCCCCCGACTTATAAAGTAATCTACAATTGCACTTTTTACGAGTATACTTTGTTCTCCGGGTTTTAAATTTGGCAAAGGCGCTACTAACTCAAAATGTGGCCACCCTTGTTCATCATAAAAATCAAAACGGTAATGTCCGTAGGGTTCAAGGACAGTGCATAATCCAATATGAATAAGATTCACATTGTCCTCTTTTTTAAACTTTTCATGGGGCTTACCATATTCTTGTAGACCAATGAGATAAAGGATGCCTTCAACTTCAATTTCAGCCCCGTCTGAAAATTGTTCGGTAAGTTGTATAATAAGTTTGTCCCAACGTATTTTGAGTTCAGGATCTCGAAGATAGTTTGCCATATACAAATATATTATTTCCCCTTTTTGCATATTGAAAAAAGCGGTTTTCTTCTCAAAATTCACTTAAAAAAATACTACTTTAGAAAATGAATGTTTTTGATGCCCTTGTATTATTTTGTCTTGGTTACGGCTTGATTAGGGGTCTAGTAAAGGGTTTTATTATTGAAATTTCAGGGGTATTGGCTTTAGTCTTAGGTGTTTTTGGGGCTTTGCAATTTGCTACGGGAGTTACCTATCTTATCAAAGATTGGATTGCTCTTGATTCAAGGTTAATTCAAGGGATTAGTTTTTTACTACTCTTTATTGCGATCACTTATGGCATTTCTCTTCTGGCCAAAATGCTTACAAAAACACTTCAAATTGTGGCTTTGGGTCTTTTCAATAGATTAGCAGGGGGTCTTTTTGGACTGATTAAATGGACACTTATACTCACTGCCATCGTTTTGTTATTTAATCAGGTAGACCGTGTACTTTCGATTGTTCCAGAGGCATTTTTAGCGGAATCTATAAGTCATCCCATTTTATTAGAACTTAGCGGGATACTCTTTGAGTGGATTCAAGTATTTGAACCTTTACCTACCCAAACGTTAATTTAATTTTCTAAGGTCCGCATTTTTTAACCAACCTTCCGAACCATTCGCAATACGTATTTTTTGCCATTCGGATAAAGAGTCGAGTAGCTGTACTTTGGTGCCCTCATGTAAAAGAAATAATAAATCTCCTTGCTGGTTAGGTTCAGACCAAGTATCAATTTGTTTAGAAAATAGAATGGCATACTTATTTTGTTTTGCCGCTAGGTCTTTAAAATAGCTAATTGAGAAAGTCCCAAGGAAAAGAAAGAATACAGCTATAGAGAGAAAAAAGAAATTCCTTTTATGGCTTGAGTTTTGGGTTATAAGATAGCCTAAAAATAAGAATGCAAAGGCCCAGAGCAGTGCAAGTGTAATTTGAGCCCAGCGGTCTAGCCCGAACAGATCGAAAAGGGTGATTTGTAACTGGGCAAGTTGGGAGCGAGGCAAAGGCTCAATAGCATCTATTGTCATATTTTGAGCGAATAAACTATTGACTTGAATGTCTTGATTCACCGGATCTAATTGCTTGGCTTTTTCAAAAAAATAAATACTTTCAGCAACTTGGTTTAATCGGTAATAGGCATTACCCAAATTATAATAGAGCGCAGCACTGTGTTGTCCTTCGGCAAGGATTTGTTTATAACGCGCTACGGCATCGGAATAATTAGCTTCATTATAAGCCTTATTGGCCTCAGCGAAGAGGGAGGAGACTCCTTCTTGGCTATAGAGATTTGATAAATTCAAAAAAAGACCTACTCCATAAAAAAGAAGTATTCTAGTGTACCGATAAAGCGTTAATTTATTTTTCATAATTGTCGATCAATCATTGCCATAGCACGGCTTGCTTTTTCAAAGTCTGTTTGTATACTTCCTTCAGATTCTGGAGCGTAACGGGCCCTTTCACAATTTTCTATTACAGCAATAAATTCAGTTGCAATGACCTTATCCACCTTTTTATTCTCAAGGAGTTCAGCTATTTTAGTTTTGCTGAGTTCAATAGTTTCAATTTTTAATTTGGCTTTTAAATAGTTATGCAATGCCCGTTCTAGGGCTTCATAAAAAGCGACTTGATTTCCAAATGCTTTTTTGGCTGAACTTAAATATTTTTTCGCCAATTTTTCTGCTAATCGTTGTTTATTGGAAGCACTATCTTTTGATTTTTGTATGACAAAGCGATTGATATAATACCCCAATAATAAAAGGACAAAGGGCAAAATAAATAAGAGCCAAAAGCGCTTACTCATCCAGAACGCTTTTGTTATGACAGGCTTAAAGTCTGTTTCAAGTTGAATAAAACGAAAAGCACCCTCAGAAGCAGTTAAAGGTGTGCGCGTGGAAGTAGGTACTGGAGAAGTATTGGTCATTCCAGAGGTGGGGCCCTCATAAACATCAACAAGAAGTTCTTGAGAGCGGACGGTTTTATAATTTTTCGCTTTGGGATCGAAATATGAAAATGCGACAGGGGGTATGGGATATTTTCCTTGGTATTGCGGGACTATGGTATAGTTTTCTTCTACGGTTCCCTCTGTTCCAGAAAGGGTTGTTTTAATAGTCTCTTTGCGCTCAGGTTCATAGACCTCTAAAGTATTGGGAACATTAATCTCAGGCAGTTGGAAAAGATTTAGATTTCCTTTACCACTCACTTTAATTTTTGCCTGAAAAGATTCAGAGGCTTTAAGGGCATCTTTTGATAAAATTACATCAAAATCAAATTGACCAACTGCACCTGTAAAATTCTCTGGCTGGCCAGAGGTAGGTAGTGGTTTTACATTGAGAGTACGACGCCCAGAAGTAATCGTTTTTTGTCCTTGCTTCAGTATTCTTCGACCAAATAAATCCCTTCGATTACTCGGTACTGAAAGCTGTAAATTCAAGGTCAAAGGCTCTATAGTGAGTTTTCCAGATTTTTGTGGATAGAGCACTACTTTTTGCCACACTACCTCATTATAGGGTTCACCTTTATATTGACCTCTGGGGTCAACTTGAATTCTTCCGATATTGATTTTGCTACTCCAAAAATCACCATAGGTAGGAGATTCAAGCTCTTGAACATCATTAATGGAGATAGGGTTTCTAAAATAGAGCTTATATACTACAGAGATTCCTTCATTTAAATAAGGACTGTTATTTGAAATTTCGGCAATAAGATGAATATTTTCATCTGTTAAATAATCGATATTATCTGGGTCATTCGGTTTTTTTACGGCCTCAGTCACTTGAACTTCTACAGGAGAGGTTTTATAAACTTCGCCATTAATCGTAATCTGAGCTTGACCGATGCGTAGTACTCCTTTGCTTTTAGGGGTTAAAAAATAAGTATAGGTTTTAGAAAAACTACTCACCCCATTCACCCAGGAACGGTTAACAGATTGTTGAGGGCCACTTACTACTAAAAAGTTATTAAAATCAGGAGGGATAAAATTATCTCCATTTTCATTCATAATAAAATCAATGCGTAAGCGCTCATTCAGCCCGAGTCTTTTTTTACTCACTTTTGCATCAAAAGAAACTTGAGCCTGCAAAGAAAAAGTAAATCCTATAAGCAAGAGAAGAAAAGAATAGAGTGTCTTTCGCTTGATCATTTTACCAATCTTTTTTAGCTCTTACAGGGACCCCTTTCACTTTTTTGGCATTTACTTTATCCTGAACCTTTTTTTCTTGATTATTCATGGCCTCGAGAAGATTTTGAACTTGTTGGGGAGAAAGCTGTCCTTTTCTGGGTGGCTGTTGTTGTTGATTTTGAGGATTGTTATTTTGTTGTTCTTTCTTTTCTTGGTCGCCCGGATTTTTAGGTTTTCCCTCTTCTTTGTTTTCTTCTCCTTGATCTCCTTCTTTATTGGGGTCTTTTTCGTCTTTATTTTCTTGGTCTCCTTCTTGGTCCTTTTGGTCTTTATTTTGATCCTCTTGCTCTTCTTTTTGCTGGTCTTTTTGGTCTTTTTTATCGTCTTGCTCCTGCTCTTGGGGTGGTTTTTCTTTTTCGAGCAATTCTTTGGCTAAGGCATAATTATAGCGAGTTTCTTCATCTGAAGGATTATTTCTAAGTGCGTTTTTATATGCCTCTTCGGCTTTTTGATAGTCTTTTTTCTTCATAAAAACATTACCCATATTGTGAAATGCTTTGTGTTTATCTTCTTTTGTCGTTGCAAATTTTTGAGTTTGAAAAAAGCGTTGTGACGCTTCTTCAAATTGCGCATCTAAAAAGTGTGTATTTCCCAAATTATAAAGTGCAGTTGCTTTCTCTGGCGCTATGGAGAGCGCTTTTCTGTAGGCTTTTTCTGCTTCACTAAAAGCCTCCTCTTTTACTTTACTATTGCCTTCATAAATATGATTGGTGATAGCTCCTTCTTGTGCTTGTACAAAAGAAAATGTAGCCACAATTAAAACCCAAAATACTTTATTTCGCATGGTCATTTTCATTAAAAAGATTCAATTTTTCCACCCATTTCGTTTTGGTTTCAAACAAAAATAAGTCCATTAAAAGAAAAAGTAAAGCACCGATAAGAATAGGTTGAAAGCGGTCTTTGTAACTAACGAATTTTTTAGCTTCAAATTCTTTTTTATCCATGGCTTTTAGTTGTTCTGAGACAAAATCTAAGACCTGTTGCGTATCATTTCCATCCTGATAATATCCCTCTGTCGCCTCAGCAATAGCGCTCAAGATTTCAGAGTTTCTTTTGGTAATAACAACTTCTCCTTTAAAATCTTTTTTATAGGATTCTGTAACTCCATTTTGCTTTAATGGAATGGGTGCACCATTTTCAGTTCCTACACCAAATGTAAAGATTTTAATTCCAAGTTCTGCAGCACGCGCAGCGGCTTGCGCAGCTTCTTCGGAATGGTCTTCCCCATCAGAAATTAAGAAGATCACTCGGTTTGTTTGGTCTTGATCATCAAAAAAAGTACCAGCGAGATCAATTGCATTGTCTAGGGCGGTCCCTTGAGAGGACATCATATCTGTATTTAATCCTTGTAAAAACATTTTAGCCGCTCCGTAGTCAGTAGTTATGGGGAGCTGTGGGACGGCTTGTGCTGCATAGGCAATAATCCCTATTCGGTCGCTGGCTAATTGATTTAAGATGGCTGATACCAGCCGCTTGGATTTTTCAATGCGGTTGGGTGCAATATCTTCTGCCAACATACTTTTGGATACATCAATCGCAAAAACAATATCAACCCCTTCGCGTTTGACTGTTTCCAGCTGGGTTCCTATTTTGGGATTCATCAGTCCAAAAACTAGTAAAACAAAGGCTAAACTTAGCAGTATGAGCTTAAGCAAAGGCTTAAATTTCGAACGATTTGGACTCAGTTCATAGAGCAGCTCAGTATTTACAAATCTAGATTGAAGTCTATTTTTCCAGCTTTGTACCCAAGCGAATACCCCCCAGATTAGGGGCACTACGCCCAAGAGGTATATATATTCGTATGCATCTATTTGGTACATTATATAAAGCTTTTAAATAGTGTATTTCTTGCGAGCCACTCTAAAAGGAGGAGTACTACTGCCAATACAACTAAAATCCTATATTTTTCTTCGTAATTATAATATTTAAATTCTTCTATTTCCGTCTTCTCAAGTTTATTAATTTCAGCATAAATCTCTTCGAGTTTTTTATTATCGGTTGCACGAAAGTAAATCCCCCCTGTTGTAGTAGCAATTTCTTTTAATAGGGCTTCATCTATTTCTACTTTAGTCATTCCATATTTAAATTTTCCCGTCGGTAAAATAGCAACCGGCGCACGTGCTGTTCCATTACTTCCCAGTCCAATGGTGTAGGTTTTGATTCCAAATTCTACAGCCAATTCAATCGCAATTTTGGGATCGATAAAACCTGAATTATTTACGCCATCAGTCAATAGTATAATCACTTTACTTTTGGCCCTGCTGTCTTTAAGCCTATTTACTGCTGTCGCTAAGCCCATCCCAATAGCAGTTCCATCTTCTATCAAGCCCTCATACATTATTTCTCTTAGTGCATTTTTCACGATGGACTTATCACTCGTAATCGGTGTTTTAGTATAACTTTCTCCTGCATATACAACGAGCCCTATACGGTCAGAGAGGCGATCATCTATAAATGAAGAAGCAACCCGCTTGAGTGCACTCAGACGATCTGGCTTTAAATCTTGTGCGAGCATACTTGATGAGACATCGATCGCCATGATGATGTCAATCCCTTTATTTGTTTTTGTACGAGTTGACACGTCAACAGTTTGCGGCCGTGCTATGGCAAGTATTATCAAACTTAGTGCAAGAAGACGAAATACGAATAAAAGAGGTCTGAGTTTTGCAAGGAGCGATTGTTGCTTACCAAAGTTGTCAAGTGTAGATATTTTTAAGTGTGCCTGATTTTTTTTATGTGTGAAGGCATGCCATAGAATCACCAATGGAAGGGACAAGAACAACCATAAATAATTGGGATTCGCAAAATAAATTCCTTCAAACATAGACTATAGTTCTTTTATTAATTCCAAACTGTTTACAATTCGCTCTTCTATTTCTTCTCCATAACGGTCTTGCTTTTCATACATCAAGGTCAAAATAATGGTGCCTTGATCAAAGGCAAAAAGATAAGAACTGAAATTACACCTAGTTCGTGCTTCTTGCCCCTTTTTGGGGTAATCTAAGGTTCCGTAGACTTTAGCTACGGGAAGACCAGAAGGGAGTGTAAGCGCATCATTTTTCATAAAAATATTAACGGCGCCCTGTGCTTCAAAATTTGAGATAATCGTATTGACGAGTTCTTGACCTTTTTCAAGATCAGCTTCTTGTGGGTCTGCGGAGGGTGTTTGAGGCGTATTGGGTTGAGTTTTTGGAAAATCAAATGAAAGATTGATATAAAAAGGGTCCTCAAAAGTTCCATACCTAAATTCTTGAACAATTTGATCCGAGGATGAAATACGAGTAAGTATTTCGGGGGTTTCAATAGACAAGGGGGGTGTGCCATATTGACTTTGATACCAAATTCCACTAGAGAGTACTTTTGTAGGATATCTCAAAAGAGTATCTCTTACAGGGTAATATCCAAATAGGAGCATACTGACCACCAGACTTAATGTGGCAAGTATACCCATACCAGAGAGTCCCCAAATAAGTTGTTCTTTTTTTCTTTTTTTGGCAAGCTGTTCCTGGTAGGCCGCTTTTTGTCTAAGTTCTTCCTCTGTAGGCTCAGGAAGTGCTTCTTTGGTTTCTATCACCACATGTTCTACTACTTTTCGATCTTCGGTTGCAGTATGAACTTCAGGTAGAGATTTGGCAAATTTGACCAAATCTGCATTTTGCAGCACTGTTCTTAGACTTTTAAGGGTATTATTATCTAGGTCTAAAGAGCCTGCATCTTTGCGAAGGATCAATTTGGATAATAGTTCTTCAGAGGTGCTTTCTAAAGCGTCAATTTTTGCTTCTTCTTCTAGATACCTTCGGACTACCTCTGTGAGGCGTGAGTAGTAAGCTTTAAATTCTTCCTGCCTGGTGAGGCGTTCATTTTCTAAGGCTTTTAATTCTTCTATAGCGCGCTCAAAGGGGGGGAGTTCACGCGCTTTAAGTTCTTTTTTTCGTTTTTGAAAGAGGTAGGTGTAGAGCATGCCCAGCAGGAGTAGGCCTATGGCTAGGCCCCAAAGAATCCTTGAAATTAAAGCAGCATAGTCTTTTTCAACAGCTGTGAGTGGCTTAATATCATACAGATTCTGTTTTAACGTATCTACCTCTACGGTATTGACACGAATCGGGATAAGCGCTGCAATTTTTGAAAAACCATCCACCATGACCTGTTGCTGTGGTAAAAAATAATCCCCAGAATCAAATTGAATTAAAGCATACTTTTTGGTATATAAATAGTGGGACTGTGCTTTTAACGTATCAACAGGGAAAGACTCTAAAAGTTCAAAAGGAGCAAATACAGGGGTCTCTGGAAAAAGCACTTGAGCCGTGCTGTCTGCTTTAATTTGAAGTGTATAGTTGAGTTGCTCGCCAATTTTTACTGCCGTTGTATCTACGGCCACAAAAAGTTCAGCCGGTTGCTGCGTCCAAGCGGTGAGCATCATCAAAAATGTGAGTAGACTTAAATGGTATTTGTATCTCTTATCCACGTGATTTAAAATATCCTAAAAGTTTCTTCACATAACTCTCTTCAACACTGCAGCTCAACTGGCCCGCTCCATTTTTTTTGAATAAGGCTTCAAAATTCTCAACTTGAAGTGCATAACGCAAGCTATATGCCCGTCTTTGTTTTTTTGAAAAGGTATTAATCCATTGCATTTTTCCTGTTTCAGCATCTACCATAGGGACCATTCCCAAATTGGGTAGGGCTTCTTCCATAGGATCATAAATACGGATTCCTGTAAGGTCATGTTTTTTAGCCGCAATGCGAAGTGTTTTGTCATAGCCCTCATTGATAAAGTCTGAAAGCAGAAAAACAATGGCTTTCTTTTTTTGCACACTCGATAAAAACTCTAAAGCAGCCGCGATCGCCGTTTGTGTGCTTTGGGGTTCAAATTCTAACAATTCTCTGATAATTCTTAAAATATGAGAACGTCCTTTTTTAGGAGGGATGTATAATTCGATCTGATCTGAAAATAAAATTAGCCCCACTTTATCATTATTTTGAAGTGCAGAAAATGCCAAAGTAGCGGCTATTTCAGTAACAAAATCACGCTTAAATTGCGTCTTAGTCCCAAAAGCTTTTGACCCACTGACATCTACAACAAGCATTAATGTGAGTTCGCGTTCCTCTTCAAAAACCTTTACAAAAGGTTCATTATAACGCGCCGTTACATTCCAATCAATAGCGCGTACATCATCGCCAAATTGATATTGACGGACTTCACTAAAGGTCATCCCTCTTCCTTTAAAAGTAGAGTGGTATTCTCCACCAAAGACATGATCACTCAGCCTTCGCGTTTTGATTTCGATTTTGCGAACTTTTTTTAATAACGCTTTAGTATCCATATAATGCGATTCTCAGAACGATATGTGTTCCAAATACGGCTTAAGGAACTTCTACTTCGTTTATGATTTGGGTAATTAAGTCTACAGCGGTTATATTTTCAGCTTCTGCTTCATAGGTGAGTCCAATACGATGACGTAACACATCATATACAACAGCGCGCACATCTTCGGGGATCACGTAACCGCGGTGCCTTAAAAAAGCATGGCATTTAGCAGCAGTAGCTAGATTGATACTCCCCCTCGGTGAAGCCCCATAGCTGATGAGCGGTTTAACCCCTTCCAAATTATATTTTTCTGGATAACGGGTAGCAAAAATAAGGTCAAGTATATATTTTTCAATTTTTTCATCCATATAAACCTGAGGGATGGTTTCTTGAGCCGCTAAAATTTGTTTAGTGGTCACTACCGCTTTTACCTCGGCCTGTTGACTGTTTAAATTATTTCTTACAATCAGCTGCTCCTCCTCTAATTTGGGATAATCAATTACCGCTTTTAACATAAAACGGTCTACCTGGGCTTCAGGCAAAGGATAGGTACCTTCTTGTTCAACTGGATTTTGGGTGGCCATTACTAAAAAGGGTGCTTGGAGTTTAAAAGTTTGATCTCCTATAGTAACCTGTTTTTCCTGCATGGCCTCGAGTAAGGCAGATTGAACTTTTGCGGGTGCACGGTTAATTTCATCAGCAAGTATAAAATTTGCGAAAATTGGCCCTTTTTTTATAGAAAAATCATTCTCTTTAATATTGTAGATCATGGTCCCTACCACATCGGCAGGTAGTAAATCTGGCGTAAATTGAATTCTACTAAAACTTCCTTTTACGGCTTTACTCAGTGTATTAATTGCGAGTGTTTTTGCTAAACCAGGCACGCCTTCAAGCAGAATATGACCTTTTCCTAAAAGACCAATTAACAGACGCTCAACCATATGCTTTTGACCCACTATAACTTTATTCATTTCTAGGGTCAATAAGTCTACAAAAGCACTTTCTTTTTCTATTTTCTCATTGATTGCTTTAATATCAATCGTTTCATTCGTCTTGTTTTCCATAGAAATTAGAACATTTTTTTGGATTGCAAATTTGAAAAATTAATCTCCTTTTCCTTGTTAACAATTGGTTAAAAAATCCAGCCAGTCGTTCAGGCAATGGTTTGAATACTTCCTATTTTAGGGGTGAATTTAAGGTATTTTATGCAGATGAATCCGTTTTCAAGAATTATTTCTGGGGTAATGAATTGGGGCAGTTGGGGTGCCCGACTGTCTATCCAACAGATGGAACGTCAGATCGATTTTTGTGTAGCTCTTGGCATAACATCATTTGATCATGCAGATCTGTATGGAGGCTATACAACAGAGGCTGAATTCGGACGCGCTTTTCGCACAGCTGGAATAAATCGGGATCAAGTACAGCTGATCTCTAAGTGCGGGATTCAAATGCCCTGTGAGGCGCGTGCACTTCCTTTAAAGTATTACGACTACTCAGCAAAACACTTGCAATACAGTATAGAAAATTCCCTTAAAGCCTTAAAAACGGATTATTTAGATTTGCTTTTATTACACAGACCCAGCCCCCTTTTAGAGCCAGAAAGCATAGCTGAAAGTGTGCAAAAACTTTTAAAACAAGGTAAAATCAAGTCCTTTGGTGTTTCCAATTTCACCCCCAGCCAAATTGCATGGCTCCAAAATGAAATCAAACCCGCTTGGAACCAAATTGAATGTTCTTTGACCCATGAAGCCCCTTTTTTTGATGGTTCTGTAGACTATCTGAGCGCTCATAAGATGGGGGTTATGGCCTGGAGCCCATTGGGTTCTTATTACAAACTTCAGGACAGTAAAACCAAGCGCATTACTGACTGTATGAGAGCACTAAAAGCCAAATACAATTGCGCAGAAGATCAACTGCTATTGGCATGGCTCTTAAAACACCCTTCCAAACTGCATCCTGTACTAGGGACAACAAAGCCAGAAAGAATTAAAAAAAGTCTTGAAGCCTTGGAAATAAATTTAGAACTTACGGATTGGTTCTTATTACTCAAGGCAAGTCAAGGGGAAGAAGTACCTTAAATGTTAAGCTATGAAAAATCAAATTATCTGCATTACAGGAGCAAGTAGTGGAATTGGTTGGGCAACAGCAAAAATATTTGCAAATCAAGGCGCACGACTTATTCTGTGCGGTAGAAGAAAAGAAAAATTAGAAAAATTAGAGCAACAACTCCAGACAGATTGTCATTTACTTTGTTTTGATGTTCGTGATCGAAACGCTGTTTTTGCTGCTTTTGAGGGGTTAGCAGATTCATGGAAAAAGATTGAAGTATTAATTAATAATGCAGGGAACGCCCATGGTTTAGATCCCGTACAAACGGCTTCTGTTGATGATTGGGAGGCAATGATAGATGGAAATGTAAAAGGGCTGATGTATGTCACCAAAGCCGTTTTACCCTCAATGATAGCGGCTCAAAAAGGACAAATTATCAATCTAGGATCCCTTGCGGGTAAGGAAGTGTACCCTAATGGCAGTGTATACTGTAGTAGTAAATTTGCAGTAGATGCTTTTACACAAGGGTTGAGAATAGACCTCAACACGCTGGGCATTCGTGTAGGAGCCATTCATCCAGGTCTGGTAGAAACCGAATTTTCTCAAGTTCGCTTTAAGGGAGATAAGGAGCGCGCAGCAAAAGTCTATCAAGGTATAGAAGCCCTCACTGCGGAAGATGTGGCATCAGCCATAAATTATATGGTTTCAGTACCAGAAAGAGTTGCCATAGCCGATTTAGTAATTCTACCTACCCGCCAAGCAAATGCTTATATTCAGCATAGAACATAAAAATCCCT
>WTIP01000103.1:23991-28511 GCA_011525195.1 Flavobacteriales bacterium | reverse complement strand
TTGTTATAGGAAAAGAATGAATAGAAGCCTTCTTTTTTAAAGTTTTTTGCCCTTTTTTATTAGAGAAAGCACACCTAATCTAAACCCGCTCCACAATTTCTATGACTTCTTTTCCAGTACTTACATAGACTTTATCTGTAGCTTTAGGTTTGAGCAAATGCAGTCCAGTAAAAGCCCCAAAAGCGGGGAGAATGAGTTGTGTGGAGGTGTGGTAAAAACAAGGGAGTTTGAGTTGCTGCTTGCCAGCACCTGTTAGTTTTACACCAGGGTGGAGGTGTCCACAAAAAAGAAATGATTTTGTAGATTGATCAGGGAAGTGGTGAAATAAAAAACCCGCTTCTTGCTGCTCAGAAACGACTTCAATTCCTAAAGATTCCAACTTCCATGGGGGAATGAGGTCGTGATTTCCTGAAATTAAAACCATTTGATAAGGTTGTTTTTTGGCCCATGCTTCAAATAAATACCATTCGTTATTTTGGGTACTGTGGAATAAATCTCCTAAAAAGAGAAGCCGATTTACTGGGAAAAGTGAAAGAAGGAGGGCTATTTTTTGGTAAAAAGAACCTTCAGCAGCGCGTGGAACTGCAATCCCATTTTTTCTAAAATGAGCCACTTTTCCTAAATGTATATCGGCCAATAGCCAAGTTTGTTTTTCACGCCAATAGACGGCTCCACTCGGATGGAGTACAAATTCATTGGCATTGATTTCAAGCGTTACCATTAGGCGTATTTTTCTAATTGAAGGTACATTTTTTTAATACGGTCTTCGACTGTTTCTGAAGACAGTTTTGAGCGTATACGGTCTGTGATCAGGGGAAAAGAAAAAGGAGTAGGATGGTTGCAATTTTTCCAAATAATTTTCTTTTGTTCTAATTCTTCAAAGACTAATTGCATTCTTCCGTGTTCGATACCGTGGTCAAAAGTCTCTTGTACCGCTTGTTGATACAATAAATTATCAGGTTCGTATTCTTTAAAAACTTCAAAAAACAATTGAGAACCTGATTGTAAATGTTTTGCTTTTTTGGGCTTATTGGGATAGCCCTGAAAGACCAAACCAGCGATGACTGCGATATCACGAAATCTTCTTCGGGCCATTTCGGAAATATTAATACTTTGGGTCAAGTCCTCATAAAGGCCTTCGGGAGTCAATAAATTATGGGCCAAAAAAAGTTCTTCATCAAAAGCTTGATCAGAGAGTAATTCAAAACCATAATCATTAAAGGACATACTAAAACTAATAGGTGAAAGTAAGCTGATGCGGTAAGCGATCAGGCTGGCCATAGCTTCGTGAAGCGCATAGCCCTCAAAAGGATAAAATACAGTGTGAACCCCCTCCTTTGTTTCAAAACGTTCAACTAAAAGTTCATGAGATTGAGGAAGAATCGACTCTTTTTGTTGTTGTTCAAGTATAGGAAGGAGTGATTTAAATTCAGGCGTTTTCAAACTTTGCTGATCGTAAAGTGTTTTTTTAAGTAGCTCGCTGAGGTGTGCACTAAAGCTCATTCTTCCACCGACCCACGCGGGCACTTTTGCTTGTTTGGCTTTTGATTTTTTTACAATGACCTCCATATTTTGAATACGAATTAAGGCCAGTATTTTACCTGAAAAGGCAAAAGTATCCCCTGGCTTTAATTTTGAAATAAACCACTCTTCTATTGTGCCCAGACAACCCCCTTTTTGGTAACGAATTTTTAAATCATTGGCACTAACTATTGTTCCCATTGACAAACGATGATGCAGCGCAATCTTTTTATTAGCAACTTCAAGTCGTCCGTCCTCATTACGGATCAGTTTTTTGTATTCATCATAATGCTCCAGCGATTGGCTGCCTTGCAATAAAAAATTTAGTATCCATTCCCAGCGTTCAGGGTCTAAGTTTTGAAAACAAAAAGTAGATTGGATAAGCGGGTATATTTTTTCTGGATAAAAACCAGCCCCTACAGCCAGGGTCATCAAAAATTGAATTAATACATCATAGCTATTGAGGTAGGGCGTTCGGTCTTCAATTTGCTGTTCAGAAATGCCCCGTTGTAAAGCCACAGACTCAATTAGCTCTAAAGCATGTGTAGGTAAAAAGTAAATAGTGCTTCCAGCCTTCGGCCGATGGCCGCTTCGTCCCGCACGCTGTATAAATCGTCCCACTCCTTTTGGACTTCCAATTTGAATACAATTTTCAACAGGACTAAAGTCTACCCCCAGATCTAAACTTGAGGTGCAGACCACTACTTTTAATGTTTCTTTCCGCAATGCTTCTTCTACCCAAAGGCGTATTTTTTTATCAATACTGCCATGGTGCATGGCAATGGATCCAGCGAGCTCAGGAGCCTTTTCCAAGAGCTTGTGAAACCAAATTTCACATTGGGCTCGGGTATTGGTAAAAACGAGTGTGCTTTTATTTTTTTTGATGATTTTTAAAGCTTCGGGGAGTAAGTGGATGCCTAAATGTCCCCGCCATGGAAAACGTTCCATCGTTTTTGGCAGTAATGACTCAACTTTTATTTTCTTGTGAATTTTAGCGTCAATTACAGCGAAATTAGAAGTAGGACCTAAAAGAATTTCACGAGCGAGCACTTTATTGCCAAGAGTAGCTGAAATACCCCATACCTTAAGCTGTGGCAAGAAGGATTTTAAATAAGCCAAGGCCAGCTCTACCTGTACACCTCTTTTACTACCCAATAGTTCATGCCATTCGTCTATAACTACTACTTTTAAATCACCAAAATAATGCTGATGTTCTTTTCTGCTCATCAAAACATGCAAACTCTCAGGTGTTGAGACCAATCCAAAGGGGGGTTTTTTAAATTGCTTACTGCGTTCGCTTTGTGTTGTATCTGCGGTACGTAGACCCACATAGAGTTCTGGATTGCAGTCTTGAAGCATTTTTTGAGTTGCTTTTTGTATTTCTACGCCTAGTGCACGAAGGGGCGTAATCCATAGTGCTGTTAGTCCTTTGGGAGGGACTTCATTGGCCTTTAATTCATTGATTATGCCTCCCCAAAGTGCATAGGTTTTACCGCTACCCGTTGGGGCGTGAAGCATACCACTTTTACCTTCTTTATAAGCCTTCCAGCATTGCTTTTGAAAGGGCTGTGGCTCCCAATTATTAGACTTAAACCATTGCGCCGCCCAACTCATTGCAACAGTTTTTTAAGATCGGTTAAGGTATTGGCCTCCTTACTTTTTTTGTCATGTCTCCAACGAGCAATTCGCGGAAAACGAACTGCAACGCCACTTTTATGCCGTGGAGAGGGGGCAATTCCTTCAAAAGCAATTTCAAAAACCAATTCAGGTTTAACTTGTCTTACAGGGCCAAAACGTTCTAATGTATTTTTTTTAATGAATTGATCAAGGGTTTTTATTTCTGCATCTGTCAGCCCAGAGTAGGCTTTTGCAAAAGTGACCAATGCTCCTTCATCCCATAAAGCAAAAGTATAATCGGTATATAAATTTGTTCTTCTTCCATGGCCCCGCATCGCATAGGTTAACACTGCATCAATACACTTGGGGTCAGATTTCCACTTCCACCAACTGCCTTTTTTTCTTCCTACACCGTAGGGAGCCTCTTTATTTTTGATCATCAGTCCTTCGCTGTATTTTTCCGCAGCTTTTTCTCGTTCTTTTCCTACCGCTTGCCAGGAAGAAAACTGTAAGACTTCCGATTTCAGAATGGGCGCTTTTGAATCGGAGTATTTTTTGAGTAATGCATCGAGTAGTTGCTGTCTTTTCCATAGAGGTTGCTCACGTATATCTTCACCTTCCCACTCCAGGATATCATAAGCCATAAGGACAACAGGATTTTCTTGTAGTAGTTTTTTTGATACAGTTTTTCTACCTATACGCTTTTGTAGGGCATTAAAATTTCCTATTTGCCCCTCTTTATAGGGGAGAAGTTCACCATCTAAAACAGTTCCCTCAGGTAGAATTTCTTTGAGAACTTCTAATTCAGGGAATTTATCGGTTATTAATTCTTCGCCTCGACTCCATAAGAAGTGCTTTCCATTTCTTAGGATCAATTGTGCCCGCATTCCATCCCATTTGTGTTCAATATGCCAATCTGAGACTTTTTCTTTTGTAAAAAAATCTGTTTCTACAGGGTGTGCCAGAAAAAAGGGATAGGGCTGAGAAATTTGATCTTCAGGATGGGGGTCTAATATCAGCCGGTCGAAAGTAGTAGTTTGAGGAGTCCATTGTCCCATAAGTCGATGAGCTACGATCCTTTCGTCTATATCTACTGCCTTAGAAAGCGCCCTAGTCATCAGCTTTTGACTTAGCCCGATACGAAATCCGCCAGTTAGGATTTTATTAAAAACAAAGCGCTCGAAATAGGCTAAATTTAGCCATTGATGAAGGATATAGTCTCTTTTTTCTTTCTCGCTTTTCGCTTTTAATTCAATAATTTCTTCAATGCAGTTTTTTAAGGATGGGGGTGAGGCAGTTCCCTTATTTTGGCCAAGTAATGCAATGGTTTCAGCCAAATCTCCAACGATGTGATAGGATTCTTCAAATAACCACAAGGGCAG
>WTIP01000103.1:0-23891 GCA_011525195.1 Flavobacteriales bacterium | reverse complement strand
TAGCCATGTGTGGTGATAATATTTTCACAGCCTGTTGCTTCTATGGCTTTTAATAATCCTTTAAAATCAGCGTGGTCTGATAAGACAAATGCACGGTCTACAGCACGCCGCCTACGAGCACCTCTAAAAGCCATCCAGCCAGAAGCATAGCCGGTAGATAAAGGCCCTAATTTTTTTATCCATGCACTACCCATTACCGCAGGAGGAGCAAGAACAAGATTCCCTTGCAATTCCCTTCTAGTGGTCTCTTTTGTGATCAGTGTCGTGGGGGGGAAGTCGATGAATTGGCGTAACACTTCAGTCATTTGTTCTGTTGCGCCATGGGTATAAATTTTCCCGATTGTGGGATCTAGATTTTTAAGTAAGCGCTGAACTTTTCCTAGTGAATAACCCATCAGTAAGCTCGTGGTATGGGCCGCTTTATTCTCTGCCCACCACAGGTTGATATTTTCATGTATTTTTTTTGGATTTTCCCATTGGAAAACAGGAAGGCCAAAAGTACATTCACTGATAAAAGTATGACATCGAACAGCTTCGAAGGGCGTAGCGATTCCATCATTATCTATTTTATAATCACCCGTAAAAACCCAGACTTCTCCTTTATAGGCTGCTCGTATTTGAGAAGAGCCAGGAACATGACCGGCAGGGTGAAAAGAAAATTGAACGCCATTAATACTAAAAGTTTCATTGTATTTTTTTCCACTGACTTTGATATTCCCTAAGCGATGCTGGAGGATGGGTATATTTATTTCATGGGTAATATAGCGTTTACTTCCCCAGCGAGCGTGATCAGAATGGCCATGTGTGATTAGGGCTTTATCTACCCCACGCCAGGGGTCCAAATAGACATCGGCTTGCCTGCAATATATTCCTTTTGAAGTGAATTCCAGTAAGGGCATGTATTTTTCTTTTTCAAGGGGAAGGTACAAAACCCTAGAGTGAAATCCTTAATTACAAAAAATAAAGTAGTTAATAAATCCTTTTCTTAACCCTCAAAAAGAGGAGCTTAATTTGTTATTTTCGTCTAGATGTATTTGATTTTCGACACCGAAACGACCGGTTTACCCAAACGTTGGGACGCCCCTTTATCTGATAGTGAAAATTGGCCCCGATGTATTCAGATTGCATGGCAGCTGCATGATGCCAAAGGGGCATTAATTGAGCATAAAGATTTTCTTATTCAGCCTGATCATTTTACGATTCCTTTTGATTCAGAACAAGTTCACGGAATCTCTACGGCCCTAGCTACTAATGAAGGTGTCGCGTTAGCGGATGTTTTAAGCGAGTTTAAAGATGCACTTTCAAAAGCCCAGTTTGTAGTTGGGCACAATATTTCATTTGATCGAAATATTATGGGGGCTGAATTTTTACGCGTCGAGAAAGAGGACCCTTTTTTAAATCAGCTTGTGATCGACACCTGTACCGAGGAGACAGCTGCACTCTGTAAATTACCCGGTGGTCGAGGGGGAAAATTTAAACTCCCGACACTAAGCGAACTATATCGCTTTTTATTTCAGCAAAATTTTGAAGAAGCCCACAACGCGACCGCCGATGTTGAAGCCACAACAAGGCTGTTTTTCGAATTAATGCGCCAACAAAAACTTCACCCCAATATTGAAAATTTAAATAAAATTTTAGAAGGGTTTAAAATAATTCAAGAACCTTTTGAACTGATCGGGCTCAAGCATCAAAATTTAAAGAAGGCGTCAGAAAAGTATAAAAAAGAAGAAGGCAAGGTAAAAGCAACGGTGCTCTCTGAGGGGGGAGGAGCACTACTAGAAGAGGCTCCATTTGTACACCTGCATAATCACAGTCAGTTTTCAGTCCTTCAGGCTACCTCAAGAGTCAGTCAGTTAGTAGAGGCGGCGGCTACCCATCAAATGCCTGCCATCGCATTGACTGATCATGCAAATTTAATGGGCGCCTTTCATTTTATAAAAGCAATAAAAGCACACAATGCGGAATCTGACCACCAAATCAAGCCTATTATTGGCTGTGAGTTCTATGTCTGCGAGGACCATTTAGATAAAACAAGACGTGAGGATGGCTATCAGATTGTTTTTTTGGCAAAAAATAAAAAGGGTTATCACAATTTAGCCAAGCTCACTTCGGTCGCTTATACGGCAGGTTTTTATTATGTTCCTCGTATTGATCGAAAATTAGTTGAAACCTATAAAGAAGACCTCATCGTACTTACAGGGAATACCTACGGTGAGGTGCCTTCAAAAATTTTAAATATCGGAGATCGTCAAGCAGAAGAAGCACTCCAATGGTGGTACAATCAATTTGGAGCGGACCTGTATATTGAGCTTATGCGCCATGGAGAAGAGGGTGAAGACCGAGCGAATGCAGTTTTGATTGAATTTTCAAAAAAATATAAGATCCCATTAATTGCCACAAATAATACCTATTATACCCACAAAGAAGAAGCAAATGCACACGATATCCTCCTTTGCGTAAAAGAAGGGGAAAAACAGGCTACTCCTATAGGGCGAGGAAGGGGATTTCGCTATGGTTTTCCAAACCAAGAATATTATTTGAAGTCTCCAGAAGAAATGAAAACGCTTTTTAGCGATTTGCCCGAAGCGATTCTAAATATTGAGGAGCTGATTAATAAAATAGAGCCATTTGACTTGGCACGAGAGGTCTTACTACCCAAATTTGACATACCTGAGGCATTTCAAAAAAACGCGGATGCCACGAATAAAGAGGGAGAAAATGCATATTTAAAATATTTGACTTATAAGGGGGCTGAGGCGCGCTATGGAACGCTGACAGATAGCCTTCAAACACGAATTGATTTTGAATTAGAAGTAATCGCTAATACAGGCTATCCGGGTTATTTTTTAATAGTTCAAGATTTTATTGCAGCGGCACGTGAAATGGGTGTTTCTGTGGGGCCAGGTAGAGGATCTGCTGCTGGGTCTGTGGTTGCCTATTGCCTTAAAATAACCAATATTGACCCCATCCAATACGATTTGCTTTTTGAGCGCTTCCTCAATCCAGACCGTGTAAGTATGCCTGATATTGATATCGATTTTGATGATGAAGGCAGGAGTCTCGTGATGGATTATGTAATAAAAAAATACGGATCAAATCAAGTTGCTCAAATCATTACTTATGGCACAATGGCTGCAAAGTCTTCGATACGAGACACTGCCAGGGTTTTGGATTTGCCCTTAGGAGAGGCAGATCGTATCGCCAAATTGCTCCCCAATATCAAATTATCAAAAATATTCAATGCTTCAGAGGAAGAGTTAAAAGAAAAACTGAGAACCGACGAATTACTTCGCGTTAATGAAATAAAAAATCTGGCGGATGAAGAAAGTTTATCTGGAGAGACAATTCAGCAGGCAAAAGTATTAGAGGGTTCTTTACGCAATACAGGAATTCATGCCTGTGGTGTTATAATTACCCCTGATGATATCACGCAGTTTGTTCCTGTGGCTACGGCAAAAGACTCGGACTTGTATGTGACACAGTATGACAACTCTGTAGTGGAAGATGCTGGGTTGCTTAAAATGGACTTTTTGGGGCTTAAAACACTAACGCTGATAAAAGATACAGTAGCATTAGTAAAATATAAATACAATATTGAGCTGGATCCTGATCAATTTCCACTTGATGATCAAAAAACCTATGAACTCTTTCAGCGGGGAGATACTGTTGGGATTTTTCAATATGAATCTGCAGGAATGCAGAAGTATTTAAAAGATTTAAAACCCACTGTTTTTGCAGATTTAATTGCGATGAATGCGCTTTATCGTCCTGGGCCACTCGAATATATTCCCAGTTTTGTAGACCGTAAAAATGGACAAGAAGAAATCAGTTATGACCTTCCAGAGATGAAGGAATATCTGGAAGAAACTTATGGAATTACTGTTTACCAAGAGCAAGTCATGTTGCTATCGCAGAAATTGGCTGGATTCTCAAAAGGCGATGCGGATGTATTGAGAAAAGCTATGGGTAAAAAAATCTTTACACTTCTCCAGAAACTAAAACCGCAATTTATTGAGGGAGGAAAGACCAATGGTCATCCCGAGGAAGTGTTAGAAAAAATTTGGAAAGATTGGGAAGCCTTTGCAGCTTATGCTTTTAATAAATCACACTCTACCTGCTATGCTTGGATTGGCTACCAGACGGCCTATCTAAAAGCCCATTATCCAGCAGAGTATATGGCAGCTGTTCTTTCCAATAATATGAATGACATTAAGCAGGTGACCTTCTTTATGGAAGAGTGCAGGAGAATGGGACTCAAAGTTTTAGGGCCTGATGTCAATGAGTCATTTTATAAATTCACAGTAAATCAAGATCAGGCCATCCGTTTTGGAATGGGAGCAATTAAAGGGGTAGGTAAGGGCGCCGTAGAGACGATTATTGGGCATAGAAAAGAAAAACCCTACAGTTCAATTTTTGATTTGGTCAAAAGAATCGACCTGAGGGCAGCCAATAAAAAAGCCTTTGAAAACTTAATTTTAGCAGGAGGACTCGATTCACTGGGTGCTGCCCATCGTGCGCAATATTTTAACCCCGATGGGGATGGGATTACTTTTTTGGAAAAGGCCTTGCGGTTTGGGGCAAAATATCAAGAAAACCTAAATTCCTCTCAAACCAGTTTATTTAGCGAAGCAACAAATGAAACCTATCAAGACCTCACAATTCCTAGCTGTGAATCTTGGTCAAATTTAATCCGTCTCAAAAAAGAAAAAGAAGTAGTAGGGATCTATATATCCGCCCACCCTCTTGATGATTTTACCCATGAAATGAAATATTTTATGACCTTATCTTTAAACCGATTGGGTGATCTCAATGCGCTGGTCAATAAAGAATTGAGTTTGGGGGGTATCGTAAATGAAATCCAGCATTTAGAAACAAGGAATGGAAAAGGTTGGGCCCGTTTTACATTAGAAGACTTTACAGACCAATATGAATTTAGAATCTTTGGGGAAGACTATTTAAAATACCGACATTTTCTTGTCGTTAATCAATTTATTCGAATGCGATTGGTTGTTCGAGAAGGGTGGCTGAATAGAGAAACGGGAAAGTCTGGAGCACCAAGAATGCAATATCTACATTTTGAAATGCTTCAAAATACAATTGAAACCAATGCCAAAAAACTGACTCTGCAGCTTGATATTCATAAATTAACTTCTGATCAAATAGAAGAACTTCAAGATAACTTACGGGCTTTTAAAGGTGATAAGACCTTATTTTTCAATCTCTATGATAACGATAAAAAAATTAAATTGATGCTTACGAGTAAAATACAAAAGGTTAAAATTACAGCGGACTTACTCCAGTATTTAGATGAAAAGCAATGGCATTATAAACTCAATTGAGCGTATTGAGAAAATGTATAAATAGATAAGTTAATTTGATTTCTCAAAGAATAAATATTTTAATAATTGTCTAACTTTGTATCTTAAATTTTAGAATATGGCATTAGAAATTACAGATGTAACTTTTGAGGAAGTAGTATTAAAATCAGACAAGCCTGTAATGGTTGATTTTTGGGCAGCTTGGTGTGGACCTTGTCGTATGGTGGGACCCATTATAGATGAACTAAGTCAAGATTATGAAGGGAAAGCCGTAGTGGGTAAAGTGGATGTGGATGCGAATCAAGAATTTGCAGCTAAATACGGAGTCCGCAATATCCCAACAGTACTTGTCTTTGATAAAGGTGAATTAGTAGGAAGACATGTAGGAGTGTCACCTAAGACAGCCTATGCTGAAGCGCTTGATGCTGTAATCTAACCTTAATTTAGGGTCCTTTAACCCCAATTTTCTTTTTATTGGTATTTATTTGGCAAATAGAAAATGCAGCGTATATTTGCAAGCGCTAATTGGGTCTGGTAGTTCAGTTGGTTAGAATACATGCCTGTCACGCATGGGGTCGCGGGTTCGAGTCCCGTCCAGACCGCACTTTTAAAGAAGTTGTGTGTTGTTAAATTGGAAAAAAATCCAATATTTTCAACCAGTGAGAAGCTTTCCAGTGAAATGGAGGGCTTTTTTTGTTAGCCCATTTGGCAACATATCATATCTTTTCAACTATAAAAGTAAAAGCTAAAATTTTTTATTCACTCCTTTTTTTTCTTATTAAAGGGGTTCAGGAATTTGTTTTTCTGAATAGACTTAGTTGTAAAATCAATTTACCCAATTCCACAGCATTTTTAATAAACATCCTTCAAACCTTTGGTGTTAATTTTATTTAATTGAATAACAGGATGATGCGGAAGGTTTTTCTTTTACACGCTTTATTTCTATCTTAGAGGAATTATAAATCATAACAATTTAAAATGAATAAGATTAGCGTACTTTTAGTTCTCACATTTTTTTTCATCAGCTGTCAAAATAATACCCAGGATACTTCCCCATGGAGCGGTAGAATTGATGAAAATGATGAAAAAACGGCAGTTGTAAAAAAATTAGCACAGGCCTATCAAGACGGCAATTTTGATATAGCAAAAGAATATTTCACTGAAGATGGAATCCATTTTTTCAATAATATAGAATACACCACAGATCAAATTATTGAAGGATATAATTTTCATTCTGTACTTTACGATGACTTAAAACATGTAGATCCAATGATTACTACCATGTATTATAATAATGGAGAAGTGTATACAAATCATTGGTCTGACTGGACAGGAAAATCAAAAATAACAGGAGAGGTTCAAAATAACACCTTTCATTGTTGGTGGCAATGGGAAGGGAATAAAATTGTTTCTACAAAATGTTATCTCGACCCAACTGAACTCATGGAAGAGATTGCTTTATACCAATCAAAAATGGCAGAGTAGACAGTCATAACATTACCTTATTATCTTTATAAACCCTCCTCAAGGAGGGTTTTTCTTTTTCACCTATTCTTTTTAATTTAGAGGTATTATTAACCATAAATCAATTAAAATGAAAAAACTTTTTTTATCTCTAATTTTAATGTTCTCATCTTTTGTATTTGCACAGAATATTGCATTTGATTTTGCCTTTGTAGATGCCGAAGACATCAATGCTTATGATGAAAACTTAAAAACTAAATTTCAAAGAATTAATCAAAATTTTATTGATGACGACCAAATATTAGGCTGGCATGTTTGGAAAGTAATCAATGGGGCACAGACTCCCTTTACCCACCTTGCTGTTTCAATTTATGATATGGATAAAATGGATGATGATTATACCCCTAAAAAGTGGACTGAAGAATTTACTGATATGACTGAATCCGAATTACGTGATTGGGCCGAAAAAAATGGTGAAAACAGAAAAATTGTATTCGAGACACAGATGGTAAATGTAGCAGAAGTCTTGCAAGAAGGTGTTACTACCTATCCAGATATTGCAGTAATGAACTTGATGAAGGCTAAACACGGAAAATACAAGTCTTATGAAGATTTAGAAATGGCTACCACAAAATCAATACCTAAAGGATCGCCTCGAAAAGGGTGGAGTTTGGCGAAAAGGATTGATCGTATCGGAACTGAAATGGCTTGGACTCACTTTACAGTAGATTGGTTTGATAAATACTCAGATTTTCTCAAGGCTGCATCTGGTCCATCCGGGGATGCTGATAAAAATTATGAGAAAATGATGAGTTTAAGGGATCTTACAAATAGAGTTGTCCTGAAAAAATTTATATTTTTAAATAAATAAAGAATCAAGCCCTCCCTAGTGGAGGGTTTTTCTTTTATACCTATTTTCTATGAGGGCGCTACTCTTCTTAAAACTACCTTAGTTTTTAATCCGTATCCCTAAGAGAACAATCCCCAGACCCAAGACAGCAGTAGAACCTAAAAAGAGATAGCTGGAGGTCAAGCTCGTCCAGTTTGCAATATATCCCAAAATAATGGGTCCCATAAGAAAACCAATATAACCAATACCCGTTACTGTTGAGATGGCTTCTGAAGCATTAAGTAGGCTGCTCTTATTCTCTTTGCTGTTTTATGTTCCCCTGTATGACTCCATCCTGGGGGATAAAAAATATATTTTAATTTATTAATAAACCCGGGAGCATGTATTACATCTTTTGTAAGGTTGATAATTTCACCAAAATACACATCGATAAAACTGCCCGAATTAATGGGTCGAGTTACTCCATATTTAATCTCCATTTTGGGATCCTCTTCTTGATAAGTGCCAAAAATCCGGTCCCAAATATTTAAAAGATTACAATAATTGGTGTCAATATACAAGGGATTACTGGCATGGTGAACCCGATGATGCGAGGGTGTAAGCATAAGCTTATTTAAAAATCCAAAACGCGCATCCCGTATCAGATTTTCCCCTACATGTATAAAGGCTCCATAAGTGCCGTCTATAAACATGATGGTAAATAAGAGTACGGGCTCAACGCCTAAAAAAATACAGATAGAAGTTCGGATTAAATCAGCATAGGGTGCCTCTAAAAAAAAGTGGGCATGGGTAACGCTCAGGTTCATCTCTTCGGGAGAATGGTGAGTGGCATGCAAGCACCAAATTAGGCGAACTTTGTGGGCCAAAAAATGATAGATAAAATGGGCAAATTCCCAGGCAATATATCCGTAAATAAACCAATACCAAGTCATCGATGTTTGCAAAAGCGCTAGCGGCTGAAAAACTCCGATACAAAACGCCACTACCCCCAGCGCTATAAAACGACCGACAATCCGGTTAAATAAATAAATTAAAAAAATGACTTTATAGACCTTGGTTTGCGGCTTTTTATAGATAAAGCCTAAAATGAGTTCCAATACAATTAGGAGTGGAATTACAGGAATAATGAGCGCTACTATGCCTTCATAGGTCATAAATTTCTCTGCTTCTCCCTGGATGAGAATTTCGAGAAATTGACGAACACCAAAAAACCCCACTATCTCACTCCACAGATTATTTAATAAATCCATCTTCTATAGTTTTAATCGTTTTTTAAACTTTTAAGTGAATGACTTGTCTAAGTCTAAAATTACAAATTAAAAACTGTTTGGTTTTCTTAGAATCATACTTAATCAAAAAATTAAACCTAGTTTTGCAAAAAATTTAGAGAAAAAGAAAAGCTTCAGAATAATCCAAGACATCTTATTTAGGGAGTACCTCAAATAAGGGGCTGCATTATTTGGAGCGAAATTAAATCAGCAAAAAGCTATGTCACAAAACCGACTGAAAACGATCAGGAAAATTATTTTATCTGTTTCAGGAATTGCAATTTTAGCCATTGCATTTTCACTTTCCAGAAAGATAGTAGACAGCAACCCGCCACCGAGGCGTCAAGCAGAAAAGACTATAAAAGAAGTATACTACAGCCAGGTGCTAAATGGACCTTACAAGGTTCAAATTCCTGCAAATGGCATTCTTCAGGCCTACCAACGCATAAAAATCACTTCTCGAGTACAAGGGGTGATGAATACCATAAACCCTTTATTCAAGCCAGGACAGTCTTATAAAAAAGGCCAGAACTTAGTTCAAATTGAAGCTTCAGAATTTCGTTCTAATGTAATAGCGCAGCGTGCCTCTTTATTCAATTTAGTAACTTCTGTACTTCCAGATTTACAACTTGACTTTCCCCAAGCTTATCCCAAGTGGAAGCAATTTTTATCTGATTTTGATGTAGAAAAAGCAGTTCCTTTTCTCCCCGAAATGGATGAAAATACGCGTCTATTTATTTCAGGAAGAGGTATTATATCTTCCTTTTATTCCCTTCAGAATCTTGAAAAAAGCTTAGATTTTTATACACTAAATGCCCCCTTTGATGGAATACTAGTCAGTGCAAATGTAACGGAAGGCTCATTAATTAGGCCTGGACAAGAATTGGGAGAATTTATTGCGCCCTATGCCTATGAGCTCAAAGTGGCCTTACCTAAGTCGTATGTCGAAAAAATTGAGGTGGGAGCAGTTGTTGATTTAAAATCAATAGATACACAAAAAGCATATAATGGAATTGTAGCCCGCATCAATGCGAAAGTGATTACAGAGACTCAATCTGTAGACGTATTTATTCGGGTCAATAGTAACGAACTTAGAGAGGGCGTTTATATGGAAGCCCTAATTGGTGCATTAGAATTTCAAAATGTATTTGCACTCGATAGAGGGCTGCTCAATGGCGACCAAGAACTTTATATCATCGAAGACAATCAGCTGGTATTAAGAAAAGTTGAGGTTCGTCATTTCACAGATGCGTATGCTATTATTAGTGGTTTGGAAGAGGGAACGGCAGTAGTCGCACAGCCCATAATTGGTGCGTATCAAGGAATGGAAGTTGCTCCTTCCTTGCTTTCAACAAAATAGTCCTCCTCTATGAAACAAATCATCAACTACTTTATAAAATACCACGTTGCTGTTAATGTGGTCATTCTGGCTTTTATTTTATTTGGAACAATAGGGGTTCGTTCGCTAAAGTCCTCCTTTTTTCCTCTTACAGAATCTCATATTGTACAAATTACCGTTACTTATCCAGGCGCTTCTCCTCAAGAAATTGAGGAAGGAGTAGTATTGAAAATAGAAGACAATCTCAAGGGCTTGGAGGGTGTAGAGCGCGTCACTTCTGTATCTCGTGAAAATAGTGGCTCTATTACTGTAGAGGTCGAAAAAGAGCGTGATATTGATTTTATGTTATTGCAGGTTAAAAATGCAGTAGATCGAGTGCCTAGTTTTCCCTCTGGCATGGAGCCCTTAGTAGTAGCAAAGCAAGAACAGATAAGATCTACAATTAACTTTGCACTCAGTGGTGAGAATATTCCTTTGCTTACTTTAAAAAAAATAGCACGTCAGGTCGAAAACGACTTAAGGGCAATGGAGGGTATTTCTCAAATTGAAATTACCGGCTACCCAGAGGAAGAAATTGAAATTGCGGTAGAAGAAAATAAACTTTTGGCTTATAAATTAAGTTTTACTACAGTAGCTCAGGCTATAGCAAGAGCCAATATTATTGTAACAGGAGGGCGCTTAAAAACGGATGCTGAAGAATTCCTCATCCGAGCCAAAAATAAATCCTATTATGCAGATGAGCTCAATCAAATAATCGTTGCTTCACAGCCTGACGGCACACTGATACGTCTGGCTGACGTAGCGGTTGTGAAAGATCGCTTTTCTGAGACACCTAATGCTTCTTATATCAATGGAAATCTCTCAGTCAATATTGGCATAAGCTCAACCAATACAGAAGATTTATTGTCCAGTGCTGAGAAAATCAAAGCCTATATCAAAGAGTATAATGCTTCAAGAGACAATCTACAGATTGAAATTCTTAGTGATCAATCCATTTTGCTCAATCAGCGTACCCAGCTTCTCATAAAAAATGCATTACAAGGAATGCTCTTGGTCTTAATTTTTCTCTCTTTATTTTTAAATACACGACTTGCCTTTTGGGTGGCTTTTGGTCTTCCGATTTCATTTTTAGGGATGTTTATTTTTGCCCCCCTATTTGGAGTTACTATCAATGTGCTTTCTCTTTTTGGGATGATAATTGTCATCGGGATTTTAGTAGACGATGGGATTGTAATTGCTGAAAATATTTACCAACATTTTGAAAAAGGCAAAAGTCCCTTTAAGGCGGCTATGGATGGCGTATTGGAAGTAATCCCTCCTGTAGTGTCCGCGATTATCACCACTGTTTTAGCATTTTCACTTTTTTTATTTTTAGACAGTAGAATTGGAGAGTTCTTTGGAGAAGTTTCTGTTATTGTGATGCTCACGCTCATCGTTTCATTGATTGAAGCGTTAATTATTTTACCTGCGCATTTGGCGCATTCAAAAGCACTTACTAAAAATCGAAAAGAGCCAAAAACAATCAGCGCAAAGGCATTTGCTAAGCTCAGAGCAATAAATCAATTAGGAGACCGTATGATGCAATTTATGCGGGATCGTATCTATGCTCCAGTCTTCGAGTTTTCACTTAAAAATCGCTTTTTAACCTTGTCCCTATTTATTGCGGCACTAGTACTTACAATTGGATCTATAGGGGGCGGTGTAGTACGCACTTCTTTTTTCCCCATTATAGCAAGTGATCGGGTGCAAGTAACCCTTACTATGCCCAATGGGACTAATGAAAAAATCACCGATTCTATAATTAGTATAATTGAAGAAAAATCTAAGCTTGTCGAGGAAGAGCTCAATGAAAAATACCTAAAGGGCACAGGCAAAACGCTCTTTGTCAATCGAATTAAAACCTTGGGTAATGGATCCTCAAGAGCTACGCTAACCTTAAATATGCTTCCCGGTGAAGAACGACCTAATGTGATTCGCGCGAGCATTGTATCTTCTCGTTTGGCGGAATTAGTCGGACCTGTTATCGGTGCTGAAAGTTTGGTTTTTGGATCTGGAAATAACTTTGGGGGCAGCCCAGTCTCTGTTTCTTTACTTTCGAATGATATTCAGGATTTAAAAGCTGCAAAAGAAGAGCTTAAACAGATTTTACTTTCCAATGCCTTACTTAAAGATGTTACAGACAATGACCCTGCCGGTATCAAAGAAATTAAAATTCAACTCAAAGACAATGGCTATGCCTTAGGATTGGATTTGCAATACATAATAAATCAAGTACGCTCAGGGTTTTTTGGGGTTCAAGCACAACGCTTTCAAAGGGGCCAGGATGAAATCAGAGTATGGGTTCGCTATAAAAAAGAAGACCGCTCTTCTATAACACAATTAGAAGACATGAAAATCAGCTTGCCTAATGGGGATCGTGTGCCGCTTAAAGAAGTAGCTTACTACACGATAGCACGCGGGGAAGTACTGGTAAATCACCTTGATGGACGTAGAGAAATTCAGATCTCAGCAGATTTAAAAGATCCCATCAATACTTCTGCTACAGATATTATGAGTGACCTTCAGCAAAATATTGTCCCACAACTACAAGCCAAATACCCTTCGGTCAGTGCTTCTTATGAAGGACAAAATAGAGAAGCGTCAAAACTTTCCGCCTCTTTAGCGTCTGCAGGAATTCCGATACTTATATTAATCTATATGACCATCGCATTTACTTTTAGAAGTTTTTCTCAACCTGTCTTATTGATTCTCTTGGTTCCATTAAGTATCACGGGCGTGGCGTGGGGGCATTGGATCCATAATTTCCCATTAAATATTCTTTCTATACTTGGTATTATTGCCCTTATTGGGATTATGGTAAATGACGGACTGGTACTAATCGGAAAGTTTAATAATAACCTCAGGGCCGGATTGTCTTTTAATCAGGCACTAATAGACGCTGGAAAATCTCGTTTTAGGGCGATCTTTTTAACGTCAGTAACTACTGTAGCAGGACTAGCGCCTTTGATTTTAGAAAAAAGTAGGCAAGCACAGTTTCTCAAACCCATGGCTATTGCAGTATCGTATGGGATTGCATTTGCCACTTTACTCACTTTAATCGTACTTCCGATCTTTTTGTCTTATAACAACCAAATCAAGGTTTATTTTAAGTGGTTAAAATCTGGAGATTTTCCCTCAAAAGAAGCGGTAGAACGTGCGATTATCGAGCAGAATGAGCAGGATAAGACTCAAGAAATTCAATCATCTAATACCCAAAACGCATGAGACAGGGCTCTATAATTATTTTTTTATTCTTTACTATTTCCAGTATTCAAGCACAAATATTGCTCTCAAAAGAAGAGGCCTTGTCTTTGACTTTAGAAAATAATTTTGGTATTCAAATGACGCGAAATAGTTCTGCAATCGCTAAAAATAACAGCGCACTTCTCAATACAGGCTATTTACCGACACTCTCCGCTACTGGAGGGGCCAATTACAACACTTCTAATTCAGAAATTGGCTTCCCTGGCCAACAATTAGAGGATGGTTCTCCACGGCCTAATTTAAATTTAGACAATCAAGAAACCCAGCGTTTTAATGGAGGACTTAATTTCAATTATACTTTATTTGATGGGTTGGGGCGTAAGTATACCTATAAACGACTCAAAGAACAATATGCATTGAGTGAATTGCAGCTTAGGGAAACAATTGAACAAACTATTTTACAGCTTTTTAGTGTATACTTTAATGTAGCCCGATTAAAAGAAACAGTTTTAAATTTAGAACAAACCTTAGCGGTCTCTAAGCAACGTCAAAAGCGAGCTGAAAGCGCTTTTAATTTTGGACAAACCAATAAATTGGCGGTATTAAATGCTCAGGTTGATGTAACTAATGACAGTATTAGTTTATTGCAAATTAAACAAGAGCTCGGCAATGCAAAACGGGATCTAAATTTGATTATGAATCAGCCTATTGAAACTGAATTGGATGTAGAAACTGCGTTAGCTTTTGTCCCTGAAATTCAAATTGAACAATGGTTAGAAACCGCTACTGAGAATAATGTGAGATTATTACAACAACAGCGCAATCAGCAGATCAATGCCTATGATTTAAAGGTGAGCCAATCAGGTTACCTACCTACACTCGGTTTGGTAGGATCTTACGGTTGGAATTTAAGTCAAAATCCAGCTTCAGCATTTTTTCCTGGAACGACAAATACGACTTTGTCATTAGGAATTGGCGCTTCATTAATCTGGAATTTATTTGATGGAGGGCGAACCCTCACACAAGTTAAGAATGCTAAAATTGCTGTAGAGAATCAAAATTTACAAGAGCAGGAGACCCAGCTTACTTTTGAACGTGACTTGGCCAATGCCCAACAGAACTACGAAAATGCGGTAAAGATTTATTTAATTCAACAAAAACAAGTAGAAACGGGGACCTATAACTTTGAGCGTTCTCAAGCTCAATATGCTTTAGGATCAATTACCGCTATTGAATTTAGACAGGCCCAAATCAATCTCAGAAATGCACAAATTCAGCGTGCCGCAGCCAAATATCAAGCCAAATTAGCAGAGCTTACTCTGATTCAACTTAGTGGTCAGCTTCTCAATATTGAAATCTAAAAGTAGACTGACTTAGCCTTTAGTTTAGACGAGTCAGTATTTACTTTTCCCTGCTTAATGCCTGAGCAGTAAAGGGCTAAAATTCTTTATCTTAAAATGAAATTTAGTAGCTGTTTATTTTTTATTTTTGTGTAGAATTTAAAGAAAGACTTATGGCCTTTGATATCGAGATGATCAAGGAGGTTTATAGCCGCCTATCCGAACGCGTTGCAGCAGCGAGAAAATTAACTGGAAAACCGCTTACAGCAGCAGAAAAAATATTGTATTCCCATCTGTGGCATTCAGAAGCGCCAAAGGTTTTTAAAAGAGGCGAAGACTATGTAGATTTTGCTCCAGACCGTATAGCCTGTCAAGATGCAACAGCTCAAATGGCCTTACTGCAATTTATGCAGTCAGGAAAAGCCAAAGTAGCTGTGCCTACGACAGTACACTGTGATCATTTAATTCAAGCCAAGGAAGGAGCGGTACAAGATTTAAAATCAGCCAACAGCACTTCGGCAGAAGTCTTTAATTTTCTAGAATCTGTTTCTAATAAATATGGAATTGGATTTTGGAAACCAGGAGCAGGGATTATTCATCAAGTAGTTTTAGAAAATTATGCTTTTCCAGGCGGGATGATGATCGGTACAGACTCACATACTGTAAATGCGGGTGGTCTGGGTATGGTAGCCATCGGCGTAGGAGGAGCGGATGCGGTAGATGTCATGGCAGATATGGCTTGGGAACTTAAATTCCCAAAACTCATAGGCGTTAAGCTTACGGGCAAGCTCAATGGATGGACTGCCCCCAAAGATGTCATTTTAAAAGTAGCAGGCATACTTACCGTAAAAGGCGGTACAGGCGCTATTATCGAATATTTCGGCGAAGGGGCAGAGTCTATGTCCTGTACGGGTAAAGGAACAATCTGTAATATGGGTGCAGAAGTAGGTGCAACAACCTCTACCTTTGGCTATGATGCTTCTATGGAACGCTATCTCAGAGCGACGGGTAGAGACGATGTGGCAAATGCCGCAAATGAGGTGAGTGAACATTTAACCGCTGATCCCGAAGTTTATGCCCATCCTGAGCAGTATTTTGATGAATTAATCGAGATAGATCTCGATCAATTAAGCCCGCATCTAAATGGGCCTTTTACGCCCGATTTAGCCACTCCAGTTGCAGAAATGAAAGAAACTGCTCAAGCCAATAATTGGCCAATAAAAGTAGAATGGGGGCTCATAGGTTCCTGTACCAATTCTTCTTATGAAGACCTTTCAAGAGCGGCTTCAATAGCAAAACAAGCGGTAGAGAAAAAACTAAAGACAAAAGCAGAATTTGGAATTAATCCAGGTTCGGAACAAGTGCGTTATACTGCTGAACGTGATGGGTTGCTTTCAATTTTTGAAGAACTGGACGCTAAAATTTTTACGAATGCTTGCGGACCCTGTATAGGTCAATGGGCGAGAGCGGGTGCTGAAAAGCAGGAAGCAAATACGATTATTCACTCTTTTAACAGGAATTTTTCTAAACGTGCAGATGGAAACCCCAATACACATGCTTTTGTAGCCTCTCCAGAAATGGTTGCCGCTGTAGCGATCTCAGGGAAACTGGACTTTAATCCGATGACAGATAGCCTAATCAATGAAGAAGGTGAAAAAGTAATGCTTGACCCCCCACAAGGAATGGAACTTCCAACACAAGGCTTTGAGGTCGAAGACAATGGTTACTTGGCCCCGGTAGAGGACAGCTCTGCGGTTGAGGTTATCGTAAAGCCAGATTCTGAAAGACTACAAATTTTAACGCCTTTTGCTCCTTGGGATGGGTCTAATTTGATGGGCGCTAAGCTCCTTATTAAAGCACAGGGGAAATGTACTACCGACCACATCTCCATGGCGGGCCCTTGGTTACGCTTTAGAGGACATTTAGATAATATTTCCAATAACTGCTTAATTGGTGCCGTAAACGCATTTAATGAAAAGACAAATTTTGTTAAAAATCAATTGACGGGAGAATACGGGGGAGTGCCGGATGTCCAAAGACAATACAAAGCAGCTGGAATCGAAACAGTAGTCGTAGGAGACCACAATTATGGAGAAGGTTCTTCTAGAGAGCACGCCGCTATGGAGCCTAGACACTTAGGCGTTAAAGTAGTATTGGTAAAATCTTTTGCACGGATTCACGAGACCAATTTGAAAAAACAAGGAATGCTAGGGATTACTTTTGCCAATGAAGCCGACTATGATTTGATTCTAGAAGACGATACCTTTAATTTTATAGACCTGGCAGATTTTGCACCGGGTAAGCCTCTTACTATTAAAGTGGTTCATGCAGACGGTTCTTCAGATACTGTAATTGCGAATCATAGCTATAATGAGCAGCAAATTGAGTGGTTTAGAGAAGGCTCTGCACTAAATTTGATAAAAAAGCAAAACACCTAATAATTCATACATTTTATAAATAAAAAGGCCCTAATTAAAGGATCTTTTTTTATAAACTTAACCAGTAAGTGAATTTGAGATTGATTGATCGAAAGACAGGACCAAATTCTCTTGTATAATAATTGTCATTATAGACCAAGTATAAATCTGACAGTGGTGCAAATCGCCATTGTAATCTTGAGTTAACACCTAGGTTCTGAGATTGGTTGCTGTATTGAACGAGCGTAGACCAAAAAAGTTGTTTGCTTAAAGTCAACTCTAATTTTGGACTTACCAAGATAATATTTGCTGAAGGATAGGGATCTGGAAGTCGAATTTGATTATAATCCCATAACAAGCTCATAATTACTTTGGGCTGAATACGAAATTGGGTATTGCCTTTATAGGCAAATCGTGTACCGTTATAAAAAGATCCGTATGAAAATTGAGAAGAAAAATTAAATAAACGGGCTACATTAGATTGATATTCTACAGACCATTCATTGAAATTGTAGTCTCTATTGGCATCCAAGGGGACTCCATTTTCAGAACGCGTAGGATCAAAGGGACTGGGTAAGTATACATATTGGTTTCTTAAGAGAAAGGACAGTTGATCTTGTTTTTTAAACTCTAATTTGTATTCTATTCTTTTAAAGTGATCAGTTTTTTTATAATCTAAGCTTTGCTGCTGCCAATTGTAATTTGATAATTCAATATTATGTGAATTGACAATCCCTTTCTTTGGATAAAAAGTACGCGCCGCAGAAATTCCTGTTTTGATAACCCCAGCCCTGGGAATAAATCCCAAATCTGATCGGTATTCTTGGTCCACATAAACCCACTTTGAAGACAAACGCCAAATACGCGTATTATAGGTCAGTTCGGCACCAGAGGAAAGATTTCCTTCCGTATCATTGGGCTGAAAAGATTTGTGAGTATAAAATTTACCTGCCCAGTTATTATTAGCTGAGTTAAGGTTATAATCCAAACCTATTACCCTATTGTATTTGTCTTCTTCTTTTAAAAAGTCATAGTCTTTAATGCTTTCTCGATTGATAAAAAAGGCACCAATTTGTGACTGATTAAAAATTTTCCTTTGAAGCGCAATCATCGCATTATTATTGGAAGCAATGGCATTGGCTTGGTCTTCTTGATTTTGAATACTCAATACGCCAAGTCTCCAGTTCTCATCCAGCTTTCCACTTAATCTTACACCTCCTATGATATTGTTTTGAATGGTATTTCCATTAGCATCTCTTGCAATTCCAATCCTTCTTGAAAAGAAGGGAATGGCTTCTCTTAGCCCCCCGAAGTTTCCAAAAAGGTCTCTATTATCAATAAAGAACTGTCGCTTTTCTGGCAATGAAATTTCAAATCGGGTAAGATTGGTAATTATATCATCGACTTCTACATTAGAAAAGTCTGGATTTAAGGTAACATCTAGATTCAGACCATTTCCTACGGCAATTTTTAAATCTCCCCCTACAGCAATAGAGTTTGACTTCGGATTGTTATCAAAGCTGTTAGATGAAAGCCCATTTATATAAGGGATCAGGTATAAAGGGGTTTTATTTTTAGTGAGGGGTTCTTCAAAGACAATTTCTCCGATAAAGCCTAAGTTAATAGGAATTTGGTTTTGAGGGACAGAAGACCAAGAGCTACGCTCATTGGTTTGCATGTCATATCGGTAAGATTGAAAACCCCAACGTTGGCTTCCTTCAGGATATTTTAAAGAGTTTAAAGGAATGGCCATTTCTATTGAGAAAAAATCTTCCTCTCTTATGGTTTCAGCTTTCCATTTTATATCCCAAGTCAAATTAAAACCATTTATTGTCGTGCCACGGTCTGATACCAGCCCTTCCCGCTGTACACCATAGGCGCTAACACCAAATAAGAAAGCATTCTGTCCATCTCTAAAGGTGTCAAAAAGTACCGTTATATTATCATTAGATCGTGCACTAAAGTCGCGTCTTAACGAATTCACCATGAAATTAGCGGCAACTCCTTTCGCATAGCCCCCAATATAAATATGGGTATCGTCGTAAAGTAATTTAACCTCAGTTTGATTTTTAGAACGAAGCGAGTCTGTAGGGAACATTTGCCAAAAATTAGTGGCAGTGTCGGCCTCCTTCCAGACGGCTTCGTCAAGACTTCCATCAAGCTGAATATTTGCATCGATTTTCTTTACAAAAAGCGAACGTTTCTCAGCCTGTTGACTGTACCCCAATAATGAATTTAAATAAAGGGATAATATTAGTAAATAGTTGTATTGAGAAAAGTTCCGAAAGCGCATTTACTAACTATTGATTAAAAAAGGGAAAAAGTAAATTTTTCAAAAGAGGGGGTCGATACACTTAATTCGAATTAGAATATTTTTTTGAATAGCGTTTCCAGAGTTCAGTTTGGTGGGTTTCAAGACTAATATCACGGCCTCCAATCCAAGCCTTATGAATTTGATTCGTTCTCATATCCAAAGCATCTCCCTTAGAGAGGAAAAAGGTCGCCTTTTTACCTACTTCTAATGTGCCGAGCTGGTCTTCTATTCCTAAAATTTCTGCTGCATTTGAAGTAATGAGCTTTAATGCAGTTTCTTTATCCATACCATAAGCTGCAAAGCTTCCCGCATAAAAGGGAAGGTTACGTGTATACATACGCTCCATGCGCCCACTTACATCAATGCCTACTAAAATACCTGCTTCAGTGAGTTGAGCGGCCAATTTAAAAGTTCCTTTAATGTCCTCATCTTCACTATCAGGTAGTCGATGTGGCCTAGAGGCAACTACTGGAATACGATGTGCTTTAATAAATTCAATTTGATGAAGGGCTTCATTTCCCCCAACAAGAACAAGTTTTTCAATTCCTATGCCTTTGAGGTAACTGATGCCATCTACAATTTGTTTCTCATCTTCAGCGTGCAGGTAGAGCGTTTTAGTTCCTTCAAAAAGCCCTTTCATAGACTGATAAGGTAAATGAGTGGGCGTTTGGTCGGGGTCATATACTTTTGCATTTTCAAAAAAACTTTTGATTTTTTCGATGGCTGTTAGATAGTTTTTATTGTTTTTTAGAGCGGGATCTTCTCCTAGCCACCATCTTCCTCTAGAATAGGGATTGGGCCAATTAAGATGTATGCCTTCATCTGTTTTTACTAAGGCATCTTCCCAGTTCCACGCATCTAACTGCATGACTGAAGAGCTTCCAGAAATCCGACCGCCACGAGGAGTAATTTGTGCTAAAAGTACACCATTAGGGCGCATACTTTCGACTATTTTAGATTCCGCATCATACGCTATGGAAGCGCGTACATGTGGTAAAAAGTCTCCTAATTCGTCATCATCTCTTGTTGCACGGACTGCATCTATTTCAGCAAGCCCAAGTGAGGCATTTAGGGCGATAAAACCTGGATAAAGATGAGTACCCTCCGCATCAATTATTTGTTCATAGTCGGTTTCATCAGACTGGGTACCCACTAATGTGATGATTCCATTTTTAAAACCTAAAGCGCCCTTTTCAAGGGTGGTTCCATTACCCAAATGAAGCACCGCATTGGTAATTAATATGGATTGTTCTTGAGGGTTTGCTGGAGTTTGCTGACCCATAACTGGAAGCCAGAGTATCAGTAAGAATATATTGTATAATTTTTTCATGTCTTTTTTAGTCTAAAGTTTCACAAGTAAATGCTCTTTTGGTTCCTTTTGGAGGAGCTTGTGTTTCAGCACCATTTTCTTTGGCCATAAGCATTTGGCTGATAATGAGTCGTTTTTCTGACTCTATAGTTTGTAGCTGATCACTGACTACTGCGGAGTCGTAATAAACGACCCCTTCAATAAGAGTCTTTTCAGCTTTGGCATAGATGGACAGCGGATGGTCTGACCATAATACAAGGTCCGCCTCTTTTCCAATTTTAATACTACCAATTCGATCATCAAGATGCAAAAGTTTTGCAGGATTCAGCGTCACAAATTTCCAGGCGTCCTCTTCAGAAACCCCTCCATACTTCACTGCTTTTGCAGCTTCTTGGTTTAGGCGTCGCGACATTTCAGCATCATCCGAATTATAGGCAACAGTCACACCCGCTTGGTGCATAATTGCTCCATTAAAGGGAATGGCATCTTTTACTTCATTTTTATAGGCCCACCAATCTGCAAAAGTTGATCCACCTACTCCGTGTTTTGCCATTTTGTCTGCTACTTTGTAGCCTTCTAAAATATGGGTAAAGGTATTTATCCTAAAGCCAAATTTTTCAGCCACTTTCATCAACATATTTATTTCAGATTGTACATAAGAATGACTTGAAATAAAGCGCTCACCTCTTAGTATTTGAAGTAAAACTTCCATTTCAATATCGTAGCGCGGTTTTTTTTTCTTTGCTTTTACTTTTTTAGAGAGGGCATTATACTGATCCCAAGTTTCTCCATATTCTTTGGCGCGTTGAAAATAGTCAATAAAAACTTGTTCCACCCCCATTCGGGTTTGAGGAAAACGGGAATAGCTGCTCCAGTTTGACTGTTTTACATTTTCACCTAAAGCAAATTTGATGAAAGGATCTGCCTTTTTTATTAGCATATTTTCTGCGGATTCGCCCCATTTTAATTTGATAATCGCTGAGCGACCTCCTATGGGATTGGCGGAACCGTGTAGAATTTGAATAGTAGTCACCCCTCCTGCCAAGTCTCTATAGAGACCAATATCGTCAGGTTCAAGTACATCTGCTATGCTTACTTCTGCAGAGGAGTTCTGCCCACCTTCGTTGATACTTGATGCCCCCAGGTGGGAGTGCTCATCAATAATCCCCGAAGTTAGGTGCTTTCCAGTGGCATCAATTATTCGAGCGTCCTCAGCTTCTAACGAAGCGCCAATAGCAGTAATTTTATCACCGCGAACTAAAACATCGGTATTTTTTAAAATCCCGGCTGCCTCATTGGTCCAAACCGTTGCATTTTTAAAAAGTAGGGTTTCAGATTTTGGACGTTCAGCAAAACCATAGGCTTTATTGGGGAAGGTCATAGGGACAGGATCGTAATAGGTAGGAGCTTTTGTTTCTTTTTGATTTTCTTCACTTTCCTGCTCACTTACAGTCCATTGGATAGTATGGCCAGAAAAATCTTTACCTTGTCCTTGTTTGAATCCCTCCTGATTTATTTTACTGCTTAGTTGGGCATATACTTTTTCTTTTTCGTCCATTAGGGTGAGGGCCAGCCAATGGTCCTTATAGGAAGCTTTAGTCTTGTATTTCAAACTGTCGCTTTTTGCTGAAATACTAATTTTTTCTTGGCTGTTTTTTATCTCGAGTTCAATGGTATTATCTCCCATTGTCAATTTGTATTTGCCATCAATATTTTTGATGTTGTGATCCAAAATTATATGGGGGGTACCCTTCACCCAATTTTCATAAATTTTAGTTTGGGTATCAAAAAGAGGTCCAGAAGTCACAATAAAGTTTGCCAGTTTTCCTTTTTCTAAGGAGCCTAAATGCTCTTCTTGTTGAAGTATTTGTGCGGGGACTGTAGTGAGTGCTGCCAATGCTTTTTCTTCTGAAAGGCCATAAGCAATCGCTTTTTTGAGCCTAGGCATCAAGTCTTTAGGTGTTTTCAAGGCGTGTGTGGTCAATGCAAAAGGAATCCCTGCTTTTTCAATTATTGCGGGATTCATAGGCGCTTGACTCCAGTGGCGGAGTTGTGCCAATGTTACTTTCTTCAGTAAAAGGGGATCCTCTGTATTATATGCGTTAGGGAAATCTAGAGGAAGGATTAATTTGGCTTTATTTTGTTTGAGTTCTTCTACAAGCTCATATTCTTGACCACTCCCTACCACTGTAAAATTCAATCCCATCTCCTGTCCTAATTTTGCAGCCCTCAGAGTATTTAATTTGTCAGAAGCGTCAAAAAATTTGGGCAGCGCTTTATTTTCTAATGCAGCTTCAATTGCCAAATCCGTATGATCGGAATTTTTGGCCGCATACCAGTTTGCATCGTGATAAAACTGTCGGATTAATGCCATTGCACCCATTACAGAGCTCGGATAAGATTGATTTGAGGTACTACTCTTTTTAAAAGAAAAGTGCTCTGCCGCTTTTGTACTTATAAAGCGCTCACTGTCAGGAAGGACATCGCTTAACGCCAGAAGAAGACTTGTTCCTCTGTGAATGCCATTCGCTCGGTGGCTATTTACTACCCCAAAACCTGCATTTCGCATGCTTTTTGCTTGAGTGGGGTTATACGTATAATCGGTTAAAGCATTGTAATCACTCAATATATGATCATTCCAATAATACCCCTCTCGACTCGCTTGGTATTGAGCGCTTCGCCCCGAGAAGTTATTTTTTAATTCACTTATCCCGAAAGAGCTATGTAGCTCAATAAATGAAGGATAGATATGGGTGCCTGATTTATCAAATATCCTGGTATTTTTAGGAAGTTCAATATTTTGACCAACCGCTATAATTCGACCATTTTGCTCCAGTAGCGTCGCATTCTTCAGAAAAGAAGTAGGGTTGAGATGAATCGTAGCATTGGTAAATGCTTGATAATTTTGCTCTTTCGTTTTCACCGCTGTGTTGGTGGGGAAGTAATCTTGTGCTTGCAATAAACCCAGCTGTAAAATACAGAGTGGTAAAAATCTCCTCATTTGTTTTTTTTTTGAAATTAATGTAAAT
>WTIP01000163.1 GCA_011525195.1 Flavobacteriales bacterium | reverse complement strand
GCATTTATACTATCTTTGTTTTCTAGTACCGTTTTTGCTGGAAGCCACTCTCCTTGCGGAGTGAAAGATGGTTCAATTAGCATTCTAGCTAATGAATTTACTACTTATAGAATATTTATGGATGAAGTGAAAAGTTGCGCTGGTTCTGATGTTGAATTTAATGTCACTCATACTGTTGACCATAATAAACTTCAAGTTGCTGCTTTATCAGCAAATCCATCAGAATTTTCTGCAAAACTTGTGACTAACGGTTCAATCACACCATTAATGAATGATGGCTTACTTCGACCTCTAGATGACTTAGTGGCTAAATATGGTTCAAATCTTAATGATAATCAAAAAATAACCATTGATGGTAAAATATATGCAGTTGCATTTATGGCTAACGCTCAGCATCTTTGGTATAGAGAGAGTATTCTAAATGAGTTGAATATTGAAGTACCTTCAACTTATGAAGAAGTTATCGCTGCTGCAGAAAAGATTAAAGCATCAGGCATGATGGAAAACCCTTATGCAGGTGCCTTTAAATCTGGTTGGAACTTAGGACAAGAGTTTGTAAACATGTACCTTGGTCATGGTGGTGAATTCTTTAAATCAGGAACGGCTCAACCAAATGTTAATAATGCAAAAGGCATTGCAGCTTTAGAGACTATTAAAAAATTAACTGAATTAAGTAATCCTGACTTTTTAACTCAAGATACAAATGCAGTGAAAGAAGAATGGGAATCTGGGAACGTTGCTTTAATGCACGTTTGGAATTCAGCTGCTGCTTCCTTGCTTGATGATGAAGGCGACCAATCTATTAAAGAAGATACAAGGCTAGCTCCTTCACCAACTGTTGGTGGTGGAAGTAAACCAGCAACGACACTTTGGTGGGATGGCATAGGTATCGCAACTAATACCTCAGATGCTAATGCCGAAGCTTCGTTTAGAGCACTAGTGGGAGCCGCTCAATCTAGCGATTTAGCAAACAATAACCCTAATGCTACTGTATGGCTTATCAAAGGGTATGAACCTGGAGATACTGCAGGTCCAGTAGTTGATGCCGCTAATAGAGGAACTTCGCCATACCCAAGTTTTCCTCATATGAGCCTTATGCATGGAGCATTAAGCACAGAGCTTGTGGAATTCTTACAAGGAAAAGAGTCTGCAGAAAAAGCGTTGGCCGATGTTGAAGATGCTTACGTAGCAAAAGCGACTGAAGAAGGTTTTTTATAATCCTTCGTTAAAATCTATTTTAGAGAGTGGATCTATTTAATCCACTCTCTAAAACTCTTTCATGCCTCATAGAACATTTTTTTGGTTTATTTTCCCTACTGCTTTGGCAATGGTTTTGTTTATTGGCATGCCTATTGTCTCCAGTTTTTTTCAATCCCTTCATATTGAGACTGAACAGGTTCTTGTTGAGGTAGAAAATTGTGATCCTTTTGGTTGTAAAAAAGAAATTAGAGTTGATGTAGAGGCTTCTAAAAAGTTAGAAGAGGAAAATCCCTTCGGAAGATTTAATGGTTTCAATACATATTTAGATAGAAATCATTTGGCGTTTAATGAAATTAGTGATGCATGGAATAATTCTTCAAATTTTTCAGAATTTAAAGATGTTGTTCTCAATTTACCTTTTTATAAAGCTTTATTGTTTACTTTATCCTTCTGTTTCGTGGTCACCCCGCCCGTAATAATATTAGGATTTATCGTTGCTTTAAGTATGAATACATTGGCAAAAAGTATTAAAACATTTGCCATATTCGGCGCCATATTACCGATGATTGTGACACCACTAATCGGATCTCTTGTTTTATTTTGGATGATTGACTCCCAAGGTATAATTGGAGCAACAATTCAAATATTATTTAATGATCCAAACCTATCTTTAAAAGCCTCAAGCACTTTAACATGGATTACATTATTTACTTATGGCGTATGGCATACAACTCCATTTGCTTTTATAGTTTTTTATGCAGCTTTACAGACCGTACCTCAAGACCCTTTAGAAGCAGCCATTATTGATGGCGCTTCAAGATTTCAACGTGTTCGACATATAGTAATTCCTCACCTTTATCCTGTTGCAACATTTATCATTCTCATTAGTTTGATGGACAACTTTAGAGTATTTGAACCAATCATCGGTTTTTCTGCAGAGGGCGTTGCTCAATCTCTTTCATGGATGATTTATCAAGATTTAAGAAATGAGAATAAAATGCTTTTTGGGTCAGCTGGAGCAACTTCAATGTTAACAATTATAGGCATTGCTATTTTGTTAACACCTGTATTAATTAGGACATGGAAAGAGTTCAAAACACAAAGGTAGCTAAAATATGAATTCAAGAGTGAATAAATATTCAAAGCAGTTGATAATTGTCAATGCCATCTTTCTATCTATTTGGCTGATTATATCTGTTTTTCCTTTTATGTGGACTCTTTGGGGTTCTTTTAAGGTTAAAGCTGATTTCTTTTCAAGAGCGGAATGGATGTATGCTCTAAATGGTTTCAACACTTTATTAGAAACAGGTGCCACCACAACTATCAAAGCTTATGTCGAGTCCTGGATTGAAGGGGAATTTTGGAGAGCAACTCTTAATACTATTATAATTACTGTTTCAGTTGTTACTATCTCCTTATTTCTTGGAACGCTGGGGGCCTATGCATTATCCAGATCAACATTTAAATACACATTTTACATCTTGATAGCAGCTTTAATTTTTAGAGCAATGCCTCATATAACTCTGGTATCAGGTTATTTATTCCCCTTTTTCCAATTAAATATATGGGGAATATTGCCAACAACTATCATTGTTCTGGTAGCTATTAACCAACCTTTCACTCTCTGGTTACTTTATTCATTCTTCAAAACAGTGCCAAAAGAATTGGATGAAAGTGCATTAATAGATGGTTGCTCATACTTTCAAGCATTTAGATTTATTATTATGCCAATAATGTGGCCTGGAGTAGTAACAGCAGGTTTATTTAGCATGATGTTAGCTTATAATGACTTTACTGTTACAGCTTTACTTTTAAATCAACAAAACTACACAATGGTACCAAAAATCAATGCTTTTCTTGGCACTATTGAACATGGAGGGAATTATATGTGGGCAGTTTCTAGTGTAGTTTCTGCAACAGCTCCTCTATTTATGATAATCTGGTTTTTTCAACGACAACTTATAAGTGGTCTGACAGCTGGAGCAGTAAAAGGCTAGGAGTTTATTTAAGATCTTATGTATGTATGCAAGTGATATACATTTTTTATTTCATATAGGATGATCAAAGCAATCCTTTTTGGTTCAATCGGAACAATTATCGAAACTTCTGAAATCCAGAGGGCTTCTTTTAATCAGGCTTTTTTAGAGAAGGGACTAGATTGGTATTGGAGTAAAGAAACTTATAAAAAGTTGATTAAAAAATCTGGAGGGTCAAAAAGAATAAAAGACTTTGCAAAAAAAAATCAAGTTAATATTGACTCAAATTTATTGAGAGAGAAAAAAACAGAAATTTTTAATAAAAAATTGAAAACTGAAAAAATACCACCCCGAGAAGGAGTAATAGAAATTATTGAATATGCCAAGTCTCACAATGTAAAAATTGGTCTGGCGTCTACAACCTCTACTGATAATATCAACGCGCTTTTTACTACTGTAAGTAATGTAATTTACAAAAATGACTTCGACTTCATTGGTAGCAGGACAGTGGTTGATAAACCAAAGCCTGAACCAGATATTTATTTTAAAGCTATTCGAAGTTTGGGTATAAACTCAAAAGAATGTGTGGCAATTGAAGACTCTTATGAAAGTGCGTTGTCAGCTTATAAAACAAACATCAAATGTATTGCATTTCCAGGCGCATATCATATGGATGACGATTTTAAAATATGCCAAAAAAAACTCAACAAACTTGATATTTCTATTTTTGATATAAGTTAATTTATATGTGTATTAAGAACGGAGTAAATTTCACCCTTTAATACCTTTCAAAGATTACAGAGAAAATTCTAGTGATAAAAGTAATTTGGTGGAGCCAAGGGGGATCGAACCCCTGACCTCTACGCTGCC
>WTIP01000071.1 GCA_011525195.1 Flavobacteriales bacterium | reverse complement strand
GGCACCGGCTGACCAGCCGCACGAAAACTTCGTCTTCCCTGAAGAGGTTCTGCCACGGGGCAACGCTCTCTAGATCAAATTTTATCAATCAAATATCCAAGCCATCTTTATAGGTGGCTTTTTTTTTGGATATTGTGAGTGACCATTTATTTGGCGCTTCTCTTTGAATTAGCTCAATAATCAATGCATTAATCGCAGTGATGAGGCCTAAAAGCTCTAAGGTTTCTTCTGTACCTGTAATCATTCCATAACTAAAACCCTGCCATTTTATAATTTCAGTTTGTATTAAATGGCTGCCAATTATTTCCATTCCGATGGCGCCTACTATATAAATTAAACCTGCTGCTACTAATCTTACCGATGTGTCACGGGGAAGCTGCTTAAGAAAAAAACGATAATGATATGCAAGAAATATGGCTAATAGTCCATATGGTATTACCCAAGTAGATCCAAGCATGGGATGAAGATACTGTCGAAAGCCCGGAATTATAAAGATTTCGTGAATTTGTATTGCTTCGTCGAGGCCTAGAAAAAAGAATATTCTACTAAGTAGTAACCAGTCTCTTGGAGATTCTCTACCAGATGTTGCATAAAGCTTTTTCATAAGTATGGATATACTAAACAAAAGTAACGTGCTAAACAGGGTTGGGATATTCAGCTCTCTATCCATATTTAATGAGTCAAGCCAATATTTGTGTTTTCCAAAAAAATGAATTCCTACATTTACTATGCAGTGGGCCGCTAGTAGAAAACCTGTGATGCCTAATAAAAAGTACCGTAGCTTGCCTGGTGTGATTACTAAGTTCATGAACTAAATGAATGGTTTTAATTATTTTACTACTCCGTCGATATAAATGGGTGAATTCAACGCCTCACGTCCTGCATCTGATTCCTAGGCGCATTTCAAAATAAGGGCCATTTTGCCTTTGAAGAGACTTATTTGCCTACTTCCTAGTATAATTACGACTATGTCAGCAAATTAAAATTATGAATTTCATGTTTTTTGCAAACAGAATATCTCTTATTCGACTTAGGACGTGGCTAACTCTATATTTAACTTTGACAATTATTGGGGTATACCGCCATATCTTGTGGCGAGATGAAATGCAAGGGTGGCTGGTTGCCCTTAATAGTCAAAATATATTTGAGTTATGGAACATAAATGCCCCCTCTGGTCATCCAATTTTATATCCGCTCCTTACATATATTTCTGCATTAGTTTACCCAAACCCCGTATCTATGCAGTTAATGCAATGGCTTTTTGCTGCAGTTTCTGCTTATTTATTTTTACGCTATTCACCATTCGATAAATTATATAAGATTCTGTTCTTGTTTGGATATTTTCCATTTTGGGAATACTGCCTTGTTTCACGGCATTATGTAATACTGGAACTACTTGTCTTTTGCGGTGCAATACTAGTTACTAGCAGAAAGTATAGCATAATACTTAACTCTATTATTATAGCGCTGCTTTTCAATGCTCATGTTTTGGGATGGGGAATAGCTAATGGTTTCATATGTGTTTCACTATTTATTTGGAGACAATCTTTAAATCAACATCGACTTGTTTCATCTGCAAAGTGGTCTTGGGCTGGTACCTGTGAAATCTTATTATCATTCCTTCTGGTTATCTCTGCTGCAGTACTTTCATTTTCAAGTATTATTCAGACTTCGCGTGAAATAAATGGCTCTACAATTAGCATTGATCTACATTCATTATTAATTGCCTTAGGTAGATATCTTGGAGGCAGCTTCCTTATTATCCCAAATTCTTCAAGATGGCTAGATTTGACAATTGCCGGAGTCATTTCAGTTTTTTTGATTGTTCTTACGGCCCTTTACATAAGATTTTCAACTAAAGCATTGTTGTTTTATGCTGTTTCTTTGATCTCCCTCTTAGGATTTAACTCTCTTGTCTATGAGGGTATTGGTTCTAGGCACTTTGGTGTTTACTTTATTATTTTACTTGGCTCATTATGGATCCATAAAGCTGACAATAGTCGACAAGACTTGCTTCAAAAAAAAATATATTCACGCAGAGACTTGAAAATAAAGTTTTTCTTCGGCAGAATATTTCTTGCGATATTAATTGTACATATGATCGCAGGTGTTCATCGAGTATTTCTTGATTATATTTATCCCTACTCTGCCAGCAAAGAAGTAGCAGAATTTGTTAGAAATTCAGAATATAGTGACTGGCCCTTATTTGGCACTAGAGATGTAGAGCTTGCTTCTGTCTCAGGATACTTAGGAACTTCAATTTATTACCCCGAATTAGAAAAAAGAGGTACTTATGCTGAGTGGAAAAATCGCATTTCAAATTTACGCAGAGAAGATACAATTATCTACATTGAAAACTACATGCAAAAACATAAAGACATTAACTCTATGCTTGCAATTATAAGTAATAATTCTAAGATAAATCATGATTTTGATTCTGGTGACCTGAAGCTTCCTGATGGAATTAACATTAGATTTGTGAATCATTTCCTTCGCTCCTACAATAAGCCAGAGCGTTATTACCTTTATGAAGTAAGGAGGAATTAAAGGCTTTAAAAGAGCAATATTAAAATTAGCCTTATTTGATCAATTCTAACTGGTTTACTGGAGTAGTCTCATTAAACTATATTCTTTCCCGCGTTTTGCGATGCATTTAAATTCAAAAAAAATTAAAGGTATTCGTCTGCACATCACAATAATTTTTATTTTAGCCTTACTGGCTTTTTTCTCATTACTTTGCTTTGACTCGCAGAGTTTGATTGCTCATGATGAAGGGCTGTACGCAAGGAGGGCTAAATTCCTTTTACAGTCAGGGAATTGGTTTTCGCCATTTCCAACACCTCACCACAAGACAGTTGGTTCATACTGGCCGATTGCTTTGAGTTTTCATCTCTTTGGTATCAATGATTGGGCGGCTAGATTGCCAAGCATTATTTCAGGACTAATAGCAACAATTTTATTTTATTTGACTTCTCGTCAATACTTTAAGCCACAAAGCTCTTTGATTGCTTCATTGGCTTTGCTGTCTATGCCTATTTATTTTCAGGCCTTGCGTACAGCGGGTCCAGACATGGTTTTTACTCTGCTTGTTATCACCCAAGCATATCTATTGATATCGATTAAAAATCCATCCCATGCGTCTGATCGCTGGAAAATTATTGGATTTGGTCTATGCATTTCTCTTGCTTTTTTCGTGAGAAGCTTTGTTGCATTAGTACCATTAATCTCTTTACTGCCTTTTCTTTTTTCTCGAAAATTTTTGGCGATTAAGACTTTTTGGTATTGCACAGGTCTTGGCTTTTTGCTTGGCTCTATTCCGTTACTGATCAATCTATATGCTGCATATACTCAGTATGGTAATTCAGGATTGCTTGTGTTGACATCGTTTGCTTCTAAGAAAGTAGGTTTTACTGAATTAGCTTTATTGCCTAGCTTTCCCTTCTACTTTTCAAGGCTTATTCTATTTACTTTTCCTGCATCCTTAATAGTTTTCTTCGGAATCAGACGCTCCAAGATATGTCTGCCGATCTCAAGGTTGGCCTTGCTTTTTACTGATGTTAACTCACTGACGCTCTTGTTTCCATTGATTTATCTGTTGATATTGTCATGTATGGAGTCAAGGCATTACCACTATTTGACACCACTCGCTCCCTTTATCGCGCTAAATGTGGCCCGTTTAAGCTTGCTCTCAGACCGCAAGAGTTTTAACTTAGAAAAATACTTCTCTGGCTTGTTGGGCTTAGCTTATTTACTCGGGGCTTGTGCAATTTTTTTCATAGAAAAAGATCTACCATGGCCTTCGTTCTATTCTGTATTCATAGTTTTAGGCCTCTGCTCAATTTCATGTTTTTATATTTTTGCAACCAAGTTTTTTTGTTGGGGAAGATCAAAGCTTTTGCCTATCGCTCTGTTTTCCACAATCTTCTCTTCTCAGTACCTGTCTCTTTGTGCCCTTGCGGCTGGTGGTATTATTTTAAACACTAATAAAGAGATTAAGTCATTGTCCCAAATTGTTAATTCCGATTGCCAATCTTCTGGTTCATACCTTTATGGTTTAGATAGTAAAGATATGACAGTGTTTAGATTTTACTTAGATCGTCCCTATATCTTGGAATCG
>WTIP01000158.1 GCA_011525195.1 Flavobacteriales bacterium | reverse complement strand
TTGTAGAAGGTGTCCTTTCGCAATAAGGAGGGATTAAAAATTTAAATCAAAAGCTGAAGTGAATTTTTTTGAAAAATATTATCCCATTATTCTGGCGTTTTTGAGTTTTCTCTATTCTATTTATCTCTGGTTTAGTGGAAACCAATTAGAAGGACTTTATGTAGGACTTTGGCCCGTGACTATCTTGGCCTTTGCAATTGCAATTCGACAAAGAAGGAAGGACGATAAAAAGTAATAATTATGAGTAATAAGATTATGTTTGTTATTGGCTGTATCGTAGTCCTTATTTATCTCTATTTCCTTTTTTCTATTATTAGGAAACAAAATAAAGTCCAAAAAAGAGAGCTCATGAATGAATATGACACCAGAGACCTCGATGGTATGGGAAATCAAGGTCGAATTCCGTCTTAAATCCTAAAGTCTACCGCTTCCCTTTTTTATATTGAGTATCTTATGGATACAGCAAAAAAATCGCATTACCGTGATTACCTCAATTTTCTAGCCGCTGAATATCAGATAACTTTTGAGGGCTATAAGAGCTGCCATAACTGGAGTATCTCTAATAGTGCTCTTTTTTGGGAATCTATTGCGCGCTATTTTAAAATTAATTTTGATACCCCCTATACCCAAGTTCAAAAGCCAGCTCAGAAACCTTGGCAAACAGAGTGGTTTGTAGATTCAAAACTCAATTATACCCATCATATTTTTAGAAATTACAACAATCAGTCTCCTGCACTTATTTATCAAAGTGAATCCAGTGAGTATATTGAAATTAGTTGGCAAGCATTACTAAATCAAACCTTAGAGATAGAAAAAAAACTAAGCGAACTGGGTGTGAATCAAGGGACTGTAGTAGCCTCTTATGGACCCAATACCCCAGCGACTATAGCTGCTTTTTTAGCCTGCAATTCCCTGGGTGCCATCTGGACTTCTTGCTCGCCTGATTTTGGTATAGAAGCGGTTTGTGATCGGTTTATTCAACTAACCCCTAAAATTCTTTTTTATACTTCCTCCTATCAGCACAATGGTAAAAAATATAGGCTCCAATTAAAAAATAAACAATTAATGGAACGGCTTGGAGACGCCTGCACAGGCATTCCAATAGACGATTATACTACATTTGAAGAAATACCCAGAAAGCGGGAGGAGCTCACTTTAAGACCCGTAGATTTTACTGCTCCTATTTGGATTCTTTTTTCCTCAGGAACAACGGGTAAGCCCAAAGCCATAATTCACAAAACAGGAGCGATGCTTTTAGAGCACTTAAAGGCATTGGCGATCCACCAAAATGTAAGACCTGGGTCACGTTATTTTTGGTATACTACTACAGGCTGGATGATGTGGAACTACGCATTGAGCAGTTTACTCTGCGGGGCTAGTCTTTGCTTGTATAATGGAGCGGTACATTATCCAAATCTGGAATGCTTATGGGATTTTGCACGTCGAGCAAAAATAAATCACTTTGGCCATGGGGCAGCTTATTATCAAAACCTATTTAAAAAGGGAATCCCCAATCTTAACTATAAAGACTTTGATTTAAAAACATTGGGGTCAACGGGTTCGCCCTTAGACGCTCAAACAGCCATAAAGCTACAACAACTTTTTCCTGAGACACAGCTTATTTCACTCAGTGGGGGTACTGATGTTTGTACCGCTTTTGTAGGAGGGCACCCCGAAATGGAAGTGATTCCTGGTGAAATTCAATGCAAAATGCTCGGTGCTCCAGTAGCGATCTATAATGAAAAAAGTGAAAAAATAGTAGGTACAGCAGGTGAACTTGTTCTCGAGGGTCCTTTTATCGCTTACCCCAAAGGGCTATGGGGGGAAACGGGAGGATATTTATATGAGGAAAGCTATTACTCTCTTTATGGGCATGTCTGGAACCATGGCGATTGGGCGACAGAAACGGAAAGGGGAAGTTTGATCATTCATGGCCGCTCAGATGCTACCTTAAATAGAGCGGGAGTCAGAATTGGGACGGCTGAAATTTATGCCCTTTTTGAAGGGCATCAGGATATAGAAGACAGTCTTATAATTCACTTGAGTGAGGCACATAAAGATGAACTGTATTTATTTTTAAAGACGAGAAATACAATTGACCTTGAAGCACTAAAAACGTATATCCGAAAAAAGAGTTCCCCTCGCCATGTCCCCGATTCTATTTTCATCGTTCCAGATCTGCCCTATACTATTAGTGGAAAGAAAGTTGAAATACCGATTAAAAAGTTACTTAGCGGCGCAGCCCCAGAACAGGTAATGAGCAAAGATTCTTTGAAAAATCCAGAAGCCCTAAATTGGTTTATTGCTTTTGCTCAAAAAAACTAGGAATTCCAATCCCATAATACGATATTCCATTCTGCCTCCTCTATATTAGATTTTCCGATTAGCTGAAAGCCGAGACCATAATGCAATTTCAATGATCTGAGATTACGCTTGTCAATATCTGTCACGCAATAGGAGAAAGAAGAAGCGTAAAATTTTTTAAAATAAGCATACATCCCCCTGGCAATTCCCTTCCCACTAAAATTATGATCTACGCAAAGTTGACCCACCATGACATAGTTTAGAGATTCTAAAGGTTCCCCCCTAAATTTGATGGGATTAATCTGATAGATGAAATGATCTATAACGGGGTGCATGCCCAAAATTTTTTGATCAAAGATGAGTAAATAACCGATAATATCACCTTCGAATTTGGCGACGATAGGAGGATAGTCACGTCCTGCTTTTTGAAGCATTTCTAAAGAGTAGCGTAATGTTACATACCCCTTTTGTCCCCATAGATTTTTGGGAATGGCGTCTTTATGGTGTTTACTTTGAAGTGATTGGATTTGGATTAATTCCTGAAGTTCATGCGCGGTTGTATAAGTGATAGAGGAATCTATTTTTTAAGATTTGAAGTAATTAGTATATTTAAAACTACATAAGTTTTTAAAAGAAATCAAAACTCTTTTAAAAAAGACTTTGGGCTAAATTATTGAATCATGAAAAATATATTTACCGAACACCCCAAAACAGTAGGTGAAACTTATTTTCAACATTTCCTATTTGCATTGGGAACAGGCTTTAAATTAATATTATGGGGAGCTATTGCCATCCTCCATGCAATTTTCCCTTTTTTATTTAAAACCTATGTTTCCAGTAAGATCACAAAACTGTATGAAAAAATTAATAAGCGTAACTGATTTTTCAAGCAAAACAATCTCATTGCTCCACATACAGTAAAAAATAGAAGCGGCTTGTTCAATAGGAACTCATTACCTTTACTTCAAAATAGCAGTTTGGCATCCAAAACACATAAATCTGGATTTATCAGCATAATCGGAAATCCCAATGTAGGAAAGTCTACTTTAATGAATGCATTGGTGGGGAAAGACCTTTCAATAATTACCCACAAAGCCCAAACCACTCGACATCGTACATTAGGAATTGTAAATGGAGCGGACTTTCAACTCATTTTTTCTGACACACCAGGGGTCATTAAACCCGCTTATGAAATGCAAACTTCTATGATGAATTTTGTCAAAGAAGCCTTAATAGATGCGGATCTGTTATTGTATATGGTCACTCCTGAAGAAAAAGAATTAAAAGAACCTCAACTCTTTGAAAAGCTAAAAAAAACAAAAGCCCCCCTTTATATTTTAATTAATAAAATCGACCAAATCAGTCAATCTGAATTAGAGCAAGCGGTAGACTATTGGACACACTTATTCCCAACAGCAAAAGTATTTCCCATCGCTGCACTGACTGGATTTTATGTACCCGAACTCATGCAAGAACTCATTTCGGTATTACCAGAGGGCCCTCCTTATTTTCCTAAAGACCAGCTCACCGATAAGCCAGAACGCTTTTTTGTGAATGAGGCAGTACGTGAACAAATTTTAGCCCAATACAACAAAGAAATTCCTTATGCGGTAGAAGTCGTAACAGAAGACTTTTTAGAAGACCCAAAAATCATAAGAATTAGGGCGCTTATTTTAGTTGAGCGTGAGACGCAAAAAGGAATCCTTATCGGGCATAAAGGGAGTGCACTGAAAAGGGTAGGAATAGGAGCGCGTAAGACCTTGGAGGCTTTTTTTGAAAAAAAAATACACCTTGAATTATATGTCAAAGTAGCCAAAAACTGGCGGACCAATACGCAACAGCTCAAACGCTTTGGTTATAAG
>WTIP01000060.1 GCA_011525195.1 Flavobacteriales bacterium | reverse complement strand
GTCAATTCTTATTTCACTAAAAATCACGACAACAGAAAAACAGCGCTACTAGTTAAAAACAGCGTGCGGGTAGAGCACATTGTAGTAAGTTCAGAAATGGATGCCCTACTTTTGGAAAATAATCTGATTAAAAAATACAAGCCCCGCTATAATATCTTACTCAAAGACGATAAAACCTATCCCTGGATTTGCATAAAAAAAGAGCCTTTCCCCAGAGTCTTTTTTACTCGAAAAATTTTTAAAGATGGGTCTGAATACTTTGGTCCTTTCACGAGTGTGAAAACAATTCGGGCACTACTAGACTTAGTGCGAAATCTTTACCCCCTTCGAACTTGCAAGTTTGATTTAAGTAAAGAAAAAATTGAACGTGCAAAATACAAAGTCTGCCTTGAATTTCATTTAGGCAATTGTTTGGCCCCCTGTATAGGAAAAGTAAACCCCTCTCAATATGAGGCAAATATTCAGGCCATCAGAGAGATCATCAAAGGGGATTTTAAATTTGCCTTAAAAACACTCCGGGAAGAAATGAAAATCCTTGCGGAAAAAATGGAGTTTGAAAAAGCCCAGTGGGTTAAAGAAAAAATACAAAGCTTAGAAAACTACCAAGCTAAGTCTACAGTAGTAAACCCAAAAATCAGTCATGTAGATGTCTTCTCTGTTATCTCTGATGAAAGCTATGGGTATATTAATTATTTACAAGTTTCTTATGGGGCTATTGTACGATCCCATACCCTTGAAATCAAAAAAAAATTAGACGAAACCAACGCTACACTCTTACAATTAGGAATTGTAGAAATTCGTCAGCTGTTTGCAAGTACAGCAACAACCGTTTTTCTTTCAGAAAAAGTCTCTTTGGGGGAGGCTTTAAAAGTTGAAGTCCCCCAGCAGGGTGACAAGAGAAAACTAGTAGAGCTCTCTCTTAGAAATGCAAAATACTTCCGTATGGAGCGGTTTAAACAAATCAAAATTGTTGATCCGGATCGTCATGTAAAACGAGTTATGGAGCAAATGAAGAAAGACCTTAGACTCCCAAGAGCTCCCTATCATATTGAATGCTTTGACAACTCTAATATTCAAGGGTCAAATCCAGTAGCAGCCTGTGTTGTTTTTAAAGAGGGGAAACCCACTAAAAAGGAATACCGTCATTATAATATTAAAACTGTTGAGGGGCCTGATGATTTTGCTTCTATGGAAGAAGTCGTGTACAGAAGATATAAAAGATTGCAAGAGGAGGAGGCTCCTTTGCCTCAACTCATTGTAATCGATGGCGGTAAAGGCCAACTTTCATCAGCAGTAAAAAGTTTAGACCTGCTGGGACTTAGGGGGAAAATAGCCATCATTGGTATCGCAAAAAGGTTAGAAGAAATCTACTTCCCTGAGGACACGATTCCCCTCTACTTAGATAAAAAGTCCGAAACACTCAAAATCATTCAACGTGCGCGTGATGAGGCCCACCGTTTTGGAATCACTTTTCATCGAAACAAAAGAAGCAAGAGCAGTTTGACATCGGAGTTGGATCAAATTCCTGGTATAGGTCCCGCTACACGCGCCCAATTACTCTCACATTTTAAATCATTTAAACGCATTAAAGAGGGGACTCAAAAAGATTTTATCGACTTACTTGGCCCACGGAAAGGCAATAAGATTTTTGACGCCCTACACCACTCGTCTTTTCTTTCTAAGAAAAAAAATTAACAAATTTTAAAGCCTAGATTAAAGAGCCACATCGTCTGATTTCTTACCTTTGACCCATGGTAAAACGCTCCTTATTTGTACTGCTTTTTTGTTTATACGCAGGAGGTTCACAGAGCTTACCCACAGATTCTCTTCCCCCATTAGAGGCTTTTAAAGCTGGGGAGTGGTTTCAGCTTCGGCTTCATTATGGGTTTCTTAATGCTAGCTATGCCAGTTTCACTTTAACTCGAGACACCCTCCAAGGCAAGCCTGTCTATCACGCCAAAGGGTTTGGGGAAACTACTGGTTTTGCACGTTGGTTTTTCAAAGTTGAAGATTATTACGAAAGTTATTTTGATGAAGTCACTGGAGCACCCTATCGATTTATACGGAATATTAATGAAGGGGGCTATACAAAAGACATCGAAATCGATTTTGACCATCAGGGTCAAAAAGCAAAAGTATACGACAAAAAAATGCAAGCCCGTAATGAATATGAAATTGAACCCAATGTACATGACTTGGTTTCCTGCTTTTACTACTTGAGAAATCATTATCCAAAAGCAGGGCTTAAGGTCAATGAAACTTTTGATATCAATATGTTTTTTGATAATGAGAATTATGTCTTTAAACTCAAGTATTTAGGGAAAGAATCTGTAGAGAGTAAATTCGGAAAGGTGAAGTGTTTAAAATTTCGCCCTATGGTCCAATCAGGGCGCGTATTTAACGAGCAAGAAAGCTTGACGCTCTGGGTTTCTGATGATCAAAATAGGCTTCCTATACGGTTACAAGCAGATATTTTAATAGGCTCAATCAAAGCAGATTTAGAAAATTTTAAAAATTTGAAATATCCTTTTAATATTGTAGTAGACTAGCCCATAGCTTCGTCAAGTGAATATGATATCAATATATAAGTCTTTGTTTTTTAAATTCAAAATACACCTCCCTCTAATGATACTGGGTTTGCTCATAGGGAGCTGTGGGGAAAAACAAGAGGAACAAATTGAAAAAGAGCAGGAAGAAGCCGCTATCCCCGATCCTGATTATTATTTTGGGATAGATCGCAATCATTATAATGTCAAAGAATTAAAAATAAAAAGAGGCGATACTTTTGGTAAAATTCTAGAAGAGAACGGTATTGACTACCCTGAAGTCTACGCTATTCTCCAAGCCATAAAAGAAAAAGTAGATGTACGCAAACTTATACTAGGCAAGCCCTATACCCTTTTTTTTAGCAAAGATTCCCTGCCTACCCCTGAATACTTTGTCTACCATCCAGGCGTAGCCAGTTATAAAAAAATTCACCTCAGAGACAGTTTATATGGTGAAGAAGTCATTAAACCGACCCGATTGGTTACTTTGGAAGCCTCGGGAATCGTGGAAAACTCACTTTATGAGACCATGCAGCAGAATGGAATTAATGAAGCATTGACTTACTACCTTTCCGATGTATATGCTTGGACAATCGATTTTTTCAGACTCCAAAAAGGCGATCGGTTTAAAGTCGTTTATACTGAAAAATTTGTTGATGACACTATTTCTGTAGGTATTGACCGAATTAAGGCGGCTTATTTTGAACACAATGGTAAACCGCTCTATGCCTTTGAATTTATAAGTGATAAAGAAAAGGGCATTGTTGATTATTTTGATGATCAAGCCAATAATTTAAGAAGAGCCTTTCTTCAAGGTCCTCTTAAATTCAATCGAATTACCTCGCGCTATAACCTCAGAAGAAGAATTGCCTATTATGGCAATCGTATACGCCCCCACAAAGGAACCGATTTTGGTGCCTCAGTAGGGACACCTATTTTGGCTACAGCAAATGGGACCGTAGTAAAAGCGAGCTATACCCGAGGAAATGGAAATTATGTTACGATCAAACATAATAATGTGTATTCTACTCAATATTTACACATGAAAAAAAGAAATATAAAAGCGGGGCAGTATGTCGCCCAAGGGGATGTTATTGGCTGGGTAGGCATGACAGGAAATACATCGGGTCCTCATGTCTGCTATCGCTTCTGGAAAAACGGTCGCCAAGTAGATCCCTTCAAACAAAAACTCCCTGAAGCCAAGCCCATTGACTCCGATTTAAAAGCCAAATTCACTCAGCATATTATTCCTTATAAAACACAACTAGACTGTATTAGTTTTGATACCTATGCAGAATCAGATGCTGTAATCCCTTCTAATCAAGAAAAAGATGTCAGAAAAGACCCTTCCTAATAAAGTGCCCACAGAATTGCCCGCGTGGAAAAAACTCCATGTGCATTATCAGCAAATTGCACAAACCCCCCTTCTCAGTCATTTTGAGAATGAACCCAATCGTTTAGCGTATAGCACTTTAGAATGGGAAGACTTTTATATTGATTTTTCCAAAAATAAAATTGACCGAAAAGGATTTGATTTACTGATCGAGCTTGCTGAGCAGAGTGGTTTAAATGACGCCATCGCAGCCCAGTTCTCTGGGGCGCCTATCAATGCTACTGAAAGCCGGGCCGTATTGCACAGTGCACTAAGAAAAATTGACGATCGACCTGTATCTGTGGATGGAAATAATATACTCCCTGAACTGAAAGCCGCGCAACAAAAGATGTTTGCTTTTTGCGAACAAGTGATTTCTGGAGCGTGGAAAGGGTATACTGGCAAACCCATAACTCACATTGTAAATATTGGTATTGGGGGATCTGATTTAGGCCCTGCTATGGTTGTAGAAGCCTTGGCTTATTATCAAAACCATCTGGAAGTCCGATTTGTTTCCAATGTTGAAGGAGATCATCATCTTGAAGTTTTAAAAGGATTAAATCCTGAGACAACCCTATTTGTTATCGTATCTAAGACCTTTACTACCCAAGAAACGCTAAGCAATGCTGTTAGTATTCGTAAATGGTTTTTAAAGCAAGTCCCTGAAAGTGGGATTGCACAACATTTTGTAGCTGTTTCTACCAATATTGAAAAAACGAAGGCCTTTGGAATTGATCCTCAAAACACTTTTCCTATGAATGATTTTGTAGGGGGGCGCTTTTCTTTATGGAGTACGGTAGGCCTGAGTATCTGCTTAGCTGTAGGGCCTGAGTCTTTCGAAGCATTGCTCAGGGGAGCAGGAAAAATGGACCTCCACTTCCAAAAAACACCTTTTGAAAAAAACATCCCTGTTGTATTAGGACTGATAAGTATCTGGTATAATAATTTTTTTGGCGCTGAAAGTGAAGCCATAATTCCTTATACACAATATTTAAGAAGCCTTCCTGCATACCTACAGCAAGGTATTATGGAAAGTAATGGTAAATCCGTAGATCGTAATGGGAAACGAGTAAATTATCAGACAGGTACCCTCATTTGGGGAGCTTCAGGAACTAATGCACAGCATGCTTTTTTTCAACTCATCCACCAAGGGACTAAACTTATCCCTACAGATTTTATTGGTTTTAAAAAATCCCTTCACGGAAATAGCGAACACCAAAATAAATTATTAGCCAATTTTATTGCTCAGACCGAGGCCCTTATGAGTGGCAAAACAAAAAAACAGGTCCTAGAAGAATTAGCTGCTACTGGAATGGATCAAGCTGATCAGCTCGCTTTGGCCCCTTTTAAAGTTTTTGAAGGGGATAAGCCCACCAATACATTACTTATTGAGCAATTAACCCCAGAAAATTTGGGTGCGCTCATCGCTATGTATGAACATAAGATTTTCGTTCAAGGGGTGCTTTGGAATATTTACAGCTATGATCAATGGGGGGTAGAATTGGGCAAACAGTTGGCCAATAAGGTATTAGAAGATATTGAAGGCCATGCCTCACATCCTCATGATTCATCAACACGCAAGCTACTACAAAAGCTCAATTCTCAATAAATACACTCGTATTTCTTGCTATGATTTTTTTTAAAGCGACGCTTCAAATTGGAGGTCTTTCACGACCAACTGCAAATTCTTATTTCCATTAAACTCGTTTTCATCGAGGGTATAAAGGATAGAAAAAGGCTGTTTTTGCTTTAGTTTAGCGTGGTGGTGCCCAAGATTAAAACCAATGCCCTGCAGTACGGTTCCGCTAGAATCAAAGAATTCTAATTTGAGGTGGTTTTGGTCTTTCCCAACAAGGCGACTCCCTCCTTTATCAATACAATGGCGGCTCATAAAAACCGGCTTCATATTTTGAGGACCAAAGGGAGCCATTTGGCAGAGAATCCGATAGAGTTTTGTAGAAATTTGATCTAAAGAAAGTACCGCGTCATAGAAGAGTATGGGTGTTTTCTGATTTTCATTAATCCGTTCTTTAACTGCCTTTTCAAAAGCATTTTTAAATTCTTCTAACCGCTCTTCTTCTAAAGTAAGTCCAGCAGCGTATTTATGTCCTCCGAACTGAATCATAACCTCTTTACACGCTTCTAAAGCTTGATATACATCAAACCCTCTAACAGAGCGCACCGATCCTGCCAATACATTTTCAGATTGAGTTAAAACAACAGTAGGTCGGTAATAGGTTTCAATTAATCTCGATGCCACTATGCCGATTACTCCCTTATGCCACGAAGGATGATACACCACAGTGGTGTCTTTGGACTGTCCTTGCTGCAACTCAATTTGTTGGAGCGCCTCTTGGGTGATACGCTCATCGGTAGTTCGTCTTTCAGTATTAAAAAACTCTATAGATCGCGCTATAGGCAGTGCCTCTTCTTGAGTTTTTGATAATAATAAGGTCACTGCATTAATGCCTTGATTCATTCTCCCAGCAGCATTAATACGGGGCGCAATAACAAAAACGAGGTCACTCACTCGAGGGGGCTTTTTTAGGTTGGCTAGAAAAAATTGAAATCCAGGCCTCGGCCTTATTTTCATTTGTTCCAATCCCAAAGCAGTCAAAAGTCGATTTTCCCCTGTCACCGGAACAAGATCCGCAGCAATAGCGGTTGCAACTAAATCCAAATATTCACTGAGTGCTGCTACTTCAAGATTCATTTGGATCTGTAAGCCTTGAATTAATTTAAATCCTATCCCACAACCACACAATTCTTTATAAGGATAATTACAGTCTTTTCTTTTAGGATCTAAAACAGCTACTGCTTTTGGAAGAAATTCATCGGGGAGGTGATGGTCGCAAATAATAAAGTCAATCCCTAGGGAATGGGCAAACGCTACCTCTTCCTGTGCCTTAATGCCACAATCTAAAGCAATTATTAAAGTAATTCCCTCCGCTTTGGCATGCGCTATTCCTTTTTTTGAAATACCATAACCCTCTGTATAGCGGTCAGGAATATAGGGTAGAATAGAGTCTAAATAGTGAGTTAAATAAGAGGTAACCAATGCAACTGCTGTCGTTCCATCTACATCATAGTCCCCAAAAACCATCACGGATTCTTGGCTTTCAATAGCTTGTTGAAGGCGTTCAACAGCTTGCTGCATGTCCGCCATAGTAAACGGATCATGGAGCTGCTCCCAGCTGGCCCTGAAATAGGCTTTTGCGCTGTTATAATTCGTAATACCCCGCTGTATGAGCAAATAGGCAATCTCTTCTGGAATCTTTAATTCCTGCGTTAATTCCTGTACCTGTTGGTTATCAGGAGGGGAGATGGCTTGCCACAACATCTTATTTCTTTTTATTGCCTTCTACTACCAAAACAAATTCCCCTTTGGGTGGATGTTGCTCAAAAAAGTCCAACGCCCCTTCTAAACTTCCTCTGTACTGACTTTCAAATTTTTTTGTCAATTCACGAGCTACCGACAATTTGCGTTCGCCTCCAAAATAGGGGAGCATTTGATTGAGGGTCTTAATCAACTTATGCGGGGATTCGTAAAAAACAACCGTCCGAACTTCTTCTGCCATCTGCTGTATCCTGGCTTGGCGCCCTTTTTTTTGGGGTAAAAATCCTTCAAAAACAAAGCGATCAGAAGGAAGTCCACTTTGTACCAATGCAGGTATGAGAGCGGTTGCGCCGGGTAAGCAACACACTTCTATCTCTAACTTTAACGCTTGGCGAACCAGCAAATATCCAGGATCAGAAATTCCAGGTGTTCCCGCATCAGAAATGAGGGCAACTGTATCCCCGTGCTTGACGCGCTGAAGAATCTGACTGACTTTATGATGCTCATTGTGCATATGAAAACTTTGCATGGGAGTAGCAATATCATAGTGATTTAATAGTTTTTGACTCGTTCGGGTGTCTTCTGCCAGAATCAAATCTACTTCTTTAAGCACGCGAATGCCCCTTAAGGTCATGTCCTCAAGATTACCAATAGGTGTGGGAATCAGATAGATCAAAGTATTTTATTAGCGGTTTATTTTAGTTCAATTACTTGCTGAAATTTAGCTGTAAAGTAGTCATAAAACGTGCTTCTACTGCTTCTTTTTCTTTCCAATGGGGGTATTCTATTTTCACTTTAGTTTGGATAAAATCAGCTACTTCTTCCCAGGAGGAATAAGTGATAATTTGAGAAAGTACAGCTTCATAGGCGCTTACGTTTTCCTCAAATAAGTGCTTGATAAATGCCAAACGGTCATTTAAATCAATAGACAGCTGCTGGGCAAATTTGTCATTAAGGTTTTTGCGCTCTTCAGCATCTAATAGCGTTTTAAGCTTTGTTTCTTCTTGTACTTCACGCGCTGTGTTGTCCTCTTTGGGAATAAAAACCGGGGATTCTTGAACTGTTTCAAACAGACGGTCATAATTTTCAGACTCGGGCATCTCGGTTACCATATTTTTTATGGTTTCCATCATTGGAGGTACTTCTAGCTCTTCTGTTTTTTCTAGGTCGGGTGGAGTTGAAGGGCCTGTTAAGTTTTCAAGTACCGAAGATAGCGCGGCCTGCTGGCGGCTCCAGAGTTCAGATTTAGGGGGCGTTTCTTCCATCAAAAATTTTTGACAAACCGACAATTCATATAATTTTTGAATGGCTTGGTGAACGTGCTCGCTGTCCCACTGAGATTCGTTTTTAATTATCTTTTCAGCCCAAACAACGAGTGCTTTTTTTATTTTTTCGGTCATACCTTTTACATCTTCATCAACCCGACTGAATTTAATACCTTTGTAGAGAAGATTCTGGGTTGATTCCCTCTAATTAAGCTGAAAATTACAAAATGTTTTTAGAACATACAGGCAATACAAAAGAACAATTTGGATGGATTGAAGTCATTTGTGGTTCTATGTTTTCTGGCAAAACTGAGGAATTAATAAGAAGACTTAAAAGGGCACAATTTGCACAACAGAAAATTGAAATTTTCAAACCTGCAATTGACCAGCGCTACGATGATGTTTTAGTGACTTCACATGATCAGAATCAAATCCCCTCTACCCCCGTGCCTGCCGCCGCCAATATTGCCTTACTGGCAGATGGCTGTGATGTGGTCGGTATAGATGAAGCCCAATTTTTTGATCAGGAAATTGTTCAGGTGTGCAATGATCTGGCCAATCGGGGAATAAGGGTAATAGTAGCAGGGCTTGATATGGACTACCAAGGCAATCCCTTTGGCCCCATGCCCGCATTAATGGCTACTGCTGAATATGTCACGAAAGTTCATGCCATTTGCACCCGTACAGGAGATTTGGCCCATTACAGCTATAGAACCTCCTCTAAGGATACGCTTGTAGTACTGGGCGAAAAAGAAGATTATACCCCACTCTCTAGAGCTGCTTTTTTTAAAGCGATGAAAAAAAATACGAATTCTTAAGTCCTACCCCTGTTGAATCAGCTTCACCTCTACCTCTCCCATTTAGAGCATAATTATACTGTGATTCGGAATAAAATCCGCCCAACGACTCAACTTTTTGGAGTAGTCAAGGCCAATGCCTATGGAAGTGCATTAGCCCCTATTGCAAAGCGGCTCGTTGAATTGGGGGTAGATAAACTTGCTGTTGCTTCTACCGAAGAAGGGACTCAATTAAGGGACTATGGAATCAAAACACCCATATTGGTTTTTTATCCTCAAATAGAAAAAATTCCTGAACTTTTAAAAGCCGATCTAGAACCCTGTGTCTATTCAGATCATTACCTAAATCAATTAGCCGCAGCTCTAAATTCAAAGTCTATTCAAAATTATCCCATTCACCTCAAATTCAATACCGGCTTAAACCGTATCGGCTTTGCACCAGATGCAGTGGAAATGCTAATTCAAAAAACAAATCAATCTTGTTTTAAAGTAGAAAGTATTTATTCACATTTAGCGGCTTCTGAAGACCGCCCCTCGATCCTATGTGACTTACAGATCGAACGCTTTAAACAAATTAAAGCAACCTATGAAAAAGTACTAACAAATCCCCCTTATTTCCACTTGCTAAATAGTTCGGGTGTTTTTAATTATCCCGAGTATGAATTTGATGCCGTACGCTGTGGTATTGCCCTTCACGGTTATGCCAATAAGCTAGAATGGGATGCCCTTTTAAAACCTGTGGCCGCTTTAAAAGCACAGATTACTCAAATCCACTCCGTAAAAAAGGGAGAAGCTATAGGCTATAATAGCGGTTGGGTTGCACCTGCTGAAACTCGAATTGCCACCCTACCCCTCGGGCATGCAGATGGGATAGGAAGGCACTTTGGAAATCAAAAAGGGACTGTCGTAATCAAAGGGCAAAAAGCCCCCATTATAGGAAATGTCTGTATGGATATGCTCATGGTAGAGGTGGGTAATATCCCCTGTGAAGAAGGGGATGAAGTTACTTTTTTTGGGCCCATGGACCAATCTGCTGAGGAATTTGCCCAACAAGGCAATACCATCAGTTATGAACTACTCACTGGACTAGGCCCCCGCATTAAGCGCCTGTTGCATCCTTAATAATTTGTTACAAATTAAACAGATTGTGATTTTTTTGAAACAAATCCAATGGGGATTTGCTTGCCCTAGAATAAGTAGTATTTTTGCGCCAAATTTAAACTGAAGAAAATGAAAGTAGCAGTCGTGGGTGCCACTGGTATGGTGGGTGAAATCATGCTGAAAGTATTAGAGGAAAGAAATTTTCCTGTAGAGGAATTATGGGTTGTCGCTTCGGAACGCTCTGTAGGGAAAACATTGACTTTTAAAGGCAAGCCCTATAAAGTAAATGGACTAGAGGCCGCTGTTGAGGCCAAACCGGACATAGCATTATTTTCTGCAGGAGGGGAGACCTCTTTAGAATGGGCGCCAAAATTTGCTGCAGCAGGAACTACTGTGATCGACAATTCCTCTGCTTGGCGAATGGATGCTACTAAAAAATTAATTGTCCCAGAAATTAATGGTGATCAATTGACTAGCGAAGACAAAATCATTGCCAATCCGAATTGTTCAACCATACAAATGCTAATGGCGTTGGCTCCGCTTCATCGCGCCTTTCAAGCGAAACGCCTAATCATTTCAACTTACCAATCGATTACTGGTACTGGAGTCAAAGCAGTACAACAACTTGAGCAAGAATCACAGGGACTCGAAGCGGATGCTGCCTATCCACATCCCATTCACAAAAATGCACTTCCACATTGTGATGTCTTTTTGGAAAACAACTATACCAAAGAGGAGATGAAGTTAATCAATGAAACACATAAAATTTTAAATGCGCCCGAGATGGCCATTACAGCAACCGCTGTTCGAATTCCAGTGGTTGGGGGTCATAGTGAGTCTGTTAATATTGAATTTGAAAAAGAGTTTGATATTTCGCACGTTCGTTCTCTTTTAGAAAATAGTCCTGGGGTAGAAGTCCAAGACGATCCTTCTAACAACCTGTATCCGATGCCGCTCTATGCTGCGGGAAAAGATGCTGTTTTTGTGGGGCGTATTCGTCGGGACACCTCACATCCCAATGCCCTCAATATGTGGATAGTGGCTGATAATCTTAGAAAAGGCGCCGCTACCAATACCATTCAAATTGCAGAATTTTTGATTGCAAAGGGCCTTTTATATTAAACAATCCCACAAAGCTGATTAAAATCGCTTGATGAATTGGTTTTTTTTATAAATTTGCCGCTCAATTGCAGGCCTATGGATGCATTAAAAGAATTTACTCTCTCTTTTGTAGGGTTGAAAGAAGGAAAGCATCAATTTGAGTTTACAATTGACTCGACGTTCTTTACACATTTTGAGTTTGACGAATTTGATGATGCTTCGTTAAAGGGCTATTTGACTTTAGATAAAAAATCGACCTTTTTAGAGTTGCATTTTGAAGTCAATGGCAGCGTAGTAATACCCTGTGATCTATCCATGGAGCTTTTTGACTATTGTGTGGAATCGCAATTTGATCTGATTGTAAAATTTGGCATTCCCCCAGATAAACCCTCAGATGAGATTTTAGTTTTACCTGAAGGGAGTTATCAGCTCAATGTCGCCCAGTATTTTTATGAAATGGTCGTTTTATCGATTCCTCAGAAGCGAATTCACCCAGGAATAAAAGACGGGACATTAAATAGTGAAATTGTTGAAAAACTCAAAACATTAGAACCTAAAGAAACGCATTTAAAAGGATCTATAGATCCACGTTGGAATAAATTAAAAGATCTTTTGTAAAAAAAAGAGAAACTAAAAATTATGGCACATCCAAAGAGAAAAATTTCTAAAACAAGAAGGGACAAAAGACGTACGCATTACAAAGCAGCGGACCAACAAATAGGCACTTGCTCTTCTACTGGAGAAGCACATCTGTATCACAGAGCGCATTGGCATGAAGGAAAACTTTATTACAGAGGAAAAGTTCTTATTGACGCCACTACTCCTGAAGCCTAAGCTTCAGGTTCTAAAAAGCATTGCTTTTTCGTTTGTCTTTTTTAAGTCAATTATTTTGATTGCACTAAAAAACTACTATCTTCACCTATCAAATAGATCAGTATATTGCTTCCTTTTAGCATGAATCTAGAAAGGACTAAGCAAATAAAAGCGGCTATTACAGCCGTTGGAGGGTATGTCCCTAATACAATTTTATCTAATGCAGATTTAGAAAAAATGGTTGATACAAATGATGCGTGGATTCGTTCTAGGACAGGAATAAAAGAACGAAGGATTTTAAAAGACGCCTCTAAAGCCACTTCTTTTCTTGCTATAGAAGCTGCAAAAGACTTAATTTCAAAAAGTAATCTAGACCCCGAAACGATAGACCTCATCCTTGTGGCTACTGTCACTCCAGATATGCCTGTAGCAGCTACTGCAGCCTATGTTGCTTCTTCTATAGGAGCAAAAAATGCCTTTGCCTATGATCTAAGCGCCGCCTGTTCTGGTTTTTTATACGGGATGAGTACCAGTGCAGCATACATCAGCTCGGGGCGTTATAAAAAAGTTTTACTCATTGGTGCAGATAAGATGTCTTCAATAGTAGATTATACTGATCGGACCACCTGTGTTATCTTTGGTGACGGTGCAGGAGCGGTACTTTTTGAAGCCAGTCCTAATGAATTTGGATGGGAGGACGAATACCTGAGAAGTGACGGTCAAGAACGTATGTCCTTAGGAATAAAAGCGGGCGGTTCTTTGCACCCTACCACCCATGAAACAGTAGAAAATAATTGGCAATACCTTTACCAGGAAGGCAAAACAGTCTTTAAATCCGCTGTGTCTGAAATGGCTGATTCAGCTGCTGAAATTCTTAAGCGCAATACGTTAACTGGAAAAGAGATAGACTACCTTATCCCTCATCAAGCCAACAAACGCATCATTGATGCTACAGCTCAACGCATTGGGCTAAGAGAAGATCAAGTACTGATGAATATCACCTATTATGGGAATACTACAGCCGCGACAATCCCGCTGCTGTTAAATGACTATCAATCTAAATTTAAAAAAGGAGACAAGATGATCTTTGCTGCATTTGGTGGAGGTTTTACTTGGGGTTCGGCCTACCTTACATGGGCCTATTAATTAACAATTAAGTATATGAATATTAAAGACATTCAAAACCTAATCAAATTTGTGGCTAAATCAGGAGCCCAAGAAGTAAAACTCGAAATGGAGGATATCAAAATCACAATTAAAACGAGTTCAGATGTACAGTTTCAAGAAGCTAATTTGGTGCAACAAATTCAAACACTTCCCACGGCTATTCCAACAGCTGTGCCTGCTGCCGCAACACCCGCTGCGGTACCAGAATCTGCTGTGGCTCCACAAGCAGCAACAGAAGTACCTGAGGATGATAATTTGATCACTATTAAGTCCCCGATTATCGGGACGTTTTATCGAAAGTCCGCCCCCGACAAGCCTGTGTTTGTAGAGGTAGGAGATACCGTTAAAGAGGGAGATGTCTTATGCGTAATTGAGGCGATGAAACTTTTTAATGAGATCGAATCAGAAGTGAGTGGTACAATCGTCAAAATTTTAGTTGATGACGCCTCACCTGTAGAATTTGACCAACCTTTATTCGTCATTCAACCTTCATAAAACCGGACTCATGTTCAAAAAAATATTGATTGCCAATCGTGGAGAGATTGCTATGCGTATCATTCGTACCTGTAAAGAAATGGGTATCAAAACAGTTGCGGTCTATTCCAAAGCAGATGCAGAAAGCTTACATGTGCGTTTTGCTGATGAGGCTGTTTGTATCGGTCCTGCAGCGAGTAGCGAATCTTATCTAAAAATGTCTAACATTATAGCCGCCGCAGAAATTACCAATGCAGATGCCATACATCCTGGTTATGGCTTTTTATCTGAAAATGCAAAGTTTTCTAAAATCTGTCAAGAGCACGACATTAAATTTATTGGGGCCTCTGCAAAAATGATTGATCAAATGGGAGACAAAGCTTCCGCAAAAGCAACCATGAAGGCGGCGGGTGTTCCCACTATTCCAGGGTCTGAAGGCCTTTTGGCGTCTTTTAAAGAAGCACAGACACTGGCCAAAGAAATCGGCTATCCAGTAATGCTCAAAGCCACTGCCGGAGGAGGGGGTAAAGGAATGCGCGCTGTCTGGAAACCCGAAGAACTTGAAAAAGCATGGGAAAGCGCCCGTCAAGAGTCTAAAGCTGCCTTTGGAAATGATGGGATGTATATGGAAAAACTCATCGAAGAACCCCGACATATTGAAATACAAGTCGTAGGTGATTCAAAAGGTAAGGCCTGTCATCTTTCTGAGAGAGACTGCTCTGTGCAAAGAAGACATCAAAAGTTAACTGAAGAAACCCCTTCTCCCTTCATGACTACTGAATTGCGCAAAAAAATGGGGGAAGCTGCAGTCAAAGCAGCAGAATACATAAAATACGAAGGGGCAGGCACCATAGAGTTTTTGGTTGACAAACACAAAAATTTCTATTTTATGGAGATGAATACCCGTATTCAAGTAGAACATCCCATTACTGAACAAGTCATAGATTATGACCTGATTGAAGAACAAATCAAAGTCGCTTTCGGCGAAAAAATTTCTGGTAAAAATTATTTCCCAAAACTGCATTCAATAGAATGTAGAATCAATGCCGAAGATCCTTACAACGACTTTAGACCGAGTCCAGGTGTTATCACTACACTACATTTCCCAGGAGGCCATGGTGTACGTTTAGATACCCATGTATATAGTGGTTATGTGATTCCACCACATTACGATTCGATGATTGCCAAACTCATTACGACTGCTCAAACGCGAGAAGCAGCCATTAATAAAATGAAAAGGGCTTTAGAAGAATTTGTTATTGAAGGGGTGAAAACAACCATTCCTTTTCATCTTAAGTTAATGAGCCACCCAGAATATATTCAAGGGAACTATACTACTAAATTCATGGAGACTTTTTCGATGGAAGAGTAACTGCTCCCCTTTTTTTGCAAAATACAACCAACCTCTTTTTCAAATGAAAAAAAGGTTGGTTTCAAAATCAATTAAAAGTTACTGTACCTGTACTGATGTCATACATTCCCCCTACGATATGTATAGTTCCTGCATCTTCCATTTCTCTAAGGACTTGACTTTGTGCCCTAATAGCCTCAATCGTCATTTTGACATTCATTGCCGCTACATCATTCACAAAGGTGGGGTTTGAGGAGTTTCTCATACTCTCCTCAGCAGGTTCTTTTACTGCAGCTACAGCTGGTTCAATTTTATTAATTAAGGCGGTAAGGTTACCTAAACGTGCGTGATCACAAGCTCCTTTTACAGCCCCACATGCAGTGTGCCCAAGTACTAGAATTAACTTTGTCCCCGCCAGCTTACAGGCAAACTCCATGCTTCCGAGGATGTCTTCATTGACAAAATTACCAGCAATTCTTACGCTGAAAATATCTCCAATCCCTTGATCAAAAATAAGTTCAGAAGACACCCTTGAGTCAATACAGCTTAATACTGTTGCAAAGGGATACTGCCCGGTACTGGTTTCTGCTACTTGTTGCATTAAATCTCTATTGAGTTGTTTTTTCTCAACAAAACGCTTATTGCCTTCCACTAATTCTTTTAATGCGGATACAGGCGTCATTTGGTCTTGGGTTGCTTTAGTTTTTGCTTTCATAATTATATTCTTTAAAAATACCCCCCTAATGAGGGGGATGAATTGTGATTTAATTGATTGATTATTTTTTATGTTAGAGAATAATTCGCATTAAATTTGATATTTAAACGCTTTTTGAAGGTTTATTG
>WTIP01000168.1 GCA_011525195.1 Flavobacteriales bacterium | reverse complement strand
GTGTATAATATATTTATTACATTCTATAACTACGATTGGTTTCTAAGAAAAGCACGGGGAGAAGAGTAAAAGTTTATAAATCTATATTTATACCCAACCCTAAAAGTTCGCGCACTTGAAGTTTGCCTAATAAATCATCGTCATAAAGCAAGTGTAAAATAAAGTTCCCTGAAATTTTACTATTGACTTTAAATCGCATATTTAAATTCCAATCAAAATCAATATTTTTTGTTTTTTCAAGATAGTTTACATAAAAACTGTATTTATTTTGCCAAATAATATTTTCCATAATTTCTTTTTTAAAGAAGCCTGAAAATAGTGCTCCAAAAAAGAACTTACTTCGTTTATTGGCCTCTACACCAAAATATTTTGTCCCCGCTTCTAAATTTTCTGTAAACCGCTGAGAAACAATTATAATACGGGCTGAGATAGGGGATAGATTGAGCCAGAAGTCTCGATTTTTTTTATGATAAAACCCCAAACCCCCTTGTAGAATAGCGGGTGAAATAAATTGAGAAGTCCGCTCTCTTTGTTGAATTCCTTCTCGTGTAAAAAATTTAAATCCTGGAAGTAGCTGTGTCTTAAAATTTAAAAATCCCGAATAATTCCAATACTTATTTATTTGTTTACCTACCAGTGAGTTAATCTCAAAGCGGTCATCTGCTTTTTTTAAAAATTTACTCCCTGACAGATAGGTTGTCCCCAATGACAAAAGCAAATTTGTATCCCAAACCAAGCCATTCCGATTAGAATAATTAAAATTATAGTCAAGCCCATATAAGAGTGTTAAAGCACTTTCACCCCCTGAAATCCAATTTGAAAAATAAGCTTGATTAAAATTAAAACGAGTATTTCCATAAAACTTAAAGCGTTTTCCACCCATTTCAGTCTGAATGACAGCATCAAAAGGCAAAAGATCGTCCTCCTTTTCTTGCGCAAAATTTTTCGTGAAACTGAAAAAAATAAGCCCCCAAAAAAAAAGAGGTGAAATAAAATAAGACCTAAATATAGGAGAAAACAATTGGGTAAATTTAAATTACTACTTGATTTATTTGGTTTAAATTTATAAAAAATGGAGATGTCTCATCTTAGGATTTATGAAGAAAACGCTTTTTATTATAGTTCTATTCACCTTTTTAAGTAGTACAATAATTTTTGCTCAGGATAAAGAGCGTGCCTTTACTTCAGCCATAGACAGCATTGTAAATTATGGGATTCAAAATAAGGCTTATCCAGGGGCTCAGGTTTACCTTTTTAAAAAAGGACATCTAGACTATCATCAAACTTATGGTTATCATACTTATGATTCTCTTGTCCCTGTAAAAAAAAGCGACCTCTATGATTTGGCTTCTGTCACTAAAGTACTAGCAGCTACTCTTGCTTTTATGAAACTCTATGAGACTTATAAGCTCAATTTAGACGCCAAGATTTCTGATTATCTCCCTGCCCTAAAGAGAGGGAATAAAAAAAATACAACATTTAGAGAAGTGCTGAGTCATTCCGCGGGATGGTTGCCCTATTTGGCACACCAAAATACAGTACGCAAAAATAACGGGGCTTTTAAAGCCAGAACGCTTCGCCATTCAGCATCTAAGCGCTATGCTATACAAATAAGTGATTCGCTTTTTGTTCATCACAATTACCGCAAAAAAATTATACGAAGAATTAAAAAAACAAAAGTCAGCGATCCTGGAACCTATCTCTATTCAGGGCTTTGGTTTTTTTTAATCCCTCAACTTACTGAGCAGCTAAGTGGTCTTTCGTTTGAACACTTTTTAGCTACCCACTTTTATCAGCCTCTTCAACTGGAACGGCTCACTTTTCTCCCTGCAACTATCTTCCCAAAAGGGGAAATCGTTCCTACTGAATATGATGCATTTTTTAGAAAACAGCTTGTTCAAGGTTGGGTTCATGACGAAGCAGCAGCACTAATGGGGGGTATTTCTGGTAATGCAGGCCTTTTTGCAAATGCGACATCTATAGCACCCCTTTTAGAAATGCTTTTAAATAATGGAAACTATAAAGGAAAAAAGATTCTTGACCCTCAAACAATAGCGCTTTTTACCCAGAAGGCTTATCCTGAAAGTCAAAACCGAAGAGGACTTGGTTTTGACAAGCCTGAATTAAAAAGTGAGGAGGAACCTTATCCTTCCTTATTGGCCTCCCCTGCTAGTTTTGGACATACAGGATTTACTGGGACCCTGATTTGGATAGATCCCGAGCAAGAAAGTTTTTTGATCTTTTTAAGTAATCGTGTATACCCCTCCAGAGACCAGCGAGGCCTCTATCAGCTTAATATTCGCAGTAAACTTTTAGATCATGTACTCGCTTATTAAGTGTACTTTTTGTTGTTTATTATATTCCTTGCACATACAGGCTCAATATCCTAAGGGGTTTACAGTACTCAGTAATCAAATTCCAAGCCTGGATATTGATTTGGGATATGCCTCTTCAGCAAATTTTATGGGAAGACCTGTTAGGGGGTATAAAAATGCCGTTGCACTTGGCACAAAAGAGCTCGCTACTCAATTGGAGAACATACAAAACAAACTATTATCAAAGGGACTCGGGCTTAAAATTTTTGATGCCTACAGGCCACAGACCGCTGTAAATGACTTTATTCAATGGGCCAAAATTCAAGAAGACACCCTAAAAAAAAGAGACTACTATCCTGAAATTGCAAAAATTAAACTGTTTGATTTGGGATATATCGCTTCAAAAAGTGGCCATAGCAGAGGGAGTACTGTTGATCTTACAATTATATATACCCAAGGAGCTCAAAGAGGGAAAACCCTAGATATGGGAGGTAGTTGGGATTTTTTTGGCTCACGGTCTAATTATGACTACTCCCAACTCACGCCTGCACAACAAGCAAATCGTAAATTCCTCAGAGAACTCATGATTACACATGGCTTCAAACCTTATGATAAAGAATGGTGGCATTTTACGATACAAAATGAGCCTTTCCCAGACACTTATTTTGATTTTCTATTCTCTGAACTTTAGGGGAGGAATGTTTCTGGAAATGAGGTTAAATCTATCTCCCAAAGGAAAGGAAGTAGGAAATATACCATGATACTGATTACGAAAATTGAAAAAAGATTGAGTACGATTCCTTTAGAAACCATATCAGGTATTCTAAGGTAGCCTGAACCAAAAACCACTGCATTTGGCGGAGTTGCTACTGGGAGCATATAGGCGCAGGAGGCAGCAACAGCAGCGCCCACCATTAATCCAAAAGGATGTACCCCCACCTCAAGTGCCAAGGGAGCTAATACGGGAAGTAACATCGCTGTAGTTGCCAAATTTGAAGTGATTTCAGTTAAAAAATTAACTGCCGTAATTAAAAGAAGTAAGAGAATAAAAAAGGGAAAACCACCAAATTCTGTCATTAAATTCCCTAACCACAAGGCAAGTCCACTTTCATCAAAAGCTTTTGCTAATGCCATACCACCGCCAAATAATAATATAATCCCCCAGGGTAAATTCAAGGTGTCTTTCCAATTCAGTAGAGGCTCCTTATTATTTTTTGAGGGGATAATAAAAAGTGTAATTCCAAATAAAATTGCGATTATCGTATCGTCTATACCTGGGAAAAGCGGTTGTAAAATAAAAGAGCGGCTAATCCAACACAAAGATGCCAGAATAAAAACAAATCCTACGCGTCTTTCTTCTTTACTGATAATTCCTAAATTTGATTTGAGTCGTTGAATCTCTTTCAGCCCTCCAGGGAAGTCAACTTGCTTAAATTTATATGCTATTCGAGTAAGGTAATACCAACAAAAAATCAAGAGCAATAGCGCTACAGGCAACCCAAATTGAAACCATTCTAAAAAGGTAATTTCATAACCGTAAGTAGATTCTATAATTCCCGCCAGTACAAGATTGGGTGGGGTTCCAATTAAAGTGGCAATTCCTCCTATAGAAGCGCTGTAAGCAATTCCCAACATTAAAGCCTTACCGAAAATGAGGTTTTCATCTTCATCAGTATCTGGATTGTCTTTTAACTGTTTAATAATCGCTAACCCTATAGGAAGCATCATTACTGAAGTTGCTGTATTTGAAATCCACATAGATAAAAAAGCGGTAGCAATCATAAAACCCAAAATAATCTTGCGGGTGTCTGAGCCAATAAAAGCGATAATAGTAAGTGCAATCCTTCGATGTAAATTCCATTTTTCTATACCAATTGCAATTAAAAACCCTCCGAGATAAAGAAAAACATATTTATGACCAAAAG